>NZ_JAKLRZ010000005.1:0-298479 GCF_021892025.1 Enterobacter cloacae complex sp. ECC445 | reverse complement strand
CCAAAAAAAAACCCCGGGCCGGGCCCCCGGTTTTTTTTGGGGGGGGGGGGGGGCCCCCCCGGGGCCCCCCCCCCCCCTTCCGCCCCGCCCCGGGCGCCCCCCCCACCGGGCACAACAGGCCGCACTTACTCCTGGTCGTCCACCGGTGGAATAGCCGGTGCCGGCTTCACTTCTTCCGGTGCATTACGGTTTTCCAGCTCGGTCAGACGCTGTTCCAGCAGCGCCAGCTTCTCGCGGGTGCGCAACAGCACCTGGGTCTGCACGTCAAACTCTTCGCGGCTGACTAAATCAAGGCGAACCAGCTGGGCCTGCAGCGTCTGGCGGATTTTCTTTTCGACGTCATCACCAAATTCACGAATGCCTTTTGGCATGGATTCGTGAACCTGACGCGCGATCTGCTCAATTTTCTTCGGGTCAATCATCGTGGCTTCCCTTGATAAAACGGTGTTGATGAACATTGTAGCGCGTCATGCCCGGGGTAAACAAAATTGTTTGATGCTTATGCATTGCCCAGGATAATCAATAGCGTTATAGTTATCTCGCTTATTCTCAGGGCGGGGCGAAATTCCCCACCGGCGGTAAATCAGCTTAACGCTGAAAGCCCGCGAGCGCTTTGGGTGAATTCTCAAAGGTCAGCAGATCCGGTGTAATTCCGGGGCCGACGGTTAGAGTCCGGATGGGAGAGAGTAACGATCCAGTCGGGCATGGGCCCGCTCACGTTATCTTTTTGCCGCTTATACGGCGCTCCTAAGACTGCCCTGATTCTGGTAACCATAATGTTAATGAGGTTTTTTTACCATGAATCAGACGCTACTTTCCTCTTTTGGCACTTCAACTCAACGTGTTGAACATGCACTGGATGCACTGCGCGAAGGCCGCGGTGTGATGGTGCTTGACGATGAAAATCGTGAAAACGAAGGCGACATGATTTTCGCCGCCGAAAACATGACCGTTGAACAGATGGCGCTGACCATCCGTCACGGCAGCGGCATCGTCTGCCTGTGTATTAACGAAGATCGTCGTAAGCAGCTTGAGCTGCCGATGATGGTCGAAAACAACACCAGCGCCTTCGGGACCGGTTTTACCGTAACCATTGAAGCCGCGCACGGCGTGACCACAGGCGTGTCTGCGGCTGACCGTCTGACCACCGTACGTGCTGCGATTGCTGATGATGCGAAGCCATCCGATTTGCACCGTCCAGGCCACGTCTTCCCGCTGCGTGCGCAGGCTGGCGGCGTGCTGACCCGTGGCGGCCACACCGAGGCGACGATCGACCTGGTGACGCTGGCGGGCTTCAAACCTGCTGGCGTGCTGTGTGAACTGACCAACGATGACGGCACCATGGCGCGCGCGCCGGAGTGCATCACCTTTGCGCGTTTGCACAATATGCCGGTGGTGACGATTGAAGATCTGGTGGAGTACCGCCAGGCGCACGAGCGCAAAGCCAGCTGAAACCGCTGATGTGAAAAAGCCGGGGAAACCCGGCTTTTTTGTGCCTAGTGGTAGTTGATTTTAAACAGCACTACCGTTTCGAACGGGCCGGACTGAATGGCTTTTCCCGCGTCAGGGGAGAGTTCCGCCGTATAGGTTTGTTCATAGTTCAACGTACTCCCGGTGAAATCCGCATACTCTTCGTAGTGGTTGTAGGTATAAGGCTCGGTTCCGTTGAGGATGCGTAGCTTTAATCCATTCCCAATCAACAGCGCGGTGTCGTTTTCTGACAGCGATTCCGTGGTGTAGAACGACGAGTCCATTTTAAAACCATCTGAACACTGTGCGTCCTGCACTTTGGTGGTTTTCACCGTAAAGGTGCGCTTGCGCGTCTGCTGATTCACGATGTCGCGGGCGCTGAAGGTCCCGAAATCAATCTCCTGGTTCTCAGGAAAAATGCTGAAGGTGGCACCGCAGTCGAGGACGGTAATGTTATTCAACCCGTTGATGTGGTACTTGAGGTTTTTGGCGTCGGCCATCTGGTTGACCCCGCCTTTTCCGTCAAACTGCACCACGATGTAGTCCCCCAGCGAACTTGTGTAGCCGTGCGGCGGAACGGCCTTGATGCGGACGTAAAGGCGCAGTCGGGCGATGAACGTGCGCGTGGTGTGAATATCATTGGCATTGCCTGAGCAAAGCCTGTCCTCCCACCCCATTTGCTTGATTTGCTCCGGGGTATACATGGTGATGTTGTTATTATCAAGGCACTGGCGGGTATCTACGCCGTTAGGCTGTCCCGTCGCATCATAATCCATGCCTTCATAGGTCACTCCCAGCTCGTAGTAGGGATCGGAAGCGGCCGGATAGGGGTTGACCCAGGCATAGATGTCCTCTTTTTCGAAGCTGCCCGCCACATCGTGGTTACAGGTGACCGGGATTTTAATGTCGTCGGATTCCCAGATCTTTTCCCCCACCTGTGCGTTGCTGGGGATGGCGAACGGGCTGATCGTTTTTGTCTCTTCCACCGGGCCGCCCTGGGCGCCCAGATAGCAGTCGAGCGCCAGCGCGGCTTTTAAGGGCAGTAGCGCCAGCAGCGTGGCGATCAAAACGTTAGTGAGCTTTCGCATCGCTTTTGGCCTTCGCATCCTTAAGCTGGCAGGTCGACGCGCCCTGACAGGTCGCGTCAAGCTTTCTCAGCGCGCCGTAATCGTCAATGTAGCCAATGCTGTAATAGCTACCGTGATAGCCGCCCGTGGCAACCGAAGAGGTGGCAAAAGGTGCCAGCATCAGGCTGTCAAAGCCGGGCAGCATGGTTTTACCGTTTTTGCTCAGCCACGCGAGAGTGAGGTAATAGGGCGTGGGGTTGTGGATGGTCAGCCCTGTTGCCGTTGCCGTCACCTCCATGCGCATTTCAGAACGGTCGCCTGCTTTTTTCACGATGGCCTTCGGACGCCAGAACAGCTTGATGCGGCTCTGCATGGCGACCTGCATGACGCTGCGGTCATCGTTGAGGCTGGCGCTTTTTGGCGGCACTTCGCGCAGGTTGAAGTAGAAGAGCGATTCCCGATCTTTTGGCAGCGCGCTGGTAGCCGCCTGCTTAACGATCCTGACCTGGGATGACGATCCGGGCTCAATGCGCTGGATTGGAGGAAGCGCCATAAAGTGGTTGTCCTCCTTATGGCCCTTTTCGTCTTCGATCCAGGAGAGTGCAAGATAGGGCAGCGCTTTGCTCTGGTTATCGACCTTCAGGCTGCTGGCCTTGTCGGTTTCGGGAAAAACGATGCGGGTACGATCCAGGTTGATGGCGGCCTGGGTGGTGAATGCTGTGCCGATCAACATCAGGCACAGGCTTTTCAGTGGAGTGAGTTTCATCATGATTTACTGACACGGCAGCATAAGCTGCGAAAGGTTAGTGAGGTGTGAAGGCAGCGTGAAGCGACACTGGCTGGCGTCGCCCCAGGTTACCAGGAATTGCTGCTCGGGCTGGACGGCGCCCAGCCAGATATGACCTTCGTCGGCGACGATGCCCACGTCTTTCCCGCTCTCCGCCAGCTGGACGCGCGCGCCCAGCGGTGGCGTGCCCGACGCGGTGCGCAGGATACCTGCGACGTCATTTCCCGCCCGGGTGGCGATCTGACGGTAGCCAATAGCGCCTTCCGTCCAGGTTGAGGTCATGACGCGGTTATCCACGTCAACGCCTTCGGGGAGATCGTTCAGGTTGACCTGCACGCTCGACGGTGAGTAGCTGGAGAAGGATGGCAGCACCCCGATCCCGAAAGCGTTGGTCTGGTCCCGCGACATGTTGAGCGGAATATTGCCGATGCCGTCCGTGCTGACCATGACCCGCGGCTCGTTGCCGTAGCTGCGACGGTGGAGGGCCATGCCTTTTGCCGTGCCGGTGAACGACCCATTCCAGCTGGCGCTCAGGGAGCTGTACTCATTCGCCTTGTAACTTCCTGAGACGTTGAGATCGCCCAGCGAGGAGTAGTGCTGGTAGTTTCCGCTGAACTGTGCGCCCGCGTCGGCCTGCTTGCTTTCGGTACCGGCAGAGACGCCCCAGGTGTTGTTCCGGTCGGCGGTGTCGTACCACGAGACGGTCTGGCTCAGGTTGTCGCTGTTGCGCAGGTCATAGCTGAGACGATGGTCAGGATCCAGCGGCACGCTGAGGGACAGATAGAACTGATTGTCGTCTTCGCGATCTTCATAGTGGGTTTTGCTGAACGAGACCGAAACGCCGAGGTTTTTCCAGCGGCCCAGATCGAAGTTATATCCCGCGGTCAGGCTGCCGGTATTGGACGGCGCGTCATCCCACCAGGTCTGACGGAGCAGGCTGAGGTAAAGATTGAGCGACAGTGCGGGAATGTACTGGCTGGCCGTAATGCTAAACGTCTGTTTTTCCGTCTGGCCGTCATTATTGTCGCGGTCCAGGTAGCGCGCGTAGCTCAGGAACTGCGGATCGGAGTAACGGTAGCTGGCCAGGGTGAGCTGGCTTCCCGTGGTATCAAAGCGTTTGCTGTAGTTTACGCGATAGCTGTAGCCCGTCTGAGAAGCCTTGTCCGGGAGCTGGCTGGTCGCCTGGGTCACATCGAAGGAGATAGCCCCGAGCAGCGCGAGGTTCTGCCCGATACCCGCCGCAACAGAGCGGTAGTTATCGCCGTCGGCGAGCGTGCCGCCGTACAGCGAGGTGTTGGAGAGCACTCCCCACGAAAACTCGCCGCTCATAAAGGTGCTCTCCTCAACGGCATGCGACGCGTTTTCTCGGGGTTTACCTGCGGCAAGCTTGTAGCGAACCTGACCCTTTCGCGTCAGGAAGGGGACGGACGCTGCCGAGACCTCAAACGTGCTTACGCGACCGTCTTCTTCGGTAACTTTCACGTCAAGCGTGCCCTGAACGGACTGGTTCAAATCCTGAATCACAAACGGGCCGGGCGGCACCTTGGTTTGATAAATCACGCGGTCAGAGAGGCTAACCGTGACCGTGGCGTTGGTTTGCGCAATCCCGGCGATTTGCGGCGCATAGCCGCGAAGGGACCAGGGCAGCATGCGCTCGTCGCTGATCAGCGAAGCCCCGGTATAGGTAAAGGCATCAAAGATGGCGGACTGAAAGTCCGTCTCACCCAGCGTCAACTTCGCGCCGAGCGTCGGCAGCGGACGGAACATATAGACGCGCGAGAAGCGGCCGTCATGGGTTGAACCACTGTCGGCATGCGTTTGGGTGTACTGATAATCGCTGCGCAACCGCCACGCGCCCAGGTTGGCGCCTGCCGTACCGTAGGCATTGGCATTGTCCGTGCTGCTGCCTTCCTGCGGCTGATAATGGCTGGCAAAGAGGTTGTAGTCCAGCAGCACGCCGGCCACGCCGTTGTCCCAAGTGGAGGGCGGCATCCAGTCGTTCGGACGAAATTGCAGCATAGCCTGCGGCACCGTCACGTGCAGCGTTTGAGTGGACTGCTCGAAGCGAAATTTGATATCCGGTAGTGGGGTAAAATCAACGCAGCCCTGACTGAGCGTTAACGTCTGGCGAATGTTATCCTGCAGGCCAAAAGTATCGGCCAGTTCCGCAGGAATACAAACTTCCGCTTTATTGTTGACCTCTTTCCACGTCAGTTCCCAGCCGTTTGCCAGGGGGGTGTCATTGATTGCGATAGTGACGAAATAACGCCCGGGCGTGACGGACGTTTCTTCTTTAAAGCGTGAGAGATCGATGCTTGACCGTAAATCTTTATCAATAGCATTGATATTAAATTCAGTGCCCGAGGCGGCATGCGAGAGCATGAAGGCAGCAATGATGATTATCCATTGTGATTTATTTTTCATCATTCTGTTACTCGAAGAAATAAAAAGCCGACTGGCAACCATCACCAGTCGGTCTAACGGTTCATATTTAAAACTTATTTATACTGCAGCACATAGTTGGCGTTAGCTTCAACCTGGCCCGCGGTGGCCGTGGTGCCGGTCGGAACTTCCATACGTGCTTTAAAGTGCAGCGTCTGGGTTGTTGAACCCTCCAGCAGATCCACAGATTTTGCGATACCGAGAGTGATGTTCGCTTCCGCGTTGTCCAGCAGGCGGACGCCGACGTTCTGCGCACCGTTTGCAAAGGTATTGCTCAGCAGGCTGGTATCTGTAGCGTTGGTAGCGGTGCTGGAGAAGGTCACTTCTACCTTAGTAATTGGATCCGCTGTTTCATCCTCCGGGTCTTCCAGCTGACAGTTCTCCAGGTTGATGTCTACCGCAACGGGGGTGGACTTCTTGTTCGCATTGATAACGGCGGTGGTTACTTCGCCGAGATCGACTTCTTTATCAACACTGTCTGGCGCAATGCTGCAAGGTGCGTCAATAACAACGCCCTTAAATTTAATTTTTCCGGAACCCTGATCGGCTGCAAATGCTGAACCAGAGACAATCGTAGCCATTGCAATGGCTAACAGTGCTTTTTTACCTGCATGCATGAAAATATCCTTTTCCAATGAATTCATAATCTGAATGATATATTTCAGAAAATTACCATGAGATTATATCTATGGAAAAAGCGGGAATGCGATTAGCTGTGCTTAAAAATAAATGTAGGCGACTTTAAAATATAGCCAAGGGTGAGCTTTATCGTGTGATTTTAAAGGAGAAGCTAATTTTTTGCTCATTTGTCGCGATATTTATATTGTTATAATAATATCTTATTTAAATATTGACTTTCAGAAAATAAATAGATGTAAAAATACGTAAAAAAAGCGAAGCAATATAGGCAGAAATTTCTTTTACCGAAATTATTAATTTTTGATATGTTTGCCACCGCCACGCGGTGGCAACATGATGTTAGCCGATACCCGCAGCCTGGAGCAGGACCAGGCTGAGACCCATCACCGACATTCCGCACAGTACGCCGTAGCTTGGGTTGTTGTTCGGATCGATCTCTTTTGCCAGCGGCATTAATTCATCCACGGAGAGCGCCACCATAATTCCGGCTACTGCAGCCATAATGGCTGCCATGACGACCGGCGAGACCAGGCTGCCGAGTATCAACCATGCCAGGACGCCTCCCAAAATTTCAGCCATGCCGGAAATCCCTGCCCAGAACACCGCTGTGCGTTTCGAGCCCGTGGCGGCATACACCGGTCCGGCGACGGCCAGGCCTTCAGGTATATTGTGTAAGGCGACCGCTAACGCGATGCCGAAGCCCATCTCAAGATTGCTGCTGGCCGTGACGTAGGTCGCGACCCCTTCAGGAAAATTATGCAGGCTGATGCCAAGCGTTAGCAGCACGGCGGTGCGCTTGATATTGCGCGGTATGGGCGTCACGTTTTTCTGCATTAAATCCTGCGGATGCGCGTGGGGTAGCATCCGATCGAGGCCAAAGTATCCCAGCAGGCCAAAAACAAACATGCCGTAACCCAGCAGCGGAGACATGCCTTCCGTGCCCAGCGCGGCGGGCAGCATTTCCATCAGGGAGATAAGCAGCATGATCCCGGCCGCAAAGCCCAGTGAAAAGGCCAGCACTCGGTTAGAGGGCTTTTGACCGAGCACGCCGAGGATCGCACCGATAAAGGTCGCGGCGCCCGCGAGTATGGTCAGGATCAAGGGGACTGACATGTACGGCTCCTTATGATAATGATTCTCATTAATATAAATGATTCATTTCTGGCAAAGCGAGGGGCAAACCTCGGCTTTACACATTCCTTACATTCAAATTTCCTGATGATGATCTTCACGCTTATCTGCGTTCATCTTCGTCAGATAGCGCGTAATCTGACACCATTAATTTGACACCTTCTGTAAGGATATCACCATGACTTCTTCCCGTATGCCAGCCCTGTTTTTAGGTCACGGTAGCCCTATGAACGTTCTGGAAGACAACGTCTATACCCGTGCCTGGCGTCGTCTGGGCGAGACGCTGCCGCGTCCGAAAGCGATCGTGGTGGTGTCTGCGCACTGGTTCACCCGCGGCACGGGCGTGACCGCCATGGAAGCGCCGAAAACTATTCATGATTTTGGCGGCTTCCCCCAGGCGCTGTACGACACGCACTATCCGGCTCCCGGCTCGCCTGAGCTGGCTCAGAGGCTGGTGGAGCTGCTGGCTCCCGTACCGGTTGCGCTCGATAAAGAAGCCTGGGGTTTTGACCATGGCTCGTGGGGCGTGCTCATTAAGATGTATCCTGATGCGGATATCCCGATGGTGCAGCTCAGCATCGACAGCACTAAGCCAGCCGCCTGGCATCTGGAGATGGGCCGCAAGCTGGCGACGCTGCGTGATGAAGGCATTATGCTGATTGCCAGCGGCAACGTGGTGCACAACCTGCGTACCGCACGCTGGCACGGTGAGAACACGCCGTACCCGTGGGCGACCTCTTTTAACGACTACGTTAAAGCGAATCTCACCTGGCAAGGCCCGGTTGAAGCGCATCCGCTGGTTAATTACCTGGAACACGAAGGCGGTTCGCTCTCTAACCCAACGCCGGAACACTTCCTGCCGCTGCTGTACGTGCTTGGCGCGTGGGACGGCCAGGAGCCGGTTACGATCCCGGTCGATGGTATCGAGATGGGGAGTCTGAGTATGCTGTCGGTGCAGATTGGGTAAAAACATGCCGGGTGGCGGCTTCGCCTTACCCGGCCTACATGTCGCGTGTAGGCCCGGTAAGCATAGCGCCACCGGGCAAGTCTTATTCCACAAAAATATGCGGATAGAACCGTGACAGATCCTGCGTGATCAGCGCGCGATCTTCGCGAATGCCGATCCCGGCCGGCTGGTCGTTGATGAGCCAGCTGCCAATCAGCGTATAGCTGTCGCCAAACTTCGGCAGTTGCCAGAACGCCTGGACGATCATCCCTTCTTCGCCGTACGGCCCTTCGACCGCTTCCAGCGTCTTGCCGTTTTCGATAATCGACACGTTGGCGCCTTCGCGGGAGAAGATCGGCTTAACGACGTATTTCTCCATTTGCGGATAATCGTCTTCCGCAAAGTAGGCGGGCAGCAGGTTCGGATGATTCGGGAACATCTCCCAGAGCATCGGCAGCAGGGCTTTATTGGAGATGATGCTCTTCCAGGCCGGCTCCAGCCAGCGTACGCCAGCGTCTTCCAGCTTGGTGGAGAACATTTCGCGCAGCATGTATTCCCACGGATAGAGCTTGAACAGGTTGCTGATGACCTGATCCTGCATGTCCGTAAACTGGCCTTTTTCACCCAGGCCGATGTCCTCGATATAGAGGAACTCGGTCGCCACTTCCGCTTCGGCGGCGCAGTCCTGGAGATACTGAACCGTGCCGCGGTCTTCTTCCGTATCGCGGCAGCAGGCGAGATGCAGCAGGTTAAAGCCAAACTGTTCGCGCAGCTCGGCGAAGCGCGCAATCAGCTTTTCCTGCAGGCTGTTGAACTGGTCGCTGCCTTCCGGCAGGTTTCCGGCATTGGCCTGGTCTTCCAGCCAAATCCACTGGAAGAACGCCGCTTCGTACAGCGAGGTTGGCGTATCGGCGTTGTTTTCCAGAAGCTTCGGGTCACCTTTGCCGTCCCACGCCAGATCCAGGCGAGAGTAAAGCGAAGGCTGATTCGTTTTCCACGACTGCCGGACGAAGCTCCAGGTGTGCTTCGGAATGCGGAATTTGGCCATCAGCTCGTCGCTGTCGATGACTTTCTCCACCACTTTCAGGCACATCTGGTGCAGCTCGGCCGTCACCTCTTCCAGTTTTTCAACCTGGGCGAGCGTGAGCTTGTAGTAGGCATCTTCACACCAGTACGGTTCGCCGTACATGGTGTGGAAGTTAAAACCGTACTCGGTGGCTTTTTCGCGCCAGTCCGGACGCTCGGTGATACTGACTCGTTCCAT
Organism: Enterobacter cloacae complex sp. ECC445; assembly: GCF_021892025.1. NCBI lineage: Bacteria > Pseudomonadati > Pseudomonadota > Gammaproteobacteria > Enterobacterales > Enterobacteriaceae > Enterobacter > Enterobacter cloacae complex sp. ECC445. Next base: position 288,733 of record NZ_JAKLRZ010000005.1, on the reverse strand, counting down.
GATCAGCCGCCCATTGAGCGAGTAGAGGAGGTGCCTGATGCACTACGCTGCATGCTGGTCTGTTTCGCCACGGACTCACCAAACCCGCCGCGGGTGATGGTGCTGGTCGTCGCAGGCTTGGGCGCCATCGCCGTTTTCGGCACGGTCACGGTACGGCCTGGCGTCGCTGCGCCGTAGCCTTTACCGCTGGCATCGGTGTATTGACCGTAAGCCGGGCTGGCCGGATTTTTCGAGCTAAACAGCGGCTGCTGCTGGTAGCCCGCGCCGCCGCCCATCAGACGACCCATCATGTAGCCTGCCATTAATGGCATCCAGAAGCTGCCGCTGGACTGTGCCTGGGCCTGATTTTCAGGCGCGGTGCCGGCCTGCGCCGGTGCCTGCTGGCACTGACCTTCACCAAACTCCGCTACGCAGTCTTCGCGCGAGGCATACTTCGGCGCGGTGCGTTCCGCTTCTTTCAGCGCGCTCGTGTAGGCCGTTTTACATTCGGCCGCCTTACCGGTGGCGGCAGAGCAGTCGTCCGCATTTTGATACAGGGAAACCGTTTCGTCATTTTTCTCACAGCCTGCGAGCATAAAGACGGCGGTAACCGCCAGCGCGACAGGGGTAAGGTGACGTGCATTCCAGCTTTTGCGGAACGACGCGTGATTAATCGTTTTTGTCCGTTTCATATTTGTCTTCCAGGACCCAGTGGTAATAACGCTCAGGATAGAGGATGAGTGGTTGAAAATGAAGCGAAGAGGGGCGGGATCAGGGGGATCTTTACGTTGGCTTACGTTCGGATGTGATTCAGATGCTCCCTCTCCCTGTGGGAGAGGGCCGGGGTGAGGGCATCAAGCCGCAGTGGGCCTGATGACGCTCTTAGTTACGGAACGGATTGTTGCCTTTGCTGGCAGGCGCGGTGGTGCGCGCGGCGGCAGGCTGTGCCGCAGGGGCGCTGCCGTTAGCGTTGAAGTTATCAACCGCGGCAACCTGCTGCGGGTTCTCCGGCGCAACGCTGTCCGGAGAGGTGGAGACCGGCTTGCCCAGCGCGCTGTTCAGCATCTGCAGATCCTGCTCGTTCAGCGTACCCAGAGCCTGCTTAATGTTCAGCTGGTTAATCAGGTACTGGTAGCGCGCGCTGGAGAGCTGCTGCTTCGCGTTGTACAGCGTGGTGGTGGCGTCGAGCACGTCAACAATCGTACGCGTACCGACCGAGTAACCCGCTTCCATCGCATCCAGAGAGCTCTGTGCAGACACAACGGCCTGTTTATAGGCGTTGATGCTGCTGATTGAGGCGTTCACGTTGTTGAAGGAAGAACGTACGGTCTGCACCACGTTGCGGTGGGCGCTTTCCAGCTGCTCGCTCGCGCCAACAAAGTTGTACTGCGCCTGTTTCACCTGAGAGTTGACCTGGCCGCCCTGATACAGCGGCAGGGAGAAGCTCAGGCCCACTTTGTTCTGGCCTAAGTTGCTGTCGTCATACTGGGACGTATTGGTTTTAGAGCCGCTATAGGTGGTATCAGAGACGCCGGTAGACGCGCTCAGGCTCAGGGTTGGCAGGTGGCCGTCCTGCGCCTGGCGAATTTGCTCGCGTGCCAGATCCTGGCTCAGACGCGCCTGCAGCAAGCTCAGGTTGCGGTTTTCCGCCTCTTTCAGCAGGGCGTTAACGGCCTGCGGCTTATCCGTTTTGAAGCTGTCGACGTTCAGGGACGCCAGCTCAGGGTAATAGTTGCCGGTGACCTGACGCAGCGATTCTAAGGCGTTGTCCAGGTTGTTACGCGCGGTCACTTCGTTGGCCAGCACGGTGTCGTACTGTGAACGGGCGTTCTGCACGTCGGTGATCGCCACCAGGCCCACGTTGAAGCGCTGGGTGGTTTGATCTAACTGACGGTAAATCGCCTGTTTCTGCGCTTCGGTGTAGGAGAGCGCGTCGATGGCGCTCAGCACGTTAAAGTACGCGGTGGCCGTGTTCAGGATCAGCGTCTGCTGATCGGTCTGATAGGTCACATCCTGGATACCCGCGCTCTTTTCCTGCAGGGTCAGGGCACGCCATTTGGACATATCAAACAGCGTCTGTGTTAATTGCAGTGAGGCGCTGGTAGCATTGGAGTTTACGCCGTTAGCGTCGCGGAAACCGTTGCTGTAGGTATAATCTGCACCTAAACCTAACTGCGGCAGCAGTGGGCTACGCGCTTCGTTAATCTTTTCAAACGCAGCATCACGATCGGCCGCTGATTTACGTAAATCAGGGTTGCCCAGACGTGCCTGCTGGTAGACCTGTAACAGGTTTTCCGCCTGGCTCATTGCGCTGAAGCCCGTCAGGCTCAGGCCGATAAGGATGGGGAGCAATTTCTTCATTTGCATTCCTTGTTGTGAAGCAGTATTAGCGCTGATCTAATTAAAAAATAATTGCCGATTCTAACAGAATCATCCACACCAAAAGGTTGGCGTTACGTGCCATCTGGCGGTAATTTGCACCAATCTACCATATAGCCTTACAAACGGCAGCCAAACAGCCTTGAAATTCACAATTTCATCACCATTGCTACCAGGACTCGACTCATGCAAAAACCAGAAAAGTTGCCCGTGACATTCGCCAAAAACGATGTAGAAATTATTGCACGAGAAACGCTTTATAGCGGTTTTTTTTCAATGGATCTTTACCGTTTCAGGCATCGCCTGTTTAACGGGGAAATGAGCGGCGAAATCAGACGCGAAATTTTTGAGCGCGGGCATGCTGCAGTCTTGCTACCCTTTGACCCAGTGCGTGATGAAGTTGTGCTGGTGGAGCAGATTCGCATCGCCGCGTACGACGTCAGCGAGAGCCCGTGGCTGCTGGAGATGGTGGCCGGGATGATCGAAGAAGGCGAGACGGTTGAAGACGTCGCCCGGCGCGAGGCGCTTGAAGAGGCGGGGCTGGTGGTCGGCCGCACCAAACCGGTGTTGAGCTATCTGGCAAGCCCGGGAGGCACCAGCGAACGCTTATCCATTATGGTGGGCGAAGTGGACGCCACGACCGCAGAAGGCATTCACGGTCTGGCTGATGAAAACGAAGATATTCGGGTTCATGTGGTAAGCCGGGAACAGGCTTACCAGTGGGTAGAAGAGGGGAAAATCGACAACGCAGCGTCTGTCATCGCCCTGCAATGGCTGCAGCTGCATTATCAGACATTACGAAACGAGTGGAAAAAATGAAGCGCTATACGCCTGACTTCCCAGAAATGATGCGCCTGTGCGAAACCAATTTCGCACAGTTGCGCCGCCTGCTGCCGAGAAACGACGCACCCGGCGAAACGGTAAGCTATCAGGTGAGCAACGCGCAGTATCGATTAACGATAACAGAATCAACGCGCTACACTACGCTGGTCGAAATTGAACAAACGGCGCCCAGCATTAGCTACTGGAGCCTGCCGTCAATGACGGTGCGTCTCTATCATGACGCGATGGTCGCTGAAGTGTGTTCGAGCCAGCAGATCTTTCGCTTCAAGGCGCGGTATGATTACCCGAATAAAAAGTTGCATCAACGCGACGAAAAGCATCAAATTAACCAGTTTTTAGCCGACTGGCTAAGATATTGTTTAGCACATGGAGCAATGGCGATTCCGGTTTGTTAGCGTCATAAACCTACCTAAGGACACCATTTGGAAAGCCTGTTGAACCTGACTGTTGCTGGTGGGGCGCCAGTCAGGATATTACAAATCACCGATACCCACCTTTTTGCCGAAAAGCATGAAACGCTGCTGGGGGTCAATACCTGGGAGAGTTATCAGGCGGTACTGAGCGCCATTCACGCTGAACATCGTGCATGCGATCTGATTGTCGCAACCGGCGATCTGGCGCAGGACCAATCTTCCGCGGCCTACCAGCATTTTGCTGAAGGCATCGCGAGCTTTAGCGCGCCTTGCGTCTGGCTGCCGGGCAACCACGATTTCCAGCCCGCGATGTACGGCTCTCTGCAGGATGCGGGGATTTCTCCGGCGAAATGTGTTTTTGCGGGTGAACAGTGGCAGATCCTGCTGCTGGACAGCCAGGTGTTTGGCGTTCCGCACGGTGAGTTAAGCGAGTTTCAGCTCGACTGGCTGGAGACCAAACTGGCTGCTGAACCTGAACGTCACACGCTGCTGTTGCTTCATCATCATCCTCTGCCTGCGGGCTGTAGCTGGCTCGATCAGCACAGCCTGCGCAACTCCGCGGCGCTGGATCGCGTGCTGGCGAAGTTCCCGCGGGTGAAAAACCTGCTGTGTGGGCATATCCATCAGGAACAGGATCTCGACTGGAACGGGCGCCGCATGCTGGCGACGCCGTCAACCTGCGTGCAGTTTAAGCCGCACTGCGCCAACTTTACGCTGGACACCATCGCGCCAGGCTGGCGCTGGCTGGAACTGCATGCCGACGGCACGCTGACCACGGAGGTCTGCCGTTTGACCGGTGCACAGTTCCGCCCGGACACCGCTTCAGAAGGCTATTGATGTCTACGCTCCTTTATCTGCACGGATTCAACAGCTCGCCGCGCTCCGCAAAAGCGACACAGTTTCGCCAGTGGCTGAGCGAGCATCACCCCGACGTCGAGATGATTATCCCGCAGCTGCCTCCGTACCCGGCGGAGGCCGCGGAAATGCTGGAATCTATCGTGCTTGCGCACGGCGGCGAAACGTTCGGCGTGGTCGGTTCATCGCTGGGCGGGTACTACGCCACCTGGCTCTCGCAATGCTTCATGCTGCCCGCCGTGGTGGTGAATCCGGCGGTACGGCCATTTGAGCTGCTGCGGGACTTTCTTGGCGAAAACGAGAACCCCTACACCGGCCAGCAATATGTGCTAGAGTCACGCCATATTTACGATCTCAAAGTTATGCAGGTCGACCCGCTTGAGGCGCCGGATCTCATCTGGCTGCTGCAGCAGACGGGTGATGAAGTGCTGGATTACCGCCAGGCAGTGGCGTATTACGCCTCCTGCCGCCAGACTATAGAAGAGGGCGGAAACCATGCTTTCACGGGCTTTGAGAATCATTTCACCCAGATTGTCGATTTTCTTGGACTGCACAGCCACTGACAATCAATGCGAATTGCTAGTTTAAATCATGACGCAAACCTATAACGCTGATGCCATTGAGGTCCTCACCGGGCTTGAGCCGGTTCGCCGCCGCCCGGGGATGTACACCGATACGACGCGCCCAAACCATCTGGGCCAGGAAGTTATTGATAACAGTGTGGACGAAGCGCTGGCGGGACACGCCAAACGCGTCGACGTTATCCTGCACGCCGATCAGTCGCTGGAAGTTATCGACGACGGGCGCGGCATGCCGGTGGATATCCACCCGGAAGAGGGCGTCCCGGCCGTTGAGCTGATCCTCTGTCGTCTGCACGCGGGCGGTAAGTTCTCCAACAAGAACTACCAGTTCTCCGGAGGCCTGCACGGCGTGGGCATTTCCGTGGTGAATGCCCTGTCCAAACGCGTGGAAGTGAACGTCCGTCGCGATGGTCAGATCTATAACATCGCGTTTGAAAACGGCGAGAAGGTGCAGGATCTGCAGGTTGTCGGCACGTGCGGCAAACGCAACACCGGCACCAGCGTCCACTTCTGGCCTGACGAGAGCTTCTTCGACAGCCCGCGTTTTTCCGTTTCTCGTCTGACGCACCTGCTGAAAGCGAAAGCGGTGCTGTGTCCGGGCGTGGAAATCACCTTTAAAGACCACGTTAATAACACTGAACAAAGCTGGTGCTACGCCGATGGTCTGAACGACTACCTTTGCGAAGCGGTCAACGGCCTGCCGACGCTGCCGGAAAAACCGTTCGTGGGTAACTTTAGCGGCGACACCGAAGCGGTTGACTGGGCGCTGCTGTGGCTGCCGGAAGTCGGCGAGCTGCTGACGGAAAGCTACGTTAACCTGATCCCCACCATGCTCGGCGGTACTCACGTCAACGGCCTGCGCCAGGGGCTGCTCGACGCGATGCGCGAGTTCTGTGAATACCGCAACATTCTGCCGCGCGGCGTGAAGCTGTCGGCGGAAGATATCTGGGACCGCTGCGCCTACGTGCTCTCCGTGAAGATGCAGGACCCGCAGTTTGCCGGCCAGACCAAAGAGCGCCTGTCGTCACGCCAGTGCGCGGCGTTCGTCTCCGGCGTGGTGAAAGATGCGTTTACGCTGTGGCTGAACCAGAACGTTCAGGCGGCGGAGATGCTGGCCGAAATGGCGATCTCCAGCGCCCAGCGTCGTCTGCGTGCCGCCAAGAAAGTGGTGCGTAAAAAGCTGACCAGCGGCCCCGCGCTGCCGGGCAAGCTGGCGGACTGTACCGCGCAGGATCTCAACCGTACCGAGCTGTTCCTCGTGGAAGGGGACTCGGCGGGCGGATCGGCCAAGCAGGCGCGCGATCGTGAATATCAGGCGATCATGCCGCTCAAGGGTAAGATCCTGAACACCTGGGAAGTCTCTTCTGATGAAGTGCTGGCCTCGCAGGAAGTGCACGATATCTCTGTCGCGATCGGCATCGATCCGGACAGCGACGATCTCAGCCAGCTGCGCTACGGCAAGATCTGTATCCTCGCGGATGCGGACTCCGACGGTCTGCACATCGCCACGCTGCTGTGCGCGCTGTTTGTGAAGCACTTCCGCACGCTGGTGAAAAACGGTCACGTCCACGTGGCGCTGCCGCCGCTGTACCGTATCGACCTCGGCAAAGAGGTTTACTACGCGCTGACCGAAGAAGAGAAAGCGGGCGTGCTGGAGCAGCTGAAGCGTAAGAAGGGCAAGCCTAACGTGCAGCGCTTTAAAGGGCTGGGCGAGATGAACCCGATGCAGCTGCGCGAAACGACGCTGGATCCGAATACCCGCCGTCTGGTGCAGCTGACCATCAGCGACGAAGATGAACAGCAGACCAACGCCATGATGGATATGCTCCTTGCCAAGAAACGTTCGGAAGACCGACGTAACTGGCTGCAGGAGAAGGGCGATATGGCGGATATTGAGGCCTGATGCCCTCACCCTAACCCTCTCCCACAGGGAGAGGGAATGGATCGTAGGCCCGGTAAGCGTGAGCGCCACCGGGCTTTTTTACATCAAAACTCCATCTTCACCGTAAACTGCACTTCGCGTGGGTCGCCAATCTGGTTGCCCAAATTATTGGTCGCGATAGATGACGTGTAATAGGTCTTATCAAACAGGTTCTTCACGTTGACCTGCAGCGTTACCGGATACTGCAGCTTCATCTTATACGCCGCAAACGCATCCGCCACGAAATAGCCCGGCAGATAATAATCCGCGCCGTTGGTCGCTGAGCGACGGCTCACGCCGTGCCCGCCGCCGCCCAGCGTCAGGGTATTCCCGGCAAACGCATTATGAATATCGTAGGTGAGGAACAGCGAGCCGGTATGGCGCGGCACGTTCGGCAGCGGTTTGCCCGCGTAGTCCGGGTCTTCCAGCACCTTCGCGTCGGTATAGCCGTAGCTGGCGATGATGTTGGTGTTCTCGGTCAACGATCCGGCAAGATCGACCTCCACGCCCTGAGAGCGCACGCGGCCCGCGGTTTTAGCGACGGTTTCATCGCCTACGCTCTCCGTGTACAGCACGTTGCGCTTGTGGATATCAAACAGCGCGATGTTGGCGGTAATGCCGTCGAATAGGTCAAACTTTGCGCCTATTTCATACGCGTTCGACGTTTCCGGCGGCAGGTCGCCGATGTAGCTCGCAATGGACGACTGCGGCATAAACGTCTGGGAGTAGTTGGCAAACAGCGAGACCGCCGGGGTGAGCTTATAGACCAGCCCCAGCTTTGGCGTCCACTGGTCGTCGCGGCTGTCGGTGTTCACGTTAAACGGACGGCCTTTCCCCGCGTACTGGGTGTAATACTGATAGCGCAGCCCGGCGACGGCGATCCACTTATCGGTCAGGTACAGCGCGTCCTGCGCGTAGGCGGAGTAGCTCTCCTGCTTGATGGTTTGATCGCTGTCGGATGCCGAGACGGTAGTGCACTTGCCGAGGCTGCCGTAGCTCGGGTTGTAAATATTGAAGTCCTTCACGTTCTTGCAGCGGATCATGTCCGTGCGCAGCAGATCGTAATTCTCATACGACACGCCGGTCAGGATCTCATTGTAAAAGCCCGCGATGTCCACGTTCCCCTGCAGATCCGCTCGCGTCGAGTGCATGCGCTGGGTCGACCCCTGGGTGGCATCCACGCGGCGGGTCAGGTTGCCGGTTTTTGAGTCATAGGCCATCACGCGGGCCTGATTATCGCTGTACTTGTCCTGGCTGTAGCTGTAGTCGAACTTCGCGGTCCACTGGCTGTTAAGGCGGTATTCCGCGTTAAGCTGGGCGAGATCGGACTGCCCGTCGGTGATGTTAAACGGCTCGTCAAAGCGGGTTTTGCGATCCACGTTCACCGGCTGTTTGGTGTTGAGGTCGAAGATCGTGCCGCGATCGAACGGCGTTTTATAGTCGCGATGCGAATAGAGCACGGTCACGGTGGCATCGTCGCCGAACCAGGTGAGCGACGGGGCAATAAAGGTGCTGCGCTCGTTGCCAAAATTACGCGAGTAATCCTCGTCCTGATACTCGCCCGTCAGGCGATACGCCAGTCGCGTGCCGTCAATCGGGCCGGTGACGTCAACCTGTCCGGTACCGCCGCCAAAGCTGGAGGAGGTGGCGGATATCGAGCCGCCGAAGGCCTTCTCCGGGCGCTTGGTGACGACGTTAATCAGGCCGCCCGGATCGAGAATGCCGTACAGCGTTGAGGCCGGGCCCTTCAGCACCTCCACGCGCTCGGTGGCGGCGTTAAAGCTGCGCGGCAGGACGGTGCGCAGACCGTTGGTCATGATCGAGCCGTCGCGGTTCGCGCCAAACCCGCGACGCACGAAGGCATCCTGCGTGCCGCCCAGGGTGTTGGTCTGCACCACGTTGCTAACGTTATAGAGCGCTTCATCCAGCGTGGTGGCGTGCTGATCCTCCAGCACTTTATCGCTAACGGTATTTACCACCTGCGGGATATCCAGCATCGGCATGGTGGTCAGCGTCGCGGTGGAGGTATTCAGCGGCTGATAGCCGTTGGTGGCCTCCACCGTCGTATTTGGATTGGTGGTGACGGTAAGCGTTTCGCCGTCCTTAGCGGCATTGGCGTCTGCTGCCTGCGCCAGCGGCGCCATAAACAGCAGTGAAAAGAGCGCGCGCCCTTTTACCCCAGAGAGTGAAGGTGTGAACGTAGCCATTACATCTGTTATCCCGAAATATCCCGCGAATGACGTTTCGCAGAAAAATGTGTGAGTCATTGCCCTTAATGGTCTGCTCGTTAGCCAAAATCGGCATCGAACATGTAATTGAGAATCATTCAATCATGTGCGAATGTAGTAGTAAATGGAAAAAAGAAAAAATCGGCTACAGGATTAAGTCGTGAATATAAGCGCAACGGCATGACGTTTAACTTATTAAAAATAATGCATTTTTAAGCGTTACTTTGTCCCTCTTCCTTCTGGCTTATCCCTGGTTTTTTCAGGGTGTTTCTTCTCTTGACTACTACATGGCGGGGCGTCAAACTCTCAAAAGAGAATGATTTTTATTTATATTTATTGCTGTTTTTTATTACGTTGGCGTTCACGTGGCTCACAACACCCAAAAACCGGGACTGGTTCTGGAGAACCTCTCTGCGGGCTATCAAAAAAAAATCATCGTTGATGATATCTCTCTTGCCATCCCTCAGCAGAAAATGACGGTGCTGGTAGGGGCGAACGGCTGCGGCAAATCCACGCTGTTGAGCACTATCGCGCGCTTGCTCCAGCCGCTGGGGGGAGCCGCGCTGCTTGATGGCAAAGTCATTCATGCGCAGCCGACCAAAGCGGTCGCCCGTCAGCTTGGCATTCTCCCGCAGTCTCCGCTGCTGCCGGAAGGGTTAACCGTTTTTGAACTGGTCTCGCGCGGGCGTTTTCCCTGGCAAAATTTCATGCGCCAGTGGAGCGACGAGGACGAGCGGGCCGTGGAAGAGGCGCTGCGTCTCACCGGCACGGCGGAGTTTGCCCATATGCCGGTGGAAAGCCTGTCCGGCGGCCAGCGTCAGCGCTGCTGGATCGCCATGGCGCTGGCGCAGCAGACGCCCTATATCCTGCTGGATGAACCGACAACCTTCCTCGATCTCCGCTACCAGGTGGAGATCCTGGAACTGCTGCATACCCTGACCCGCCAGCACGGGCGTACCGTCGTGGTGGTGCTGCACGACCTTAACTTCGCCGTGAACTACGGCGATTCGCTGGTCTTTTTACGTCAGGGGAAAGTGGAAGGCGTCTTGCATGAGGGCGACGTCTGCACGCCTGAGTTGATTAAAGCGGTATTTGATGTCGACGTGCATATGTCCATTAACCCGTTGACCGGCAAGCCGTTCTTTATGCCGTTTCGCCAGGGCACCGTTCAGCCATGATGCGCTCCTCTCTGGCCTTCCTGCTCTTCGCCTTGCTGCTGGCACTGGGTGCGATTCTGCATCTTGGGATCGGCGCACGCTTTATCGCCCCGCAGACGGTGGTAGAGGCACTCTTTCATTTCGACCCGCGCAATTTCGACCATAACGTCATTATCAAATTAAGGCTGCTGCGCCTCTGCGCCGCGACGGTGACGGGCGCCGCGCTCGGCGTCGCGGGCGTCCTGCTGCAGTCCGTGATTCGCAACCCGCTCGGCGAGCCGCATATTCTGGGGCTCAACGCCGGGGCGGCGCTGGCGGTGGTACTGACGAGCGCGCTTGGGCTGTCGCTGCCGTATGGCCGCCCGCTCGTTGCCGCCGCCGGTGCCGCCGCGCTGTTTCTGCTGGTGCTGACGTTCTCCTCGTCCGGCCGCACCGGGCTTACGCCGATGAAGATTACCCTGTGCGGCGTGGCGATGTCGGCGTTTGCCTCGTCGATTACCGCCGCGGTATTAATCCTTGATGAGCAGACGCTGCTCGCCATGCGCACCTGGCTGGCGGGGGATCTGGCCGGGGTCAGCGTGCAGACGCTTCAGGGGGCGCTTTGGTCTGCAGCCGCCGGGTTTGTTCTCGCTATCGGGCTGTCGCCCTCGCTCAACATGCTGGCGCTGGGAGACCGAATGGCGCAGGGGCTCGGCGTGTCGCTGCTGAAAACCCGCCTGCTCGCCCTGCTGGCCATCGCGCTGCTCTGCGGTGCGGCCGTCTCAATCGCCGGGCCGATTGGCTTTATCGGCCTGGTCGTGCCGCAGTTTATTCGCCGTCTGGCGTCGGTCGATTTACGCGTGATGGTGCCGCTGTCCGCCCTGTGCGGCGCGCTGGTTCTGCTGCTGGCGGATATCGCCGCCCGCACGCTGTTTACGCCCTGGGAGCTGGCAACCGGCATCATGACGGCCCTGGTCGGTGCCCCCGTGTTCATCCTGATGGCCGCGAGGATGTTCAAATGAACCGGGCCGGACTGCGTGCGTTACGCGTGGGTGCCTGCTCGACGCTGGTTCGTCCAAAAGCGCTGGCGTGTCTGGCCGTGCTGATGCTGGCGGCCTGCGTGCTGACCGCTTTTGGCCTGACGCACGGCTCATTACCCCTTCCCGCCTCTGCCATCGGGCGCGCGCTTTTTTCGCCTGAAAGTCTGACGGCGGAGACGCGCTACATCGTGATGGATATCCGCCTGCCGCGCCTGCTGATGGCGGTGCTGTGCGGCGCGATGCTCGGCATGGCGGGGGCGGCAATGCAGTCAATCACCCGCAATGGCCTGGCCGATCCGGGGCTAATCGGCGTGAAGGAGGGCTGCAGCGCGGCGGTACTGCTGCTGATTTTTCAGTTTCCGGCGCTGGGCCTGGCCTGGCGACCGCTGGTCGGCATGGCCGGCGGGCTGCTCACCGCGCTGCTGGTGATTGCCCTGGCGCGCGACATCTCGCGCCCGCGGTTCATCCTGATCGGCATCGGCGTGTCCTGGGCCTTCGCTGCGGCAATGGGCGTTTTTATGACCACCGCCGACGTGCGCGACGTGCAGACGGCGATGCTGTGGCTGGCGGGAAGCCTGCACGCGGCGAGCTGGACGCTGGTGGGCCTGGCCGCACTCTGGGCAGCCCCCGCGTTTGCGCTGCTGCTCTTTACCGCCCGGGCCGCAGACGTGGCGCTGCTCGGCAACCACGCCGCGGCGGGCCTCGGCGTGCGCACAACCCGGCTGGCGCTGCTGCGGGTTCTCGCCCCGGTGGTGCTGACGGCGGCCTGCGTCTCCTGCGTGGGCAGCATTGGCTTCGTGGGGCTGATTGCCCCGCACATGGCGCGCCTGCTGCTGCGCGGCGGGCAAACCGCGCTCCTGACGGGAAGCGCCGTGCTGGGCGCGCTGCTGGTGCTGCTGGCGGATAACGTCGGACGCCTGGCATTCCTCCCGCTGCAGCTGCCGGCGGGGATTGTGATTTCACTGATTGGCGGACCTTTTTTCCTGCTGCTGCTCTGGCAGCGTCGGGACAGATTTTAGGGGACTATGATGCGCGTACTGTTTTCGATGCTGTTGCTGGTGGGCTTTGCGGCGAGCGCGGCGGAGCCGACCCGGACGTTTACCGACGATCTTAACCGCAAGGTGGTGGTGCCGGAGCACCCGAAGCGGATCGTCTCGTTACACGATCTGGATATCACCATTCCGCTGATTGAGCTTGGCGTGCCGCCGGTGGCGAGCCATGGCCGCACGCGGCCGGACGGCAGCCACTTTCTGCGCTCCAGCGGCATGCTGACCGGCGTCGACTTTGATAATTCCGACATCAAATTTATCGGCACGGCGGATATCGACATAGAGGCCATCGCCGCCGCAAAGCCTGACCTGATTATCACCGAGCCGACGCGCAACACCCCGGTGGAACAGCTGGCGAAAATTGCCCCGACGGTGAGCATCGATCATCTCGACGGCGGCGCGCCGGAGATCTACCGCAAGCTGGCGCAGCTCACGGGCACGCAGGCAAGGCTAAAAATCCTGGAGCGCCGCTATCAGGAGCAGATCAAGGCGCTGAAGGCGACCCTCGACACGCGCAAAATTTCCGTGTCGGTGATTCAGGCCAATCAGGGGAAAATCAACGCCATGCACAGCTACCACTCGCTGGGCCGCGTCCTGCGCGACGCCGGATTCAAATTCCCGCCGCTGATTGAGTCCATTACGGAGGGCGGACGGATTGACGTCAGCGCCGAGCGCCTGCCGGAGCTGGACGCCGATTTCGTCTTCGCCACCTGGCGCGGGGATACGGGCGGTAAACCGCAGGACGAGCTGGCGGCGATGGATGCGGTCATGCCGGGCTGGTGCCAGTTCCTGAACGCCTGCCGCACCGGGCATTACGTGCTGATCTCGCGTGAAGAGGCGATCTCGAATTCGTTCGCGTCTTTAGGGCTGATGGCCGCGCAGGTGCAGTCGCAGATTGCCGGGCGTCCGCTGCCGGAGGCATCACGGTGAGTCGAAAAGTCGACGTCTTTGGCGACCGCCTCCGCTCGCGAGCGCACCAGCTGACGCCGCGGGTGCTGCAGGTGGCGAGCTACATCAACGAGAATCGTGAAGCGGTAATGGAGCAGACGGCGATGGAGATCGCGACGTTGCTGAAAACCTCCGATGCCACCGTCGTTCGCGCCATTCAGGCGCTGGGCTTCGCCGGGCTGCGCGATCTCAAGCAGACGCTGGAGCAGTGGTTTGGTCCGGTGGTCACCTCCAGTGAAAAGATCTCCACTACGGTGAACACGCTCGCCAGCGACGTGAACGCGAGCATTGATTTTGTGCTGGAGGGGCATCAGCACACCTGCGAGGTGTTATCCGAGCCCCACAACCGCTTCGCGATGGCGCAGGCGGTCTCGCTGCTGGCGCAGGCGAGGCAGGTTGCCATCTTTGGCATTGGCGCCTCCGGCATTCTGGCCGAGTACACCGCCAGGCTGTTCAGCCGCATGGGGTTACCCGCCACGCCGCTTAACCGGACCGGAATCGGGCTTGCCGAGCAGCTGATTGCGCTTCAGCGCGGCGACGTGCTGGTGATGATGGCGCAGAAATCCGCGCATCGGGAAGGGCAAACCACGCTCCGTGAAGCAAAACGTCTGGGGATCCCCACCATCCTGCTGACCAATGCCCTCGATTCGCGCTTCAGCAAGGAGGCCAGCGTGGTCATCCACGTTCCGCGCGGCGGCGAAAAGGGCAAAATCCCGCTCCACGGCACGGTGCTGCTGTGTCTGGAGATGATTATTTTATCCGTCGCCTCCACCGAGCCGCAGCGCACCATCAAGTCGATGAAGCGCATCAACGAGCTACATCGCGGATTAAAGCCGGGGAAGAAGAGCAGCTAAAAGAAAGCCCGGTGGCGCGAGCGCTTACCGGGCCTGGATTTGTTCTCCCTCTCCCTTCGGGAGAGGGCTGGGGTGAGGGGAAACTTACGCCCCTTGCTCCAGAATGCGAATATGGGTTTCCAGCACGTCACCTTTCACCGCGTCGCTCCACGCTTTCATGTGAGGGGTCTGCAGGTGCGCTTCAAGATGCGCGACGGTTTCCCACTGCTCAACCATGATGATCGAGTCCGGCGCGGTCGCCTGGAAGCTGGCGTCAGTGGCGGCATCCACCATCGGCGCGTAGCCGTGGCAGCCTTCTTCTTTCAGTACGGTCGGGATAATTTTCGCGAACTGATCCAGCACCGCCTGACGGTGATGTTGACCTGGACGAGTACGGATTTCTGCGATTACGGTAAGCATGTTGACTACTCCTTTAATTCCAGGCTACCAGTTAAGCAAAAATTTCCGCGAGATGCTTGCGATATTCTGCGATATAGCGCGGGACGTCAGGCATTTTAATCACGTCGTTGACGATAAAGGTCGGAAGCGGATCCATGCCCAGGAACTGATTCGCCTTGTGGAACGGCAGGTATGCGCCGTCCACGCCCACGCCTTCGAAGAACTGGTCTTTCTCGGTAAAGGCTTCCAGCGGGGCGTTCCAGGTCAGGGAGAGCATATATTTTTTACCCTGGATCAGGCCGCCGGAACCGTATTTCCTGGACGCGTCGGAGCGGGTGCGGCCATCGCTGGCATACAGTGAGCCATGGCCTTCGGTGAACACGTCGTCCATGTATTTTTTCACGGTCCACGGCGCGCCCATCCACCAGCCCGGCATCTGCCAAATCACCACGTCGGCCCACAGGAAGTTCTGCACTTCGGCCTTCACGTCATACTCGCTGTCCGCACGCACGACCTTAACATCATGCCCGGCGTCGCGCAGGAAACCGTCCGCGACCTCGGTCAGGGTGTCATTCAGCTGGCCTTTAGAGTGCGCAAATTCTTTTGCGCCGTTAATAATCAGAATGTTGCTCATTTTTTGTCCTCGACGATGAGAGTATGGCGGGTATTCTACGCGCGAGGACGGAGCGGAAAAATGAGCAAAATGTGCAAAGTCTTTTGCGCTAGATGCAATAATCCCTCACCAGCTGACCTTCACTTCAAAACCGCCTTCAGGAGCATTGCCCAGCGCGACGTGCATCCCGTGCAGGGCGGCGATGCGTTTCACAATGGATAACCCCAGCCCGCTGCCTGTGGCATCCTGGCCCGGCGGACGGTAAAAGCGCTCGCCGATGCGCGCCAGCGCGTCGGACGAAATGCCCGGGCCGTTGTCGCGCACGGTAAAGCGATGCGCGTCCAGCGTCACGTCCACCACGCTGCCGCGCGGGCTGTAGCGAATCGCGTTATCCAGCAGGTTGCGCACCAGCAGGCTCAGGAGCAGCTGCTGTCCCGTGCGCGTCACCCCGGGCGCGTTGAGGTTCAGACGCATATCAATGCCCGCCTGCTGCGCCGGAGGGTAGATATCCATTACCGCGGACTGGAGCAAATCGGCCATCGCGATCTGTTCCACACCGTCGAGGCTATCGAGCGATTCCAGACGCGACAGGGTGAGGAGCTGGTCCACCAGACGGGAAGCGCGGTCAATCCCCGCGTGCAGCTGTATCAGCGCCTTTTCCCGCGCCTGCGGATCGTCATGAGAAAGCTGCGCCACGTCGGTTTGCACCTTCAGGGCCGCCAGCGGGCTGCGCAGCTCGTGGGCGGCATCAGAGGTGAAGCGGCGCTCGCGGGTCATCATCTCCTGGGTACGCGCGAAGAGATGATTCAGCGCGTCGAGCAGGGGGCGCACTTCCGTGGGAACGCCCTCAAGGGGCAGCGCATCGGTGGCGTCCGGCGAGCGGGAGCGCAGGGTCTGCGCCAGCTTTTTCAGCGGCTTCAGCTCCCGGCTGAGGAGGAGAACCAGCAGGAGCAACATCACGGGCAGCGCCACCAGCCACGGCGTGAGCTGCGAGCTGACCACGTCGAGCGCCATGTCCTGGCGGTACTCCCACTCCTGGCCGACCACCACGCGGTATTTCCCGTCTGGCGAGGTCAGCCATAAAAAGCGCCATTCGTCGTTATCATCCTGAAGCCGTCCGTCGTCAAAGCCGTCACGGCGATAGTGATACGGGATATCGCGGCCGTTTTCCCCGTCGTTCAGGAGCATCCTGCCGTCGACGGCGTAAATGGCGAAAGCCAGCGCGTCATCATCCAGACGACCGTGCTTCACTTTTTTGGGGATCTCACGCATGCGTTCGGGGGCGCGGATCTCGTTAAGATCCATCGTCAGCAGCCGTTTAGCAAACAGCATCTGCTGGGTATCGAACAGCTTATCGAGCTTGTGGGTCGTTTGCTGCCAGGCCACCAGGCTGGCGGCAAACCAGGCCGTCAGCGAGAGCAGCAGGAAGAGAAGCGTCAGGCGCAGCTTCAGGCTCAGTTTCATGCATCCCCCAGCGTATAGCCGATGCCGTGCACGGTGCGGATAAACTCGCTGCCGAGCTTGCGGCGCAGGTGATGAACGTGGACTTCTACCGCGTTGCTGGAGACGTCGTCGTCCCAGGTATAGAGTTTTTCCTCGATCAGCTTGCGCGGCAGCACCCGGCCCGCGTTGCGCATCAACAGCTCCAGCAGGGCGAACTCTTTCGGCTTGAGCGTCAGCGGCTCGCCGTCCAGCGTGGCGATGAGACGGGTCGGATCGAGCGTCACCTTCCCGTGGTGCAGCTCGCTGCGCGCCTGGCCGTGGCTGCGGCGGACCAGCGCTTCGAGGCGGGCACCCACTTCGATCAGCGCGAACGGCTTACAGAGATAATCATCCGCGCCGAGACGCAGCCCCTCGACGCGCTGGCTAAGCGCATCCCGTGCCGTCAGAATCAGTACCGGCTCGCTGCGCCCGCTCTCGCGCCAGGCGCGCAGGATCTCCAGCCCGTCAATTTCCGGCAGCGTCAGATCCAGCACCACGGCATCATAGGGCGCAGACGAAAGCGCAGCCTGACCGGTTTTGCCGTCGGTAAACCAGTCCACGCTAAAGCCCATTTTGCCTAAACCCGCCCTGATACCGTCGCCGATTAACCTGTCGTCTTCTACCAGTAAAATGCGCATATTCCCTCCTTGATGCCGCCAGTAAACCTCCTGCGCCCGTGCGCTGTACAGAAAAAATAAATAAATTTTCCCCTTAAGAAGTTGTTAAGGATTACCCTGTTAAATGGACCGCGAAACCATATTAAAGGGAGAGATTAAGATGAAAAAATTCGCTGCACTTGCTGCCATCATGATGATGACCACTGCCCCCGTTTTTGCCGCGCAGGGCGGATTTAACGGCCCGTCTGCCGCACAGACCCAGACCCAAACGCAGGCAGGCGGTTTTGTCGATAACGACGCCAACCTCACCACCGCGGTGAAGGTAAAAGAGATGAAGGACGACAGCTGGGTGAAGCTGCGCGGGAACATCACCGAGCGCCTGTCCGATGACCGCTACACCTTCCGCGATGAAACCGGAACGGTGGTGGTTGAGATTGACCACAAGCGCTGGAACGGCGTGACCGTCAGCCCGCAGGATAAGGTCGAACTCCAGGGTAAAGTCGATAAAGACTGGAACGAGTTTGAAATCGACGTGAAGCAGGTCATCAAGCTGAACAAATAACCCGAAAAGGGCCGCCTGTGCGGCCCTTTTTCTTTGTGACTCAATTCGTCAGATGAGGTAGTATCTGCGGCAATATTGCCTGAAACCCTTCGGTTTCTGAGTTGAGGAATCACACGTAATGAGCGATATGGCAGAGCGCCTCGCGCTACATGAATTCACGGAAAACGCCTACCTGAACTACTCCATGTACGTCATCATGGACAGGGCGTTGCCGTTTATCGGAGATGGCCTGAAGCCCGTTCAGCGCCGCATCGTCTATGCGATGTCCGAGCTGGGGCTGAACGCCACCGCCAAGTTCAAGAAATCCGCCCGTACCGTCGGTGACGTGCTGGGTAAATACCATCCGCACGGCGACAGCGCCTGTTATGAAGCGATGGTGCTGATGGCGCAGCCGTTCTCTTACCGCTATCCGCTGGTGGACGGGCAGGGGAACTGGGGCGCGCCGGACGATCCTAAATCCTTCGCGGCGATGCGTTATACCGAATCCCGCCTGTCTAAATATGCCGAAGTGCTGCTGGGCGAGCTGGGTCAGGGAACCGTTGACTGGGTGCCAAACTTCGACGGTACGCTGCAGGAGCCGAAGATGCTGCCTGCGCGTCTGCCGAACATCCTGCTGAACGGCACCACCGGTATCGCGGTCGGTATGGCGACGGACATTCCGCCGCACAACCTGCGTGAAGTGGCGAAAGCCGCCATCACCCTGATTGAACAGCCGAAAACCTCGCTGGACGAGCTGCTGGATATCGTGCAGGGGCCGGACTACCCGACCGAAGCCGAGATCATCACCTCGCGCGCGGAAATCCGTAAAATCTACCAGAACGGCCGTGGCTCCGTGCGCATGCGCGCGGTGTGGAATAAAGAGGACGGCGCCGTGGTCATCACCGCGCTGCCGCATCAGGTTTCCGGTGCCAAAGTGCTGGAGCAGATCGCCGCCCAGATGCGCAATAAAAAGCTGCCGATGGTGGACGACCTGCGCGACGAATCCGACCACGAGAACCCGACCCGTCTGGTGATCGTGCCGCGTTCTAACCGCGTGGACATGGAGCAGGTGATGAACCACCTGTTCGCCACCACCGATCTGGAAAAAAGCTACCGCATCAACCTGAACATGATCGGCCTCGACGGACGCCCGGCGGTGAAAAACCTGCTGGAGATCCTCACCGAATGGCTGACGTTCCGCCGCGATACGGTCCGCCGTCGTCTGAACCATCGTCTGGAGAAAGTGCTTAAGCGCCTGCATATCCTCGAAGGTTTGCTGGTGGCGTTCCTCAATATCGACGAGGTGATTGAGATCATCCGTACAGAGGACGAGCCGAAGCCCGCCCTGATGTCGCGTTTTGGCATCAGCGAAACCCAGGCCGAAGCGATCCTCGAGCTGAAGCTGCGCCATCTCGCCAAACTGGAAGAGATGAAGATCCGCGGCGAGCAGAACGAGCTGGAAAAAGAGCGCGATCAGCTGCAGGCGATCCTCGCGTCCGAGCGCAAGATGAACACCCTGCTGAAGAAAGAGCTGCAGGCCGATGCCGACGCGTTTGGCGACGACCGTCGTTCTCCGCTGCACGAGCGTGAAGAAGCGAAGGCGATGAACGAACACGACATGCAGCCGTCCGAGCCGGTGACCATTGTCCTGTCGCAGAGCGGCTGGGTGCGCAGCGCCAAAGGCCACGATATCGACGCCCCGGGGCTCAGCTACAAGGCGGGCGACAGCTTCAAAGCGGCGGTGAAAGGCAAGAGCAACCAGCCGGTGGCGTTCATTGACTCCACCGGCCGCAGCTACGCCATTGACCCGATCACGCTGCCTTCCGCGCGCGGGCAGGGCGAACCGCTCACCGGCAAGCTGACGCTGCCGCCGGGCGCGACGGTTGACCATATGCTGATGGAAGCCGATGACCAGAAGCTGCTGCTGGCGTCCGATGCGGGCTACGGGTTTATCTGTACCTTTAACGATCTGGTTTCCCGTAACCGTGCGGGTAAGGCGCTGATTAGCCTGCCGGACAACGCCCGCGTGATGGCACCGCTGGTGATTGAGAACGAAAGCGACATGCTGCTGGCGATCACCACCGCCGGTCGTATGCTGATGTTCCCGGTCAGCGATCTGCCGGAGCTGTCGAAAGGCAAGGGCAACAAGATCGTCAACATCCCGTCGGCGGAAGCCGCGAAAGGCGAAGATGGCCTGGCGCACCTCTTCCTCCTCCCGCCGCAGAGCACGCTGACCATTCACGTCGGCAAGCGCAAAATCAAGCTTCGTCCGGAAGAGCTGCAGAAGGTGGTGGGCGAGCGCGGTCGCCGCGGCTCGCTGATGCGCGGCCTGCAGCGCATCGACCGCGTGGAGATTGACTCTCCTGCACGCGGCGCGGCGGGTGACAGCGAAGAGTAATGTCGTGATATCCCCCTCTGCCCGGAGGGGGAATTTCAAGAAAATTTCCCGTAAAATCGTTGTTAATTCGTGCGTTGCGATTAACAATACGCGCTCGTAATAAAGTCCTTACCTGGCCACAGGTGAAGTATAATTGTCAGCTGTTGGGGCTTCAGAGGTCGCTATGCTATATCTTGTTCGTCTTATTCTTACCGTTATCTACTGTATTCTGGTCTGTATTTTCGGCTCTATTTATTGCCTGTTCAGCCCGCGAAACCCGAAGCATGTCGCCACCTTTGGCCATATGTTCGGTCGTCTTGCGCCGCTGTTTGGCCTGAAGGTTGAAAAACGTCTGCCGGAAGGGGCGGAGAACTTCGGTAACGCCATCTATATCGCCAACCATCAGAACAACTACGATATGGTCACGGCCTCTAATATCGTGCTTCCACCGACCGTGACGGTGGGCAAAAAAAGCCTGCTGTGGATCCCGTTTTTTGGCCAGCTGTACTGGCTGACCGGTAACCTGCTGATCGACCGTAACAATCGTGCAAAAGCGCACAGCACCATTGCGGAAGTGGTGAACCATTTTAAAAAGCGCAAAATCTCCATCTGGATGTTCCCGGAAGGAACGCGCAGCCGCGGTCGCGGCCTGCTGCCGTTTAAAACCGGTGCGTTTCATGCCGCAATTGCGGCAGGTGTTCCAATTATTCCTGTGTGCGTTTCGAATACTTCGAATAAGATTAATCTTAACCGCCTGAATAACGGGCTGGTGATTGTCGAAATGCTGCCGCCCGTCGATACCAGCAAATACGGTAAAGATCAGGTGCGCGAGCTGGCCGCGCACTGCCGCGATCTGATGGCTGAGCATATTGCGCTGCTCGATAAAGAAGTCGCAGAGAGAGAAGCCGCCGGTAAAATTTAACCCGGCGCTGAAGGGAAAACGAATTCCCGCGTTGTTAGTCGTTTCAGATGGAGCTTATATGTCACTCAGTCGGCGTCAGTTTATTCAGGCTTCAGGGATCGCCCTCTGTGCGGGTGCGATGCCGCTGACAGCCAGCGCCGCCGGGCAGCAACAGCCGCTGCCCATTCCGCCATTAATTGAATCCCGTCGCGGTCAGCCGCTTTTCCTGACGCTGCAGCGCAGCCACTGGTCCTTCACCCAGGGGACGCGTGCGCCGGTCTGGGGGATTAACGGACGTTATCTTGGGCCGACCATCCGCGTGTGGAATGGCGATGACGTAAAGCTTATCTACAGTAACCGCACCCCTGAAAACGTCGCCATGACCATCAGCGGTTTACAGGTACCCGGCCCGCTGATTGGCGGCGCGGCGCGAATGATGTCACCCAGCGCCGACTGGGCGCCCGTGCTGCCCATTCGCCAGAGCGCGGCCACCCTGTGGTATCACGCCAACACGCCTAACCGCACGGCGCAGCAGGTCTATAACGGCCTGGCCGGCATGTGGCTGGTGGAAGATGAGGTCAGCAAATCCCTGCCGATTCCCAACCATTACGGCGTGGATGACTTCCCGATTATCATCCAGGACAAACGTCTGGATAATTTCGGTACGCCGGAATACAGCGAGCCGGGCAGCGGCGGCTTCGTCGGCGATACGCTGCTGGTTAACGGCGCGCAAAGCCCGTATGTGGAAGTGTCTCGCGGCTGGGTGCGCCTGCGCCTGCTGAATGCCTCCAACTCGCGCCGCTACCAGCTCCAGATGAGCGATGGCCGTCCGCTGCACGTGATCTCCGGCGATCAGGGCTTTTTACCGGCGCCGGTCTCCGTGAAGCAGCTGGCGCTCTCGCCGGGTGAGCGTCGCGAAGTTCTCATTGATATGACCAACGGGGATGAAGTTTCTGTCACCTGCGGCGAAGCGGCCAGCATCGTTGACCGTATTCGCGGGTTCTTTGAACCGTCGAGCATTCTGGTCTCAACCCTGGTGCTGACCCTGCGCCCAACCGGCCTGCTGCCGCTGGTGACCGATAGCCTGCCCATGCGCCTGCTGCCGCAGGAGATCGTGAGCGGCTCGCCGGTGCGCAGCCGTGATATCAGCCTGGGCGACGATCCTGGCATCAACGGCGCGCTGTGGGACGTCAACCGCATCGACATCACCGCCCAGCAGGGCACCTGGGAGCGCTGGACCGTGCGTTCAGACATGCCGCAGTCGTTCCATATTGAAGGGGTGTCATTCCTGATCCGCAACGTTAACGGCGCGATGCCGTTCCCGGAAGATCGCGGCTGGAAAGATACCGTCTGGGTGGACGGCCAGGTGGAGCTGCTTGTCTACTACGGCCAGCCTTCGTGGCCGCACTTCCCGTTCCTGTTCCACAGCCAGACGCTGGAGATGATGGACAGGGGCTCCGTGGGGCAGATGCTGATCAACCCTGCGCCATAATCCTGACATTCCCGGTTCGCCGGGAATGGTTTATGCCCGCCAGAAAAAGCGCGAAAACAGAATCAGCACCGGGTAAATTTCCAGACGCCCTAAGATCATCGCCGCGCACATCAGCAGTTTTGCCCCTTCGGTTAAGGTACCAAACGTTGAGGCCGTCTCGCCAAACCCTAGCCCCATGTTGTTTATGCAGGCGGCAACCGTGGCGAATGACGTAAACAGGTCGTAGCCCATCAGATTGAGCGACCAGACAAAAAAGCCGGTAATCATCACGTAGAGAAAAAAGAAGCTCCATACCGAACGCAGGACGCGTTCATTCACCACGCTTTTGCCAACCTTAATACTCAGCAGCGCGCGCGGATGGGCCAGCTGATTCATCTCCTGAATACTCTGCTTGAACATAATGAGAAAACGCAGGGCTTTGATCCCGCCGCAGGTCGAGCCGACGCAGCCGCCAAAAAAGCTGGCGCTCAACAGCAGGAAGATAGTGTGGGTGGGCCATTGGGCGTAGTCGGCCGTCGCGAGACCGTTATCGGTCATCATTGAGCTGGCAAGGAAGAAGGCGTGCACCAGGCTATCCGTGGGGTTGTACATTCCCGCATGCCAGACCTGCCAGGCGGTGATGAGGATAATCACCGCGGCGGCACCGAGAAAGAATTTGACCTCCGGGCTGCTAAGGATCGGTTTCAGCGTGCGTCTGACAATGGCGACGTACCAGAGGGTAAAGTTAAAGGCAGAAAGCAGCGAAAAGGCCCCGGCAACCAGCTCTATTGCGTGGCTGTCATAAAAACCAATGCTCTCGCTGCGGGTGGAGAACCCGCCCAGCGACACTGTCGAAAGCCCGTGACAGAGGGCGTCAAAAAAGGACATTCCCGCCAGCCAGTAGGCCAGGGTGCAGGCCACGCCCAGCGCGAAATAGGTCAACCACAGCGTGCGCGCGGTATCGGCAAGGCGGGGCGTAAGACGCTCCTCCTTGAACGGCCCCGGCATTTCTGACTGATAGAGCTTCATGCCCCCGATGCCCAGCAGCGGCAGGACCGCGACGGCCAGCACGATAACGCCTAACCCGCCAATGAAATTGAGCTGAGCGCGGTAATAAAGGTAAGATTTAGGCAGGGCGCTGACGTCCCCGATCACCGTTGCCCCGGTGGTGGTGATCCCGGAAACCCCTTCAAAGAGCGCGTCGGCAAAGGAGAGCTGTAACCCGTCATCCATCCAAAGCGGCATGGCGCTTATTACTGAAAACAGTAGCCAGAACAGCACAATAATCACGAAACCGTCACGGGTGCGCAGCTGTATCCCGGCGTGACGGGTCGCCCGCCAGGCTAACCCCCCGAGAGTAAAAAAGGTTAAAAAGGTGGTCAGGAAGGCAAAGTAGGTCCGCTCTTTATTCAGTAGGGCGACAACCATCGGCGGCAGCATGGAAAGGCTGTACAGCAGAACCAGAAAACCGCAGAGGTGAAGGACAACCCGCAGCTGGGATACATGTAACGAATCGTTGGACGTCACAACAGAACTCCGCGCAATAACACGTTCCGGGGCAAATCACCGGAAAATATAGTGAATATTATGATTCAAAATTTTCAGGGCGCCGTATTTTAACGGCTTCCACGAATATCTGCCTGCTTCCTGCATCCTTTTCTTCAAATTGGACGGATGAACAGCGTATAATCCCGCTCCTTTTGTCTATTTTTTCTTCGGAAGCATTATGAGCGCAATTTCCCTGATCCAGCCGGATCGTGACCTCTTCTCCTGGCCCCAGTACTGGGCGGCCTGCTTTGGACCGGCGCCGTTCCTGCCGATGTCCCGGGAAGAGATGGACCAGCTGGGCTGGGACAGCTGCGACATCATTCTGGTTACGGGCGACGCGTACGTTGACCATCCGAGCTTCGGCATGGCCATCTGTGGCCGTATGCTTGAGGCGCAGGGCTTCCGTGTGGGGATCATCTCCCAGCCTGACTGGAACAGCAAAGACGACTTTATGCGTCTGGGTAAACCGAACCTGTTCTTCGGCGTGACCGCAGGCAACATGGACTCAATGATCAACCGCTACACCGCCGACCGTAAGCTGCGTCATGACGATGCCTACACGCCCGATAACGTGGCGGGTAAACGCCCTGACCGCGCGACCCTGGTGTATACCCAGCGCTGCAAAGAAGCCTGGAAAGACGTGCCGGTGATCCTGGGCGGCATCGAAGCGAGCCTGCGCCGTACCGCGCATTACGACTACTGGTCTGATACCGTGCGCCGCTCGGTGCTGGTGGATTCCAAAGCCGACATGCTGATTTACGGCAACGGCGAGCGTCCGCTGGTGGAAGTGGCGCACCGTCTGTCGCAGGGCGAGCCGGTGAGCAGCATCCGCGACGTGCGCAATACCGCCATCATGGTGAAAGAGGCGCTGCCGGGCTGGCGCGGGGTGGATTCCCGCATCATCGATATGCCGGGCAAAATCGACCCGATCCCACACCCGTACGGCGACGATCTGCCGTGTGCCGATAACAAGCCGGTAGAGCCAAAGAAAGCGGAAGCGAAGGCTATCGTCGTGCAGCCGCCGCGCCCGAAGCCGTGGGAAAAGACCTACGTGCTGCTGCCGTCCTACGAGAAGGTGAAAGCCGACAAGGTGCTCTACGCCCATGCCTCCCGAATTCTGCACCACGAAACCAACCCGGGCTGCGCCCGCGCGCTGATGCAGAAGCACGGCGAGCGCTTTATCTGGATCAACCCGCCGGCCATCCCGCTCTCCACCGAAGAGATGGACAGCGTCTTCGCGCTGCCGTACAAGCGCGTGCCGCACCCGGCGTACGGCAACGCCCGTATTCCGGCGTATGAGATGATCCGCTTCTCGATCAACATCATGCGCGGCTGCTTCGGCGGCTGCTCGTTCTGCTCTATTACCGAGCACGAGGGGCGTATTATCCAGAGCCGATCTGAAGATTCGATCATCAACGAGATCGAAGCGATTCGCGACTCGGTACCGGGCTTTACCGGCGTGATCTCCGATCTTGGCGGCCCAACTGCGAACATGTACATGCTGCGCTGCAAGTCGCCGCGCGCGGAGCAAACCTGCCGCCGTCTCTCCTGCGTCTATCCGAGCATTTGCGAGCACATGGACACCAACCACGAGCCGACGATCAACCTCTACCGCCGCGCGCGCGATCTCAAGGGCATCAAGAAGATCCTCATCGCTTCCGGGGTACGTTACGACATCGCCGTGGAAGATCCGCGCTACATTAAAGAGCTGGCGACCCACCACGTTGGCGGCTACCTGAAGATTGCGCCGGAGCACACCGAGGAAGGCCCGCTGTCGAAGATGATGAAGCCGGGCATGGGGAGCTACGATCGCTTTAAAGAGCTGTTCGACACCTACTCAAAGCAGGCGGGTAAAGAGCAGTACCTGATCCCGTACTTTATCTCTGCGCACCCGGGCACGCGTGATGAGGACATGGTGAACCTGGCGCTGTGGCTGAAGCAGCGTCGCTTCCGTCTGGATCAGGTGCAGAACTTCTATCCGTCACCGCTCGCCAACTCGACGACCATGTATTACACCGGCAAGAACCCGCTGAGTAAGATTGGCTACAAGAGTGAAGAGGTGGTGGTGCCGAAAGGGGATAAACAGCGTCGTCTGCACAAGGCGCTGCTGCGCTATCACGATCCGAAAAACTGGCCGCTGATCCGCCAGGCGCTGGAAGAGATGGGTAAAAAACACCTGATCGGCTCGCGCCGCGACTGCCTGGTTCCGGCCCCGACGCTGGATGAGATGCGCGAAGCGCGCCGCCAAAACCGCAATACGCGCCCGGCGCTGACCAAGCACACCCCGATTGTGCATCAGCGTTCGAACGGTGGAGCGGGAATGAAGAAGAACGTAAAACGTAAGATCGGTTAAACCTGTAACAAAGCCCGGTGGCGCTAGCGCTTACCGGGCCTACAGGTCAGCGCGTAGGCCGGGTAAGGCGCAGCCGCCACCCGGCTTTTTTCTGCATAAGGGTAGGAGGCCCAAAATGAAAATTAGGAAGTTAACAGGAGCGATGCTGATTGGCCTTACGTTATGCGGTTGTGTAATGCACCGCCAGACACAGCCAGAAGTGGAAGGACGTCTAATCGACAGCGCAGGTAAGCCAGTCCCGGGCGCTAAAATAACATTAGAGAGGGAGCAAACGCTTTCTGACGACAACGGTCGTTTTGCTTTTCAGAGCCAGCATGAGTGGATCTTTTTTCTGCCAATAGGTCCGATGGACTGGATTTATCACACCCCGCTCCAGATAAGCGTCAACGGAAAGGAATATGGTGCAGAAGTAGGCGGCGGTCTCGGTGGGCCACATAAACTGGAAGGGAAAGCGTACAACGTTATTTGCACATTACCTGATCTTCCCGGAGAAGCGAGATGTCAGTCCGGTTTATAAATTAAAACGAGCCCGGCGGAAGACCGGGCTCGTTTTAAGTATTATCCGCCAAACTGATCCGGGTCTGGCCCAAGCCGCACGCCCTTATCCAGCTTCGCAATCTCGCCCAGCTCATCTTTGTCCAGCCGGAAATCCCAGACGTCGAAATTCTCGGCGATGCGCGATGGCGTGACCGATTTCGGGATCACCACCAGGCCGTTGTCCAGATGCCAGCGAATGACGATTTGCGCCGGGCTTTTGCCGTATTTATCCGCCAGTTCACGGATAATTTTTTGATCGAACACGCCCTGGCCACCCTGCGCCAGCGGACTCCAGGACTCGGTCTGGATTTTATGCGTGGCGTTCCAGGCGTGAAGCTGACGCTGCTGCATCAGCGGGTGCAGCTCGATCTGGTTAATGACGGGCGCGACGCCGGTCTCGTCAATCAGCCGCTGCAGGTGATGAACCTGGAAGTTACAGACGCCGATGCTTTTCACCAGCCCCTCTTTTTGCAGCGCAATCATCCCTTTCCAGGCCTCGACATAATGGTCGATGGCCGGAACCGGCCAGTGCATGAGATACAGGTCGACGAAGTCGAGCTGGAGTTTTTCCAGACTCTCCTGCAGGGCTTCGCGGGGGCGCTTTTGATCGTCATTCCACAGCTTCGTGGTGATGAATAGCTCATCGCGAGGAACGCCGGCGCTGGCCAGTGCCTTACCCACGCCGTCCTCATTTTTGTAGGCGGCGGCGGTATCAATCGACCGGTAGCCGACTTCCAGGGCTTTATGAATGGCGGAGACGACCTCGTCGTTACCGGCTTTCCATACACCTAGCCCCAGCTGGGGCATCACGTTGCCGTCCTGCAGCTTGATTACGGTTTGGTTTGCCATTTTTCCTCCTTCAGGTGCGCATCGCCGGAGGGGAACTCCGGCGATGGGGTGTGCATTAAGTCTGGACGAAATGTCAAAAAACGAAAGGCGAGAGGCAAAAAGGCTTAGCGTGCCGCCTCGTAAATACGACGGCTAACGTCCAGCGTAATGTCGCCGTGCTCGCCCAGCTGGGTCATGCCGTGCTCTTCGAGTTTCGCCAGCAGAGCAGGGATGGAGCTACCGTCCAGACCATAGCCAGACAGGCGCGTTGGCACGCCCAGGCTTTCAAAGAAGCTGCGCGTCGCTTCGATAGCCGCGTCAATACGCGCGTCGTCAGAACCCTCGGTGATATTCCACACGCGCTCGGCGTACTGCAGCAGCTTGCCGCGTTTGGTATCCCGTTTTTCGTTCCACAGCGCGGGCAGCACGACCGCCAGCGTCTGGGCGTGATCCAGACCGTGCATCGCCGTCAGCTCGTGGCCCAGCATGTGGGTCGCCCAGTCCTGCGGCACGCCAGCGCCGATCAGGCCGTTCAGCGCCTGCGTTGCGGCCCACATGACGTTGGCGCGAACGTCATAATTTTCCGGCTCTTTCAGCGCTTTCGGACCTTCTTCAATCAGCGTCAGCAGAATGCCTTCCGCGAAGCGATCCTGAATTTTGGCATTTACCGGGTAGGTTACGTACTGCTCAACGGTATGAACAAAGGCATCGACCACGCCGTTCGCCACCTGACGCGCAGGGAGAGTGTAGGTGTAAACCGGATCCAGGACCGCGAAGACCGGCTGAACGTGTTCGTTCATGAAGGCCTGTTTGTCGCCGGTGGTTTTACGGGAGATCACCGCGCCCTTGTTGGATTCAGAACCGGTCGCTGGCAGGGTCAGCACGGAGCCCATCGGGATAGCGCTTTTGATGTCGCTGCCGCGGGTTTCCAGAATGTGCCACGGATCGATGCCGTCAGCGTAGTGCGCTGCCGCCGCGATGAATTTGGTGCCGTCCAGCACGGAACCGCCGCCGACCGCCAGCAGGAAGGTGATGTTGTCTTCGCGGGCGATTTTCACCGCGTTCATCAGCGTCTCATAAGACGGGTTTGGCTCGATGCCGCCGAACTCGCGCACGTCCAGACCGTCCAGGGCGCTGTAAACCTGATCCAGCACGCCGGTTTTTTTCACGCTGCCGCCACCGTAGGTGATCAGCACGCGGGCGTCAGCGGGGATCTGCGCGCGCAGGTCAGCGATAGCGTCTTTACCAAACAGAATGCGGGTGGGGGTGTGAAGATTAAAGTTGTTCATTGCTCGTTCCCTTTAGTGGGTGAAAAACCGTGGCGGCACTGATGGCTACCTGATGCTGCACATTGTGGCGGTCCGGGGCTATGCCCTCAATGCACATTCCTGCCGATGTCTTGCCCATTTCTACAGAGCGCTGGAGAAAGCGCGGAAAAGCACGCACACTGTCAGCGTCGAAAACCGTACCCGGAGTAACGCAAGATGAACCGTGAGGCTATCTGCCAGCAGCTCACTGCGCAGATTAAGAGATTGATTGATAATGAAAATCGTGCAGGCGATCTGCTGCCGGACATTCGCCTGCTCTACGGCACGCAGCCCGGGACGCGCACGCCGGTTATGTACCAGCCGGGGATCGTTTTTCTCTTCTCGGGCCATAAAATTGGCTATATCAACGAGCGCGTGTTCCGCTACGACACCAATGAATATCTGCTCCTGACAGTACCTTTACCCTTTGAATGTGAAACTTTCGCGACAGAGGCCGTTCCGCTGGCGGGAATTCGCGTCAACGTCGACATCCTTCAGCTGCAGGAGCTGCTGATGGAGATTGGCGAAGATGAGCTCTTCCAGCCGTCGATGGCGTCGAGCGGAATCAACTCGGCGACGCTGTCGGAAGAGATCCTCTGCGCCATCGAGCGTCTGCTGGACGTAATGGAGAGGCCGCTGGACGCGCGCATTCTCGGCAAGCAGATCGTCCGCGAAATTCTCTACCACGTGCTGCTGGGGCCGGGCGGCGGGGCGCTGCTGGCCCTGGTGAGCCGTCAGACCCACTTCAGCCTGATAAGCCGCGTGCTCAAGCGTATCGAAAGCCAGTACACGGAAAACCTCAGCGTCGACCAGCTGGCGGCGGAAGCGAATATGAGCGTCTCGGCCTTTCACCATAATTTTAAGTCGGTGACCAGCACCTCGCCGCTGCAGTACCTCAAAACCTACCGGCTGCACAAGGCGCGGATGCTGATGATCCACGACGGCATGAAGGCCAGCGCGGCGGCGATGCGGGTGGGTTACGAAAGTGCCTCGCAGTTCAGTCGGGAGTTTAAGCGCTATTTCGGCGTTACGCCGGGAGAGGATGCGTCACGTATCAGAACGATGCAGGGAGCTTAGGCTTTTTTCCCTCTCCCCTATGGGGAGAGGGTCAGGGTGAGGGGATCACGCGCTGCAGTACTTCTTCTTAATCACCACCGCAATGGTTCCCACCAGACCCGCCACCAGCAGGAACATCGGCAGCACCATCAGGAAGGTCATCACCTGATCTTCGTGGTGTTTCACAAAGGGGATCATATTCAGCGCGTAGCCGAGCGTCGTTACCACGCCAACCCACAGCAGGGCGCTCAGCCAGTTGAAGAACTGGAAGCGGCGGTTCGACAGGCCGGAAATGCCCGCCATCGTCGGCAGAAGAGTGCGAACGAACGCGAGGAAACGCCCCGCCAGCAGTGCCAGCAGGCCGTGTCGGTCGAACATGCAGGTCGCACGCTGATGGTATTTATGCGGTAACTGCGCCAGCCAGCCCTTCACGACGCGGGTATTCCCCAGCCAGCGGCCCTGCAGATAGCTCAGCCAGCAGCCGAGGCTGGCGGCGGAGGTGAGAATCACCATCGTGGGCGTGAAGTCCATGACGCCTTTACCGATTAACGCCCCGGCAAGTAAAAGGAGGCTGTCACCGGGTAAAAAAGAGGCTGGCAGTAATCCATTTTCCAGAAACAGCGTTGCGAACATCACCAGATAGACGATACCGACGACGTGAGGATCCGCCAGCGCGGCAAAGTCGTGTTGCCAGAGCGCCGCGATAATATCTTGAATAACAGCCATGGACTTTCCTGTGGAACAGCAGATATGAAGCTATTGTACTCCCTAATTCGCCCGTTGGGTTTGATCCCGGGCGCAACTCATACAGACTTTTCTGCTTGCGGTGTTCACAAAAGCGTCCAGGGAGTACATTTCAGCCTGCACTCTACACGATACGTTCAAACCCTGCTGACAAATCCGCAATTAAATCGTCAACATTTTCTAAACCGATATGCAGTCGAATCAGGGTGCCGGTAAAGTCCACCTCGCCGCCGGGGCGCAAAGCCGCAACCTGTTCCGGCTGGTTGGGCAGAATCAGGGATTCAAAACCGCCCCAGGAGTAGGCCATGCTGAAAAGGGTAAAATTATCCAGATAGCTCGCCAGCTCGTCGTTATTCAGCCGTTTTTTCAGCACGAACGAGAACAACCCGCTGCTGCCCGTAAAGTCACGCTGCCAGAATTCGTGCCCTTTGCTGCCCGGTAACGCGGGGTGATTCACGCGCTCAACCTGCGGATGCTGCGCCAGCCACTCCGCCACCTTCAGGCTGCTTTCATGGTGCTGACGCAGGCGAACGCCCAGCGTGCGGAGTCCGCGGCTGGTCATGTAGGCCGTGTCGGCATCCACCATCTGGCCCATCAGGTAGGCATTCTCACGCAGCCGATCCCAGCAGCGCGCGTTGGAGACCGCCGTGCCAATCATGCCGTCAGAGTGGCCAATCAGGTATTTCGTCGCCGCCTGAATCGAGATATCAATGTCGAATTCCAGCGCCTTAAACAGCACGCCCGCCGCCCAGGTGTTGTCAATCATGATGATGGCTTCCGGCGCTTTGCTGCGCACGGCCTTTACGATTGCGGGCACGTCGTGCACTTCCATGGTGAGCGACCCCGGCGATTCCAGGAACACAATGCGCGTGTTTGGCTGAATAAGTTCAGAAATACCTTCACCAATCAGCGGGTCGAACCAGCCCGTCGTCACGCCGAGCTTGCTGAGGATTTTGGTGCAGAAGTCCTGGCTGGGTTCATAGGCGGTGTTGGTCATCAGGATATGGTCGCCCTGTTCCACAAACGCCAGAATGGTGTTGGCGACCGCCGCCGCCCCGCACGGGAACAGCGCGCAGCCTGCGCCGCCTTCCAGCTCGCACATCGCTTCCTGCAGAGAAAAATGGGTTAGCGTGCCGCGACGGCCATAAAACAGCCCGCCTTTTGCGCGGTTGCGCGTGGCGATTTTTTTCTCCTCAACGGTGTCAAACACCAGCGAGGAAGCGCGTTGAATCACGCTGTTAACCGATCCTTGCGTATATTTTTTGCTGCGTCCTGCCTGTACCAGCGTGGTATCGAGATGCTTCTTAGTCATGTTCGCCAACCCTGTTTTTATACGTCTGGACGTCCAGACTACCACGATTGCAAAAAACTGCACCCGCAGGCTTATCGAATAAGCAGAAAATATTAGCAAAAATCCGCATAAGAAATTTTTACTGCGTAAGCGCAAGGAAAGTGAGCGAAAATTACGGCACCATGCAAATACTAATGAGAACTACTATCAATTCGACGACGTTTTGATATTATTACGTTCAGATTTTGTGATTTGCGTCCTGGAGATACAGAGTGGGTAATAATTTGATGCAGACGGATCTCTCCGTTTGGGGCATGTATCAGCATGCTGACATCGTGGTTAAGATTGTGATGATCGGCCTGATTCTGGCGTCCGTTGTCACCTGGGCTATCTTCTTCAGCAAAAGCGCCGAGCTGCTTTCGCAGAAGCGTCGCCTCAAGCGTGAGCAGCAGCAGCTGGCTGAAGCCCGCTCTCTGGATCAGGCTTCAGACATGACCTCATCTTTCCACGCGAAAAGCCTGACGACCCTGCTAGTGAATGAAGCCCAAAACGAGCTGGAACTCTCCGCGGGCAGTGAAGATAACGAAGGCATCAAAGAACGTACCGGTTTCCGCCTGGAGCGTCGCGTCGCGGCCGTTGGCCGACACATGGGACGCGGCAACGGTTATCTGGCAACCATCGGCGCGATCTCACCGTTCGTGGGTCTCTTCGGTACGGTGTGGGGCATCATGAACAGCTTTATCGGTATTGCGCAGACCCAAACCACCAACCTGGCGGTCGTGGCGCCGGGTATCGCAGAAGCGTTGCTGGCGACGGCAATCGGCCTGGTTGCCGCTATCCCGGCGGTGGTTATCTACAACATCTTCGCGCGCATGATTGGCAGCTATAAAGCGACGCTCGGTGACGTTGCCGCGCAGGTCCTGCTGCTGCAAAGCCGCGATCTCGACCTGAATGCCAGCTCGGTTAAGCCGGTGCACGCGGCGTCCAAACTGCGCGTGGGTTGATACTATGGCGATGCGTCTAAACGAAAATCTGGACGATAACGGCGAAATGCATGAGATCAACGTGACGCCGTTTATCGACGTCATGCTGGTTCTGCTGATTATCTTTATGGTTGCCGCGCCGCTGGCGACGGTTGATGTGAAGGTGAATCTGCCAGCCTCATCGAGCCAGCCGCAGCCGCGTCCGGAAAAGCCTATTTATCTTTCCGTGAAAGCCGATAAATCGATGTTCCTGGGCAACGACCCGGTAACGGACGCTTCGGTTATTCCAGCCCTGGATCAGCTTACCGGCGGCAAGAAGGACACCACCGTCTTCTTCCGTGCGGATAAAACCGTTGATTATGAAACCATGATGAAGGTAATGGACACGCTGCATCAGGCGGGGTACCTGAAGATTGGGCTGGTCGGCGAAGAGAAAGCGGCCTCAAAATGATAAAGAAGCTGGCGAAAGCCGGCTTTTTTTATGCCTGGCGGATTATGGGTTTTGGTTACCCGTCGGTGCTGTAGAGGACGTTGCCAGCGCGTCCTCATCAAGCGCAACGCAGGTGACGTTTGACGTACGGTACTCACCGTCTGACAGCTTGCGGGTCAGACGAAGGGTGGCGATTTCTCTGGCAAGCAGATACTGATAGTTGGCCTCGAGGCGCCCGAGAAGCTTCTCTTTCAGTTCTGGCCGCTGTTCGATGATGGCGTTCATCACCGCACCGTAAATTTCTTCTTTGACCTGTAGCGGATAAATTTCACGGCGATTCTGCCACTTTAGCCGCACCAGCGTCGCCGGGATCGATACCAGGTCTTGCGTTATACGCGTCATCTCGTCATTTTTTGTGTTTCGTAGCGCATCGAGATTTTGCTTTAAGATAAATTCATCACTTTTTTTATCATCTAAAGTCAAATAAACGTCATTATTGTTAATTTCTTTCACGTTAATCTTCCCCCAGGCTATAAAAAATGGGATTGTTTTTTTCGCGCGTAATTAAGTTAAGCCAAATTTCATTGCCCGCTTCGTTTATTTCTTTGGTTTTTTCGGCCAATATTTGACTTAGTTTCTGGGCATCTATTTCGCCTTCGGCCTGCAGATCATTCAGCAGGTGAACGAAGGCCTCAATTTTTATGGCGCGAAATAAGCGGTCTTTTATATGGCGATCGTGCTCTTCCAGCAACATATTACGGGATTTGCCGGTACGGGAAACACCAATTAATATATCAGGCTCAAAATCGGAGAGCTTTCTTTTCCCCTGAGTGAAACTGACCTCTTTTTCTACTTCCGTCGGTTGCTGTTCCACAGGCGTAATGTGGTACTTAGCCGGGACGAGATAGTCGGGCAGCATTTTTAATTTCCTTTAATTTCAACAGGGTGGGGTTGGTAAAGGCGTGAGATTCGTTGACAATATCATGAGGCAAATTTAAAATCAAAAAAAATGGAGCCTACCCATGAACAGCATCTTTTTTACGGTCATCACATTACTATTTCTGACCGCTGGTGTGCTTTTATTGATGCAGGAGTTCAATAAAACGAAAGTGTCGAAAGACACCAGTGAACCGCCGTTACCGGAACTCATGACCAAAGAGGAAGGGGAAGACCATTTCTCTGTATTGATGAACTCCGTTACGCCCGTCTGGTACTGGCGGGTGAACCATGAATATATCGACTTTTTACACGCGACAATTAAGCGGATGAAAATGTCGGAAATTAATGACACGCCTGGATTATTTGAGGCACAGCGTCGCTGTAGCGACCTGAATTCAGCCGTGTATAAATATTATGACAATATCAAAAAGCGCTGCCTCAACGGCGAGAAAGTCTCTTATTCCGATCTCGACGTATTAAATTTACGTCAGTGTTTTCGCGAGTTCAGCCTGGAAGCCTATCCGGAGCTGGTGGCGCTGGTCTGGCCGGAGTTCGCTCGTCCGGAGGTTAACCCCGACAACGTCTGAGTGAACCTACTGGTGAGCTATTGCAAACTGCCAGCGCCATTGGGATATACTGAGCGCTGGTTTCTTTTGCAAACAGGACTTTATGGAACGCTTTTTTGAAAACGCCATGTACGCTTCGCGCTGGATACTGGCCCCCGTCTATTTTGGCCTTTCGCTGGCACTTATCGCGCTGACGATTAAGTTCTTTCAGGAAATCTGGCACGTTCTGCCGAACATATTTTCAATTGCCGAAGCGGATTTGATTCTGGTTCTGCTGTCGCTGGTGGATATGACCCTGGTGGGGGGACTGCTGGTGATGGTGATGTTCTCCGGCTACGAGAATTTTGTCTCACAGCTTGATATCGACGAACGTAAAGAGAAGCTCAGCTGGCTGGGAAAAATGGATGCCTCGTCGCTGAAGAATAAAGTGGCCGCGTCGATTGTGGCAATCTCCTCTATCCACCTGCTGCGCGTGTTTATGGACGCGAAGAACGTGCCGGATAATAAGCTAATGTGGTACGTCATTATCCACCTGACGTTTGTGCTGTCGGCGTTTGTGATGGGGTATCTGGATAAGATCAGTAAGAAATAAAGTACACCTTGCCCCTCACCCTAACCCTCTCCCCAAAGGGGAGAGGGGACTGCCCGGAGCGGCTTTTCTCCCTCTCCCCTTTGGGGAGAGGGCAGGGTGAGGGGGGGAAATAACGCGCTATTTATCCGACGACGCCTGCCACAGATTCAACTCCCCATCCGCAACATGCCTGTCGATTCTTTCCAGTTCATCTTCGCTAAAGTGCAGGTTATCCAGCGCCCGCACGTTCTCCTCAATCTGTTCCGGGCTGCTTGCGCCGATCAGCACTGAGGTCACGCGCGCATCTTTCAGCAGCCAGCTTAGCGCCATCTGCGCCATGGACTGACCGCGCGCCTGCGCCATTTCACTCAGCAAACGCAGGCTGTTCAGGTTGGCTTCGGTCAGCATTTTTTCGTTCAGACCGCGGACTTTCTTCCCTTCACGCTGCATGCGTGAATCTTCAGGAATTCCGTTCAGGTATTTTCCGGTCAGCAGCCCCTGCGCCAGCGGGGTAAAGGCGATGCAGCCGGTACCGTTTGCCGCCAGCGCGTCCAGCAAACCGGTCTTATCGACCCAGCGGTTGAGCAGGTTGTAGGACGGCTGGTGGATCAGCAGAGGGATCTTCCACTCGCGCAGCAGCTCGGCCATTTTTTGCGTGCGCTCGGTTGAGTAGGAGGAGATGCCCACATAAAGCGCTTTTCCGCTTTGCACGGTGTGGGCCAGCGCGGCGGCCGTCTCCTCCATCGGCGTGTTTTCATCCACGCGGTGAGAATAGAAAATATCCACGTAGTCGACGCCCAGGCGTTGCAGGCTCCGATCGAGGCTGGCGAGCAGATATTTGCGCGAGCCGCCCGAGCCGTATGGCCCCGGCCACATGTCGTAGCCCGCCTTGGTGGAGATAACCAGCTCGTCGCGATACGCGGCAAAGTCCTCACGCAGCAGACGGCCAAAATTCTCTTCCGCGCTGCCTGCCGGCGGGCCGTAATTGTTGGCAAGGTCGAAATGGGTAATGCCGAGATCGAAGGCTTTGCGCAGCAGCGCCCGCTGGGCATCAAGAGGCTGTACGTGGCCAAAGCTGTGCCATAAACCCAGCGACAGCGCGGGCAGGCGCAGGCCGCTCTTTCCGCAGTAGCGGTACTGCATATGTTCATAGCGGGCAGCGTCAGGGTACCAGGACATGATGTCTCCTTTCTTATCGATGAATTTTCGAAACAACGTTTTCATTCTGAACTTACCACATCACAAATGACATCATGAAGCGTGGGGATAGGGTTAAGAGTCGCTGTGTGACCAGTGAAGCCCTGCTAATTAAAAATGATCACAAAACGTTATAATTTCCCTCTTTCCTGCCGATAACGAGAGAAGCACTCGCCTCTGGGCGAACTCACCCTCACGGCAAGGAAGACTTATGAATATGCTTCGTAATTTCACGATCCGTTTCGTCATGCTGGCGATTCTCGGGATCTTTTGTTTAATGTGGGCGGGCGTTGGGCTGTACAGCTCCTGGTCCCTGTCTCGCGTTTCAGATGGCAATGAAGTGGACCGCCAGCTGGTCAAACAGATGACGGTGCTCAGCCAGGGCAACGACCAGTATTTCCGCTTTGTGACCCGCCTGAGCCGCGCAATGGAAGTCAAAGCCGCAGGGGGCACGCCGGATCTCTCCTCTGCCCAGCAGGCGCTGGATAACATGGGCAAGAAGCTCGCCGAGATGAAGGCGATCTCCCCAGGCCCGATGGATGAGGAGATCGCTTCCCGGGTAATCGGCTCCTGGCAGGCGCTGCTCGAACAGGGCGTGACGCCGCAAATGCAGCAGGCGAAAGAGGGAGCGCTGGACGGCTATCGTCAGCAGGCCAATAACGTCACTCCACCGCTGAGCCGCGCGTTCGGTGCGGCGGCTGAAGCGTTCAACAATGCTGCCGCGAAGTCGCTCGACAGCACCCGCGTGGTGGTGGACGGCCTGACCAGCATGACCCGCACGGTGATTATCGTCGCCACCATCGTCGGCCTGCTGATCCTGCTCTTCACCGACCGTTACCTGGTCGCGATGCTGGTCAAACCGCTGGACCGCATTCGCCACCAGTTCCGCCAGATTGCCCAGGGCGATCTCAGCCAGCCCATTGAGCCGTTTGGCCGCAACTGCGTGGGGCAGTTGGTGCCGCTGCTGAGCGCCATGCAGGACAGCCTGCGCGAAGCGGTCAGCACGATCCGCTCCGGTAGCGAAAATATCTGGCGCGGGGCGACGGAAATTTCCAGCGGTAACAACGATCTCTCATCCCGTACCGAAGAGCAGGCGGCTGCGCTGGAAGAGACGGCAGCCAGCATGGAACAGCTGACCGCAACGGTGAAGCTGAACGCGGAGAGCGCGCGCCAGGCCAGCCAGCTGGCCGATGTGGCCTCAACCACCGCCAGCCGCGGCGGCTCGCTGGTGGAAGAGGTGGTGACTACCATGAGCGGTATTTCGCAAAGCTCGAAGAAAATTGCTGAAATCACCAACGTGATCAACAGCATTGCCTTCCAGACCAATATTCTGGCCCTCAACGCGGCGGTTGAGGCGGCGCGCGCGGGCGAACAGGGGCGCGGTTTCGCCGTGGTGGCAGGGGAAGTTCGCAACCTGGCAAGCCGCAGCGCCAACGCGGCGAAAGAGATTGAGGGGCTGATTACCGACTCCGTGTCCCGCGTAGAGCAGGGTGCGCAGCTGGTGAGCGACACCGGCACCACCATGGATGCGATTTTGCGCGACGTGACGGAAGTGACGACCATTATGAAGCAAATCGCCTCTGCTTCTGAGGAGCAAAGCAAGGGCATTTCGCAGGTCGGGATTGCCATTACGCAGATGGACGGCGTCACCCAGCAGAACGCCTCGCTGGTTGAAGAGGTTTCCGCTGCGGCGGCGGCGCTGGAGCGTCAGACCGAAGAGCTTCAGCGCTCGGTGCAGAAGTTCCGCCTGACGGCATAACGCAACGTTGCAAGGCCGCCCTGTGCGGCCTTGCTTTATTCACGAATTTTGTGTTCAGCGCGCGCCGTCTATTTTTTAATAGCGCGGGTCAATATATTTAAAGTATTAAATTATTCTCTTGTGCCAATATATTTGGCATTTTCTGCACATTCCAGAACATGAAAATTAATATTGTCTTAAGATTCAGCCGACATAATGAATTATCTTCTTGTTACCGGAAATAATTCAATTTATGAAAAACCGTATTATTTTATTTGCTGCCCTGGCAGGTTTTGCAGTGGTCAATACCGCGATGGCTCAGAGCGTTACGGTCGATGTCCCTTCGGGATATAAGGTCGTGCTTGTTCCGCAGTCAGCCACGGTTCCGCAGGCGGTAACCGTCGCCCCTGCACCCGCCCAAACCGTTTATGCGGCACCTGCTCCGGTTTATCACCCGCGTGCACGCCATGTGGCGAGCGTGGCGGAAGGGATGGTGATTGAGCATCAGTATGACGATCATCACCATTGATAAGATGGTGAAGGGTTTCAAAAAGCCGGGCGAGCACACGGACGCCCGGCAAAGTCTATCAGTGCGTCGCTTCACCAATCAGCGCGCCCGTTCCCGCGCCAACGGCTGCACCTTTCAGCACGCTCTTGCCGGTCACCGCCGCGGCACCTGCGCCCACGGCAGCCCCTACCGCGCCGCCCTTACGCGCGGCTTTACCTTTATCGCCGTTTTTGAACATGGCACCGGTGCCTGCGCCCACAACGGCACCGCCCACGGTGGATTTCAGATCTTTGCCCGTGGCCGCGCCAATAGCGGCGCCTGCGACCGCGCCAGCGGCGGTTTTGTCGATGGCCATTCCCGAGGTGGAAAAAATGAGGGCGCTGATAACCAGCGTTGTTTTAATGAGTTTCATAACAGATCCTTTGTGACTGCTGTTGGTTGATACGTCATTTCTCTGCGTCTGAAAGGAGAGAAACGGCCAGATAGTGCCAGCAAACCGGCTCAACCTTTAGGCTAATCATGCCCTGGGAAAGGATCTGTTCTGCCGGGCGGCGTACCGCCCGGCCAGTCGTCATGCCTGACGCTTGTCTTCCGTATTGGTATCAAAGTCGCTCGCGGCGTGGCGCTCGTGAAGCTGCTCGTTCAGCTCGCCGCTGGTGCGGTTGACGATGCGTCCGCGCTTGACGGCATGGCGGTTCGCCACGTCCTTCGCCCAGCGCTGCACGTTTGTGTACTTCTCTGCGTCAAGGAACTCGGCGGCGTTATAGACGCTGCCCAGCGCCACGCAGCCGAACCACGGCCAGATGGCGATATCCGCGATGGTGTACTCCTCACCCGCCACGTAGCGACCGCGCGCCAGCTGTTTATCCAGCACGTCGAACAGGCGTTTGGCTTCCATAGTGAAGCGGTCAATCGCGTACTCAATTTTCACCGGCGCATAGTTGTAGAAGTGGCCAAAACCGCCGCCGAGGAACGGCGCCGCGCCCTGCAGCCAGAACAGCCAGTTCAGCGTCTCGGTGCGTCCCGCCGGATCTTTCGGCAGGAAGTGACCGAATTTCTCTGCGAGGTAAAGCAGGATATTACCGGATTCAAATACGCGCGTTGGCGGGTTCGTGGAGTGGTCACGAAGCGCCGGAATTTTCGAGTTCGGGTTCACCTCAACAAACCCGCTGGAGAACTGATCGCCCTCGCCGATGCGGATCAGCCACGCGTCGTACTCCGCGCCCGTCACGCCCAGCGCCAGCAGTTCTTCGAGCATGATCGTCACCTTCTGGCCGTTCGGCGTGCCCAGCGAATAGAGCTGCAGCGGGTGCGAACCGACAGGAAGATCTTTCTCATGCGTTGCGCCGGAAATTGGGCGGTTGATGTTGGCGAACGCGCCGCCGCCGTTCTTTTTCCATTCCCACACTTTCGGTGGCTGATAGGTGTTTTCGTCTGACATGTTGGCCTGCCTCTTTGGTGTTGTGTTGAGGCAGTGTAGCAGTTGGCAGGGGAACCGTTTAACGATGCGAGCGTAATGTGCAGGGCAGGTGTATGATAAATCACCCTCTGTCAGGTTAATTACAACGTGCAGACGACGACAACCTCTAAGAAAATTGCCGCCTGCCTGTTTTAGGTTGGATACATGCGTAAAGGAACGTTAAGCAGTGACGCGCCATTCGGGACGTTGTTAGGCTATGCGCCGGGTGGCGTGGCGATTTACTCTTCAAATTACGGCAGCCTGGACCCGCGAAAATACCCGGAAGACGCGGATTTTCGCAGCTATATCGGCAACGAATACATGGGCCACAAGTGGCAGTGCGTGGAGTTCGCCCGCCGTTTCCTGTTCCTCAACTATGGCGTCGTGTTTACCGACGTCGGCATGGCGTGGGAGATTTTCTCTCTGCGCTTTTTGCGCCAGGTGGTGAACGATAACATTCTGCCCCTTCAGGCGTTTGCCAACGGTTCGAAACGCGCGCCGCGCGCCGGGGCGCTGCTGGTTTGGCAAAAGGGCGGCGAGTTCCACGAGACCGGCCACGTGGCGGTGATCGCCCAGCTTCTGGACGATAGGGTGCGCATTGCGGAGCAGAACGTGATTCACTCCCCGCTGCCGCTCGGGCAGCAGTGGACCCGCGAGCTGCGTCTGAGCGTGGAGAACGGGTGTTACACCCTCCATGACACCTTCAGCGACACGGAAATTCTCGGCTGGATGATCCAGACCGACGACACGGAACACAGCATTCCCCAGCCGGAAATCGACGGCGAGCTGCTGAAAATCAGCGGCGCGCGGCTGAAAAACACGCGTCAGTTCGACGGAAAATGGCTCAACGAAAATGACGTGCTGCAGCAGGCGTATATCCGCGCGAACGGTCACGTGATCAATAAAGATCCCTGCCAGTACTTCACCATCACCGAAAGCGCCGAGCAGGAGCTGATCAAGGCCACCAACGAGCTGCACCTGATGTACCTGCACGCCACCGATAAGGTGCTGAAAGACGACAGCCTGCTGGCGCTTTTCGATATCCCGAAAATCCTCTGGCCGCGCCTGCGCCTCTCGTGGCAGTGGCGTCGCCACCATATGATCACCGGTCGTATGGATTTCTGCATGGACGAGCGCGGCATCAAGGTTTACGAGTACAACGCCGACTCCGCGTCATGCCATACCGAGGGCGGGCTTATCCTTGAGGAGTGGGTGAAAAACGGCTATCGCGGCAACGGGCATAACCCGGCGGAGGGCCTGCTGGAAGAGCTAACCGGCGCGTGGAAGCATAGCCATGCGCGGCCGTTCGTCCACATCATGCAGGACAACGATGTCGAAGAGGACTATCACGCGCTCTTTATTCAGCGCTCGCTGATGCAGGCCGGGTTCGAGACCAAAATTCTCCACGGGCTGGGGGCGCTCAGCTGGGATGCCGCCGGACAGCTGGTTGACGACGAAGGTCGCCACGTCAACTGCGTGTGGAAAACCTGGGCGTGGGAAACGGCGATAGAGCAGATCCGCGAGGTCAGCGAAACCGAATATGCCGCGGTGCCGATTCGGACCGGACATCCCGAAGGCGAAGTCCGCCTCATTGACGTCCTGCTGCGCCCCGAGGTGCTGGTCTTCGAACCGCTGTGGACGGTGATACCGGGCAACAAAGCCATTCTGCCGGTGCTGTGGCAGCTCTTCCCGAACCACCGTTACCTTCTCGACACCGATTTTGAGGTTAACGAACTGCTCAAGCAGACCGGCTATGCCGTCAAGCCGATAGCCGGACGCTGCGGCAGCAATATCGATCTCATCAGCGCTCAGGACGAGCTGCTGGATAAATCCAGCGGCAAGTTTGTCGACCGTAAAAACATCTATCAGCAGCTGTGGTGCCTGCCGAAGGTTGACGGCAAGTACATACAGGTTTGCACCTTTACCGTGGGCGGGAACTACGGGGGAACCTGCCTGCGCGGCGATGACTCGCTGGTGGTGAAGAAAGAGAGCGATATTGAGCCGCTGATCGTGGTGAAGGACTCGCTATAAAATAATGTCGGCACCGACGACCCCCTCTCCCTTGAGGGAGAGGGCTGGGGTGAGGGGGAACATACGGCTCTGGTGGGCATTCCGTTCACTTTATGTTCCTTGCTACTCTTTAACGACATGGCCTGTGAACGTGCCAGGGTGGCTCAGTCGCCACCACCCTGGCGACCCGGGCTCCCGGCGGTAAATCGCCGCTACGCGGTACCTTCGGCTCATTCCTTCCGGCTTATCGGGGACGGGCGGAGGTAACGTCCCTGTAAAGCCCGCCCTCTCGGCGCATCCATGCGCCTCGCCCCGACCTGCAG
The DNA here is from genome assembly GCF_021892025.1 of Enterobacter cloacae complex sp. ECC445. Classification (NCBI taxonomy): domain Bacteria; kingdom Pseudomonadati; phylum Pseudomonadota; class Gammaproteobacteria; order Enterobacterales; family Enterobacteriaceae; genus Enterobacter; species Enterobacter cloacae complex sp. ECC445. Next base: position 245,739 of record NZ_JAKLRZ010000005.1, on the reverse strand, counting down.
GAAACGCCTCAGCGATTTACAGCCGGACCAGGGCATCGCTGAAAGCCTTTAGTCGTTCTGAAACAAGGTCATTGCTTCTGCTTAAAAAATACTGTGGATCCCTCAGCCCGCAGGGCATCCTGCGGGGGCTTTTCGCTACTGTTCTTCCTCTTCCAGCTGCTCGCTGATCTTCAAATCGATGATGCGGCCAATCTGGTCATGGTACACCGTCAGCAGGTTGTACTGGCTCATCTCGGAGATGATCTGCGGTGAAACATTAAAGCTGCGGGCCAGCTCCTCCTGGTGAAAATAGCCCGGCTGGCGCCGCCTCACGTGGGCCCGGCGGCGATTGTACTGATACCACAAAATCAGCAGCCAGCCGTTGAGCGCGGCGAACAGCAAATAAACCAGCACCGTATTAAAGGAGGCAATAATCACGCCCCATCGGTGGTCGCTCTCATCGGTGAGCTGCATCCAGAGCCGGGCATACAGGAAAAACAGAAATCCTCCCCACGCCGCCAGTGTCAACGCGGCATCGAAAAGACGCGGCAATAGCCGATGTTCGGTCAAAATTAAGGTATTTTCATTCATTGAAGGCTTCCTTTTCCCCGGTCCGGACTGATCCAGCGCGCGCGGGCGCGCTGGCGTTTAAGCATGACTTTTGGAAACGCGACGAGGGTGGTGAACAGGCCGATCATCCAGTACACCATCGGGAACCAGATCACCCAAAACAGCGAGCTGGCCACCTTCCGCTCATAGCGCCGCTCGATGTACAAGCTGACCAGGAACTGCAGCAGGCACATCACCCCCAGCAGCAGCCCGGTAAACTCCGGTGGAAACAGGCTCTCCACGGTCAGCCTGGCGGGAACAGGCGCAACCTGGCTGAGGAGGAACAGCAGCACCGTCATCGCGTACGCGAAGGCCCACAGCGTTGACAGCGCGTACTCCATAAACAGGGGCCACATGCGGTGATGCTCCCAGCGCACAATCCTGCGCAGGTTGACCAGAAACACCTCCGCGCCGCCCTGGGCCCAGCGCAGACGCTGTTTCCACAGACCCTTCAGCGTCTCCGGCATCAGGATCCAGCAAAGCGCCCGCGGCTCGAAAAAGATATCCCAGTGGCGCAGCTGGAGCTTCCAGCTGATGTCGATATCTTCGGTGATCATGTCCGGGCTCCAGTACCCAACGTCCGCCAGCGCCTGTCGGCGAAAGGCGGCGATGACGCCGGAGACGGTAAATACTCGGCCATAGATCCGCTGCGTCCGCTTGATGAGCCCAATGATGGATGAGAACTCGCCCACCTGAATGCGGCCAATCAGCGTGGAACGGGTGCGAATACGCGGATTCCCGGTAACCGCGCCGACGTGGGGATAATGAATCAGCGGTGCCACCAGATACGCTGCCGTATCGCGATCGAGCAGGGCATCGCCGTCAATGCAGACCAGCAGATCGCCCCGGGCCGCCGCCGCCCCGGCTTTAAGCGCCAGCGCTTTCCCCTGGTTCTCCGCGAGGTTAATCACCCGCAGGCGCGGCTGCTCCAGCGCCAGGGCCTGCAATACCTCCGCCGTGTTGTCAGACGACCCGTCGTTGATGGCGATAACTTCGATATTTTCATACCGCTGATCCAGCGCGGCGCTGATGGTCTCCCGGGCATTCCTGCCCTCGTTGAAGCAGGGGATAAGAATGGAGATGAGCGGCTCGCCGGGCAGCGCGGGCGGCGGGGTTTCTTTATCCCACGACCAGTGGCGTTCAAGCTGAAACCAGAAATAGAGCCCGCCGGTTATCCAGAGCACCGACATAAACAGCGGCCAGAAGAAGACAAAATCCAGAATCAGCTCGCCGGTAAAGAGGGCGGCCACGCCTAACGGCAACCCGAATACCAGACATAAAATAGAGAATGCGATAATGCGATCAGTCATTGTCAGGGTACCAGTAGGAAGAAAATTCAGGCCTGATGCGGGAGATAGCAGGCTGGTTGTTGATGAAATCGTCGGGGTAGTAACCGTAGTGTTTGACGCCGTTCAGCTGGAGCACGCGCATCCACTGCGCAAGCTGGCTGTCGGAAACGGCGCGCTGCGGTTGCCGATCCCAGTCTTTCGCCTGCAGTTCAAAAATGGTTTTATCGAGCGCGCCGGGGCGGGCGGCAACCGCGTTAACCAGACGGGTCAGCCAGGCGTCGCTCTCGTCTACCGGGACGGACTCCATCAGCGGCATGGCCATCGGTACCGTCCAGTCATACTCCGCCAGAAAATCGTCAAGATTCTGCGCGAACCACGCTTCGCTCTCCGGCTGCAGAATGGGTAAGGCGAACATATTGCGGGCGGTTTTTATCTGCGGGCCGCGGATATGCTTCACCGCCAGGCTCAGGGCGTGGGTAAACCCGATAAGCGTCTGGCTTTTCTGGCGCGTGCTGTTCTGAGCGGTATCGTCCACGTCCGTCAGCACCGCATCGTCATGGAACAAGATCCCGTTGAAGCTGGCATAGCGGGCCAGATCTTGATAGATGTCCGTCACCTGCTGGCGCACCTGCGGGTCCCACGGTGAGAGCCGGATATAGGGCTCGGTGGCCTCCCGCAGCTGGCCGGTTTGAGGATCCCTGCGCTGCACGCGCGGCAGGGCAGGATCGAGATCGAACGAGAGCACCGGCATCCACGCGAAGACTTTCACCCCCGCGCGGGTTTGCAGCTGCCAGGAGACGAAGTTGAATAGATCGGCCCGAACCGGCAGCCAGCGGTTGGGAAAATAGAGCGCCTTGATCCTGCCGTCGCCCTGCGGGTCGGCAAACGCCTGCAGGAAAACGTGGCTGATTTTCATGTCGTAGACCCGCTGGATCAGCCTGTTGATGTTTTGGGTTTGCTGGGCCGGATCGGGATCGTAAACGTAGTCGAGATCGACGTGCATGACGCGCGCGGGATCGCGCTCCTGAACCTGGCTGACCGTACTGGCAAAGGTTTTGAGCGAAGGATTACCGGCGATCAGCAGGCGGGGGATGTTGCCCAGATCCTGCACGTTTCCGAGCCCGTCCTCAAGGGTAAAGGCCAGCTGGTAACCCTGCCGTCTGGCGATGGCGAGCGACGTACCGTTAGCGGCGCCGTAAGGCCAGACCCAGGCGCGCGGCGCTTTGCCCGTCACCTGCGCGATCTTTTCAGTCACCTTGCGAATGTCATCGCCGATCCGCTGGCTGAACTGCGGGTCCGTTTCATAGCGGCCCGTGGCATTGTCATAAAAGCGGTTGGCGATCGCCGGTTCCCGGCTGCCCTGCGGGTTAGCCGGAATGCCGTAATGCGAGGCCCAGGTATGCGATCCGATCTCAATCAGCGGAGACTGGCCGAGCTCGCGCACCATGTCCCACGTCGCGAAGCGATCGCGGGGCGTCATCAGGCCGCCAAAATTGACCTTTTGATCCGCCGGCGTGTCCACCCAACTGCCCACCGGCGCCCAAAGGGCAGGGACGTTCCACGCCTGCAGCAGCGGCCAGACGCGGGTGTAAAAGCTGCTGTAGCCGTCGTCAAAGCTGAGCAGAACGGCTTTGGGCGGCAGCGTTTTTTTCCCGTCATGGGCATCCAGAATGTCCTGCACGCTGATGGCGTGATAGCCGTTGTGCAGCAGCCAGCTTATCTGCTCGTTTAACGCGCTGGTGCGAACCGAGAGGTAGCGCTGATCGGCTGCATCATCTTCTACGTCGTGGTAGGCCAGCACCAGAAACTGGTTCTGCGGCCAGGGCTTGCTCGCCTCCAGCTGTGGCCGCGCTTTGGGCGCAATAAACGAAAATGCCTGCGCGCAGACGCTCGCGCTGAGGCAGAGCCAGCCGATGAGCATCAGGCTCGCGGAAAAACGTGTGTTCAGCATAGTCATCCTTAAAAGCGTAAAGTCGCATCAAACGTGACGGAGAGGTTGCTCTCGCGTTTGCCGTCGTAAGGGCGCTTGTCCCAGTTCAGCATCACGCCGGTATCCATGACGTTGTTCCACTGAACGCGTTGCCCGTAGCCCAGCAGGGCGATGGCGCCAGCGGACTGATTTTTTTGCCAGTAGCTGCCGCCTCCCGCCACGAACTGTTGGCTCCAGAGGGTGTCGTAATGGCGGACCATCTCATGGTCAACGGTCAGGGCCGCCGTCACGGAAAGATCCCGCGCCGGGTTGTAGTAGAGCGTGTCGCGCAGGCTGTTTTTGCTGGCGGCGATCCCCGGTTCGAGATCCAGCGTCAGGGACGGGGTCTGCCAGAGGCGCTCCTTACCCGTGAGGGTGTATTCCTGGCGGCGGTTGTGGTCTGAGAAGCGGCTGAGGGCGGCATTGAACTGATACTCTCGGCGCTCGTTTTGATACCAGCGCACGCCGGCTTCGCCCCGGTTGGCGCTAATCCCGTTGCGTAACGCCCGCAGGGGCGTGGTGCGCGATAAGCGCTCAAGGCTGCCGCTGACCTGCCAGCTATCCGTCAAAGCGTACGCTGTTGTGAGGCGGGCCCCCGGCTTGTTCGCGCCGTGATAGCGGTTGCTGGAGAGCTCGGCTTCGAGCTGGAGGTCGCGTGGCCGCCATTCCACGCCGCCCAGCAGGTGGCGGCTGGTGCCTCTGCCTTCATCGAAAAGGCCCTCTGCATAGCGGGTGCCGGCAAACAGCCGCCAGTTGTCCGCAACCGGCGGGCCATAGATCGTGGCGTCCCAGTTGAGATCGTGCGTCCCGCTGACGGGGTTATCGGAGTGCAAACCCTTGCTCGCGTTGAGGCGCAGTTCGGACATGTGGTGGACGGCGCGAAGCCTGTCCAGACGCCTGGCGCTGCGATCGGCGGGCGCGCGGGCAAGCACGTCGTCGGCCAGTAAATCCATCTGCCGCCACTCCTGCAGATCCATGGCGACGTAAGCCTGCTGCTGCTCAAGTTCCAGATTCGAGGGCTCCAGCGCCTCCGCCATTTTTAGCCTTTGCTCGGCCGCGCGCGGCAGGCCCCGCGCCTGAAGCAGGGTGGCGTAGTCAATCTGCAATCCCTGGTTGCCCGGCGCCGTTGCCGCCAGATGCTGAGACAGCTTTTCGGCTTCCGGCAGGGCGTTGGTCGCCAGCAGATAGTTAAAGCGCAGAGACTGCCCGGTAAGCCACCGATCGTTCGGCTGCGGGGTAGGGGAGCCGAAATCGTACCGGGTCCAGGGGACGTTGCGGGTCTGGCGCGCTACGTACCGGCGGGCGGATTCATACTCTCCGGTATCCAGCCAGGCGTAGAAAAGCGCGTGCTCCTCGTCCTGCGGATCGGACGCGTATTGCGGATAGCGTTGCAGAAGCGAGAAGGCGGCAGCGGCATTTTTCTCCTGCAGATACGCGGAGATGACCCAGCCGATTGCCCAGTTCGGCACCGGATGCCGGGCGGCCGTCAGATCCTGATATTCGCTAACCACCTGTGGGTAATCAGCATGGGCGTACAGCGCGCCGAGCCTGTCGATACGCGCAAGGATAATGTCCTGCGCCGCCTGCGGCTCGCTTTGCCAGCGAGAAAGCAGCGCGTCGTAACGATTCAGCGCAGCTTGCGCAAGCTGCAGACGCTCCTTTTCCGTCCTGCCAGGCACATCGGCAAGGCGAACGCTTTCGGCTGCGGCATTCAGCTCAAGGCGACGACGCTCCGCCGGGGACAGCGCCACCTTTTGTGAAAGCAGGAGCGCAGGGGTATTCACCCGGTTATCCGTTAGCGCGTCGATCTGCTCGCGGAGAAGCGCGTGATTTTCTGGCGCGAGATTGAGCGCGCGCGCGTCGGCTAAAAGCCGATCCCAGCCTTTGCCCTGGCGTGACCAGACGTACGCCAGCGTCTGAAGATGCGCCAGAGTGGGGTTTTCGGTGACCAACTGCCGGGCTTCCTGCAGCGCGAGTGCATCCATGCGGGCATCGGCCAGGGTTTTGATATAGCCGATACGATAATCGTCGTTATCCCGCGCAAGGCTACGCGCCTCTTTCCAGAGCGCCAGCGCGGGCTGCCACGCCTTTTGGTTTCTTCTGGCCTGCGCGACGGCCGCAACGCCGCGGGCGGGCAGCGGCATGTAAATGCTGTAGCGCTGCCAGACCTGAATAACCTCGTCATCATGACCTGCCCAGGAAGCCACCTGTAACCAGTCCGCAACGTTTTCAGGCGTCAGGGCATGCTGCTGCTGATAACGCTGGAGATAATCAAGAAACGAGGTGTAATTACCGTTACGCGCCTGTTGAATCTGTTGTTCATAAACGGATTCCGTCGCCTGAACCAGAACAGGAAAGAGGAATAACAGAAACAATAATGTTGGGGTGCGATAAAAGAATAACGTACTGACGCGAAGCGATCTTTCCATATCTATTTGCCATTTGTTTATCATTAATCCATTGCATAACACGGCCGCCTTTAAGCTCAGCGTAAAAGGCCATAAATGAGAACATTAAATCTGAACACGGTGCTGTTACGGGGTACTTACTTAAAGGTAATTATGGAGCCTCATCTTAGTGGACCGGATGGGAGGTAATGTACACCTGATATGTTGCCGGATAAATATGCTGAAAAGCGGCTATATCGTTTTGAGATAATTCTGTATTGAGCGACGTTTAGTGATTATTTTTAATTGGTAATTTAATTGTAAATGGTTGATTTTAATTGTTTTTATTTTTGTTGTGACAAGATTGTATATATTTCTAATGACGTTTATTTGTCTCAATTAAAGTACTTTCTGGTGCATGTTTGGGAAGTTTCATGACAAAAATTCTTAATGTTTAGGGAGGTGTCTTTTCTGAAAATGTTTTTTATTTATAATTAATGCCGGGCATTGAATGATGGTCTACAGGAAGTCTTATCCATCAATGTCTGTATTGAGGGATGTCCAAAGCCAGAATACATTTATCGTTAATATTACAGCGCTATAAAACGAAGGCGGTCTGCTTTGCACAGGATCGTTCTTGCTTTAATCTAAAAGGGATGGTTAGTGGCAACTTCAATAGTGTTAGTGACGCAGGACCGCTACCTTGTCAGGGGCATGCGGATATTTTTTCCGGATATTATTCTGCTCGATTCGATTGACAGAAACATATTTGATAGCGGTGCAGATGAATATTCTGTATTGATTGATAGCCGTTCTCCGCTCCGTTTATATGATTACCTGATACGCCATCCGGCCAGAACGAAAAAAACAATCTGCTGCGTTATGCTTGATATGCGACACCGCGAGGAGAATCTGCTCAGCATGAAGCTGTTTATGAACACGTCGCTTACGGCGCCGGACATGGCCTCGCTGTTCAACCTGGTGCTCAATATGAAGGGCCGTCGCCTGACCACGAAGTGGCTGCTGAATTTACGGCTGAGCACGCACGAAGCGATCATGCTGCGGTTGCTGAGGGCAGGGATGTCGATGGAAGCCATTGCCGATGAGCTGAATACGTCGGTGAAAAGCCTCTACCGCAAACGAACGGCGCTCTCGGAACGCCTGGGGGCGGAGAACTTTAACGAGGCGTGTTTGTTTATCTTCAAAAACAAACTGCTGGACGCGGTTGGGAACGATCCCTAGGTTGGGGAGAGACCAAAAGCAAAAACCCGCCACGAGGGCGGGTTCTTTAAATAGTGGTGCCCGGACTCGGAATCGAACCAAGGACACGGGGATTTTCAATCCCCTGCTCTACCGACTGAGCTATCCGGGCAACGGGGCGCATTAAACCCGATCTGCCCGGTGGCGTCAACGAAAAATGTTGTTTTCGTTACGGACTGCGCAATCTCTCACCATTTCGCCGCATCCTTAAGCGAAAAAGTGCGTCCAGAGCGCGGAGAGCGGCATGGCGAGCAGCAGCGCGGGCAGCATGTTCACCACGGCAAACATCTTGATCCCACAGATGCGCAGCCCGGTAGCCAGCAGCAGCAGGCCGCCGACGGCGGTAAAGTCTGCCATCATCGCCGGCGTGGTGAGCGGGAGAATTAACGTGGCGCAGGTAGCCAGTGCCAGCTGAATAAGCAGCATCGGGACGCAGATCGCCGCCACGGCGATACCGAGGGTAGTGGCGAAAATGGTGGCGGTGAAGAAATCCAGAAACGCTTTTGCAATCAAAATGCTCGGGTCGCCCGTCATCCCTTCCTGCATTGAGCCGAAAATCCCGGTGCCGCTGGCGCAAAACAGAATAATGATGGCGACATAGTTCTGAATAAACGTCTCGTGCGTGCCGTGCTTCGCCTTGCCCGGTCGGGTTATCAGGTTTTTGGCTTTGCTCACCGCGCCGTTAATGCCTTTTTCCAGATAGCAAAATTCGCCAATCAGCGCGCCGAGCAGGGTAGCCAGCACCATCACGGGCAGGTTGGCGCATTTGATCACTAAAAGAATGCCGATACCTAACGATGCCAGGCCGAATATTGAGGGCATGGAGGTGCGAATACGCTCCGGCAGCCGCTGGCTCAGCACGGCGCCGAGTACGCCGCCCAGCAGTACGGCTCCTGCGTTGATAAATGGCCCGATAACCACGCTTAACTCCTGTTATTTAATCATTGATATTGCATTATTATGGCACGTCAGCGCCTCGCGGGCCTTAGCTTTGGGTGATATCAGTGCATACTGATTCCTTCTTGCACCTCAAAATAAAAGGTGACATTATTGCGCGAATTTTCTCCTCCCTGTCTCACCGCCCGGTGAGGGTAATTGCGCTTATGAAAACCATGAAAATCGCCGTCAGCCGCGAGCTGCTCTCAACCGTGTCTACGCACCGCGAAAAGGTGACGCTGGACAGCACGGACTTTACCGATGTGGCGGCCGTCGTCATGACGGTGACAGAGAGTCGCAGCGGCATCCTTGGATTACTGAAACGCACGGGCTTTCAGTTACCGGTGTTTATTTTCTCGCAGGAGCCAACGGACGTGCCTGACGGCGCTACCGGGGTCATCTCGGGCAAAGCTCAGGAGTTTCTGGAACTGGAGACCGCTGCCAGCCGTTACGAAGAGAACCTGCTGCCGCCGTTTTTCGACACCCTGAGTCAGTACGTGGAGATGGGTAACAGCACCTTCGCCTGTCCGGGCCACCAGCACGGGGCGTTTTTCAAAAAACACCCGGCGGGACGACAGTTCTATGATTTCTTCGGTGAGAACGTGTTTCGCGCCGACATGTGCAATGCCGACGTGAAGTTGGGGGATTTGCTGATCCACGAAGGGTCCGCCAAGCATGCGCAAAAGTTTGCGGCGAAGGTGTTCAACGCGGACAAAACCTACTTCGTGCTGAACGGCACGTCGGCGGCCAACAAGGTGGTGACCAACGCGCTCCTGACGCGTGGCGATCTGGTGCTGTTCGACCGCAACAACCATAAATCTAACCACCACGGGGCGCTGATCCAGGCGGGTGCGACGCCGGTGTATCTTGAGGCCGCGCGTAACCCGTTTGGCTTTATTGGCGGGATTGACGACCACTGCTTTGACGACGCGTATCTGCGCGATCTTATCCGCGAGGCGGCGCCGGAGAAGGCCGACGAGGCGCGTCCGTTCCGCCTCGCGATCATCCAGCTTGGCACCTATGACGGCACGATCTACAACGCCCGTCAGGTGATCGACAAGATCGGCCATCTCTGCGACTACATTCTCTTTGACTCCGCGTGGGTGGGTTACGAGCAGTTTATTCCGATGATGGCGGAAACGTCCCCGCTGTTGCTGGAGCTGAACGAGAACGATCCGGGCATTTTTGTGACCCAGTCGGTGCACAAACAGCAGGCCGGGTTCTCGCAAACCTCGCAGATCCATAAGAAGGATAACCACATTCGCGGTCAGGCGCGTTTCTGCCCGCACAAGCGGCTGAACAACGCGTTTATGCTGCACGCCTCCACCAGCCCGTTTTACCCGCTGTTCGCCGCGCTGGACGTGAATGCCAAGATCCACGAAGGCGAAAGCGGCCGCAGGCTCTGGGCGGAGTGCGTTGAGCTGGGGATTGAAGCGCGTAAGGCAATCATTGCCAACTGTCATATGATCAAACCGTTTATCCCGCCGGTTGTGGCAGGGCGGCCGTGGCAGGATCATCCCACGCACGCCATCGCCAGCGAGCTGCGCTTCTTCAGTTTCGAGCCGGGGGCAAAATGGCACGGGTTTGAGGGCTATGCCAGCGAGCAGTACTTTGTCGACCCGTGCAAGCTGCTGCTGACCACGCCGGGCATTGATGCCGAAACGGGGGAATACACCGATTTCGGGATCCCGGCGACGATTCTGGCGCACTACCTGCGTGAAAACGGCATCGTGCCGGAGAAGTGCGATCTTAACTCGATCCTGTTCCTGCTGACGCCTGCCGAAAGCCGCGAGAAGCTGGCGCAGCTGGTGGCGATGCTGGGCCAGTTTGAACAGCATATTGAAGACGATACGCCGCTCGCGGACGTGCTGCCGACGATCTTCCAGAAATACCCGGTGCGCTACCGGGATTACACCCTCCGCCAGCTGTGCCAGGAGATGCACGATCTCTACGTCAGCTTCGACGTGAAGGATCTGCAGAAGGCGATGTTCCGCAAGGAGAGCCTGCCTGAGGTGGTGATGAACCCGCAGGATGCAAACCGGGCCTATATTCGCGGAGACGTGGAGCTGGTGCGCATCCGGGACGCCGAAGGGCGGATTGCTGCCGAAGGGGCGCTGCCCTATCCGCCGGGCGTGCTGTGCGTGGTGCCGGGTGAAGTCTGGGGCGGGGCGGTACAGCGTTACTTCCTGGCGCTGGAAGAGGGCATCAACCTGCTGCCGGGCTTCTCGCCGGAGCTGCAGGGCGTTTACAGCGAGAAGGATCCCGACGGGATTAAGCGGCTGTATGGGTATGTATTAAAGTAGCCCCCTCACCCTAACCCTCTCCCCAAAGGGGAGAGGGGATTGCACGGAGCCGTCTTTTCTCCCTCGCCCCTTTGGGGAGAGGGCCGGGGTGAGGGGAGTTAAGCCGCACTACGCTTGTACATCCTCCTCGGATGCCCAATCTTGCCGTACAGCATTTCCACCGTCAGAAAACCCGCCTCCACGCAGTGCTCCAGATAGCGACGGGTGGTGGTTTTACTCAACCCCGTCTCGCTCACCACCTCATCAACGGTAAAGCAGTGTGCCGCCTTTTCGTTAAACAGCGTCTGCACCCGCGCCAGCGTATTTTCCTCTATGCCTTTACTGCCGTTGTCCTGGCGGTAGTTCTTCGCCTGGAGCTGATACAGCGAATCGACGTTCTGCTGGTCGACAATCTTCCAGACGCGCTGCTGCTCGGCAAACTGCACAAACCGCTCAAGCGACTGGCTGAGCCGCTTCCAGGAAACCGGCTTGAGGATGTAGTCGAACGCGCCGTTGCGGATGGCCTGGCTGCAGGTGTCCATATCGCTGGCGGCGGTGATGAAAATTACCGAGCAGTTGGCGCGGGTCAGCATTGGGTTGCTGATCAGGGTGATGCCTTTGCCGTCCGGCAGATAGTTATCCAGCAGCATCAGCTGCGGCTGTTTACGCTCAAGCTGAACCTGCGCGTCGGCCAGGGATGAGGCAATCCCGACCAGCCTCAGGCGCGGATGTTTGCTTATCAGCTCCGCGTGCAGCTGGGCCAGTTCGTTCTCGTCTTCAACAATCAGTACGTCGATAAGTTCATGTTGCATAGTCGGTGTCTTCCAGTTGCCGGGCGGTTCCCGCGGCCGGGATAAACAGTGAGAAAATGGCGCCGCGCGGCGTATTATCGGCAACTTCTATCGCGCCGCCAGCCTGCGTGACATAGCTTTCGATCAGATACAGACCAATCCCATGATCGCCGCGCGTTTTGGTGGTGATGCCGCGTTCAAAGATGCGCTCACGGATCGCCGGGTGAATACCCACGCCCTGATCCGCCACTTCAATAATTAGCTCCTGTTCGCTGAGCTTTATCAGCACCTCCACCGGCGCGTGGGGAAGCGGCGACCGCTGCGTCGCTTCGATGGCGTTATCCAGCAGGTTGCCAATAATCGAAACCAGCTCTTGCTCCCCCAGCGGCAGGAACGGCCTGTCCAGCCTGCAGGCCGGGTCGAAACTCAGCTCGACGCCTTTCTCCCGCGCGCGGGCGGCTTTCCCCAGCAGCAGGCCGCACAGGGTCGGGGAGCTGAAGCGCGACGAGATAAAGTCCAGCAGTTCCTGGGCGTGTTCCGACTGCGCCTGAATGTAGCCAATGGCTTCCTCGTAGCGGCCCATATGCAGCAGGCCGGAGAGGGTGGTCATGCGGTTTAGCTGCTCGTGGCGCATAATGCGCAGGTTATCAACATAGCGTTTGACCTGGCTGAGCTGGGCGCTCAGCGAGTCGATCTCGTTGCGATCGCGGAAGGTGATCACCCAGCCCTGCAGCGACCCCTCAAGCATGATGTGCACCCGGCTGGCAATCACCGTGAGATCGTTAAAACGGCAAATCTCATCGTGGGTATCTTTCGCCAGCATCGTCTGCGTGTCGAAGAACGGAACCGGATCGATCACCTGGCTTATCAGCTGCCCGCGCAGCTCCCGGGCCGGCTGGCTCAGGCCGAGCAGCTTGCGCGCCGCCTGGTTGATGACCTCAATTCGCCGCCGATCGTCAATGGCAATCACCCCCTCATAAATAGACTCCATCATCGCCTTCTGCTGGCGCACCAGCAGGCCGATCTCGCGCGGCTCAAGGGAGAAAATCTGCTTCTTGATGCTGCGGGTAAAGAACCAGGAGAAGATAAAAAGCGCGATCAGCAGCAGCACGGCGGCAATCAGGATATTCACCACTTTACTGACGGTAATGGTGTCCAGGTAGCTGGTGAGATAGCCGACCGAAACGATGCCGACTACCTGTCCGGCAGCGTTGAAAATGGGGGCTTTGCTGCGCAGCGAAATGCCCAGCCCGCCTTTGCGGATGGTGGTGGTGCTCTTACCCTGCAGTACGGCTTCGTTGTCTCCGCCCACCAGCGTGGTGCCCACTCTGTCGGCAAACACCGAGTGAAAAAGATGCTGGCCCTTATTATCACCAATCACAATAAAGCTGGCGTCGCTGTGCGCAGAAATCTTCTGCATAAAATCATGGATGGCGGTGATATTCTTTTGTTCAACTTCATGACGCAGCGTTGGAATAAGCGCAATCTCTTCCGCCTGTATTTTAGCTCGCGTACTCATTTCCTGATAAAGCTGTTTCCCAACATCGGCATAATAATATCCGCCCAGTAGCGCAAAAAGCACTGAGAAAAAGGCAACCAGCGAAATAAACAGCTTAATCTGGAAAGAGACTTTCATAACTATCACGCAGGGTAGCGACAAAGATCGCCAATATATCATCTTTTCTCGCGCGGACGTCCGCTTTGCCGAAAACTTGTGATCCCTTGCACAGCGGGCGTTGTAAAAGCGTTGCCCTGAAGGGTAACGTCCCTCAGGCTGCACGAATAAATGTTATTTGTTTGTTCAGTTCGGAAAAGAAACCATAAAAACCACAATAATAAATAAGGCATAAATCACATTAAATAAAAGAAACCATTAAAACCATAGCGGCCATTAAAACTTCGCTTTTAATATGCCATCCCTCACATAAAGTAAGCCTTTGTGACTCTAAGCTGAACGCACAAAATAACCAAGGGGCTTATTATGAGCACAACTGACGATTCTTTCTCTGTTACCCACGACCCGATTGAAATTCAGCGACCTTCGCTCAAAGAGCGCTGGTGGCATATTATGGATACCTGGAAAATTGGGATTATTCCTCTGCCGCTGTTCGTTCTGGCGGGCGCGCTGATTGCCATTGATTGCCTGGGCGGAAAGCTGCCGAGCGATATCGTGGTCATGGTCGCCACGCTGGCCTTCTTCGGCTTCGCCTGCGGCGAGTTTGGCAAACGCCTGCCGATTGTCGGCAAGCTCGGGGCAGCGGCGATTTGCGCCACCTTTATCCCTTCCGCGCTGGTCTATTACGGCCTGCTGCCGGACGTGGTGGTCGAGTCCACCACCAAGTTCTACAAATCCACCAACATTCTCTATCTCTACATCTGCTGCATTATCGTCGGCAGCATCATGAGCATGAACCGCACGGTGCTGATTCAGGGCTTCCTGCGCATCTTCTTCCCGATGCTGTGCGGTGAAATCGTCGGCATGCTGGTGGGCATGGGCGTCGGCCTGGCGCTGGGTCTTGAGCCGTTCCAGATCTTCTTCTTTATCATTCTGCCGATCATGGCGGGCGGCGTCGGGGAAGGGGCGATCCCGCTTTCCATCGGCTATGCCACCCTGCTGCACATGGACCAGGGCGTGGCGCTCGGCCGCGTGCTGCCGATGGTGATGCTCGGCGGCCTGACGGCAATCATCATCTCCGGCTGCCTGAACCAGCTCGGTAAACGCTACCCGCACCTGACCGGCGAAGGCCAGCTGATGCCTAACCGCGCGAATGCCGATGCCGCCGTTTCTCAGCCCGCGTTTTCCGGCAAAGCGGACGTGACCACGATCGCCTCCGGCGCGCTGCTGGCGGTGCTGCTCTACATGCTGGGCATGCTCGGCCACAAGCTGATTGGCCTGCCTGCCCCGGTCGGCATGCTGTTTATGGCGGTGCTGGTGAAGCTCTGCAACGGCGCCTCTCCGCGCCTGCTGGAAGGTTCCCAGGTGGTGTACAAATTCTTCCAGACCTCGGTGACCTACCCGATTCTCTTCGCCGTTGGCGTGGCCATCACCCCGTGGCATGAGCTGGTGGCGGCGTTCACCGTCAGCAACCTGCTGGTGATTGTCAGCACCGTCTCCGCGCTGGTGGCGACCGGGTTCTTCGTCGGCAAAAAGATCGGTATGCACCCGATTGATGTCGCCATCGTCTCCTGCTGCCAGAGCGGGCAGGGCGGTACCGGCGACGTGGCGATCCTGACCGCAGGCAACCGCATGAGCCTGATGCCGTTCGCCCAGATTGCTACCCGTATCGGCGGCGCGATTAACGTCTCTATCTCTCTGCTGATTCTGGGCAACTTCCTCGTTTAAGTTTTCAGGAAAGAACAATGAAACTCGCAAGCTTTTTATACCAGGGAAAACGCAGCTACGGCATCGTCCAGGCCGACGGCGTGATTGATTTAGGCCGCCGCCTGGGCGACCGCTACGGCGACCTCAAGGCGCTGCTGCAGGGCAACGGGCTGGCGCAGGCCACCCGCTACCTGAACGACGCGGTGGACGTGCCGCTGAGCGCCATCACCTTCTTACCGGTGATTGAGCAGCCGGAAAAAATCCTCTGCGTGGGCATGAACTACGCCGACAAGCGCAAGGAGTTTGACCAGCATAACCCGGCCCCGACGCTGTTTGTCCGTTTCCCGGATTCACAGACCGGCCACAACGAGCCGGTGCTGAAGCCGCGCCACTCCAGCGAATTCGACTATGAAGGCGAGCTGGCGGTGATCATCGGCAAAGGCGGGGAGAACATCAGCCGCGACGACGCCCTGCGCCACGTGGCGGGCTACAGCTGCTACATGGACGGCTCCGCCCGCGACTGGCAGCACACCTGGTTTACGGCCGGCAAAAACTGGCGTCAGACCGGCGCGTTTGGCCCGTGGATGGCGACGGCGGATGAGATCCCGGATCCGCACCAGCTGGCGATCCGCACCTGGCTGAACGGCTGCATGGTGCAGGAAGACAACACCAGCAGCATGATCCACAAGGTGGCGGAGCTGATCGAGTACATCAGCACCTTTACCCGCCTCAGCCCGGGCGACGTGATCATCACCGGATCCCCGGGCGGGGTGGGTAAAAAGCGAAACCCGCCGCTGTTTATGAAGGAGGGCGATCGCATTGAGGTGGAGATCGAGCATATCGGTCATCTGAGCAACGTGATCGTGGAAGCGCCAGCCGTCGGGCTTGCGTCAGCACATTAAGTAAGGCGGCAGCATGCACTCGCAACCCATCGATTTTCGCCACACCCTCGTGGCGAAGCATCCGGAGCGCTTAAGCCAGATCCGCTACCTGCTGGCAGACAGCGGCCTTGGCCTGGACAACGACATCACGCTGTTCGTCGAGGCCTGGTCCGGCCCGCAGCTGGTGGGGTGCGCAGGGCTTGCCGCCAACGTCATCAAATGCGTGGCGGTCAACGAGCAGCTTCGCGGTGAGAACCTCAGCGCCCGGCTGCTGGCAGAAGTGGAAAATGCGGCGCTGGAGCGCGGCCATTTTCACCTCTTCCTCTGTACGCGTCCGTGCAACCGGGAGCGCTTTGCCCGCAGCGGCTTCTGGCCGATTGCCCAGAGCGGAAACAACGCGGTGCTGATGGAGAACACCCCGCAGGGAATTGAGCGCTACTGCCGCTCCCTGCGCGCGAAGCGCAAATGCGGGGAGAACATCGGCGCGATAGTGATGAACGCCAATCCGTTCACCCTCGGCCACCGCCATCTGGTGGAGCAGGCGGCGGCGCGGTGCGATGCCCTGCACCTGTTCGTGGTGCGTGAAGACGCGTCGTTCTTCCCGTTTAGCGCGCGCATTGAGATGGTGCGGGCGGGCGTGGCGCATCTGCCGAACGTGGTGGTGCATGAAGGCTCGCAGTACATCATCTCCCGCGCCACCTTCCCGGCCTACTTTCTGAAGGAGACCGGCAAAGTGCAGCAGGCGTGGAGCGAGATCGACGTGCTGATCTTCCGGGATTTTATTGCCCCGGCGCTCGGCATCACGCACCGCTTCATCGGCTCGGAGCCGTTTTGCGACATCACCCGGCAGTACAACCAGACGCTGCACGACCTGCTGGCCTCGCATATTGAGGTGGTGGAAATGCCGCGCATCAAGGCCACCGGCAACGCCATTTCCGCGTCCGAAGTGCGCCGCTTACTCAAGACACAGCAGTTTTCCCGGATCCGGGAGATTGTCCCGGACTCCACCTTCGCGCATCTCGAAACGCATTACCGTGCGAGTGCCGAAGTCGCTTAACTACCAGGAATTTATCATGAAAATTGTAAGGGAGGCGCTGGCCGGCACGCAGGAGTCCAGCGACCTGATGGTGAAAATCGCGCCCGCTCACGGCGAGCTGGAGATCGTCATCCACAGCGAAGTGATTAAGCAGTTTGGCGAGCAGATCCGCCAGGTCGTCAATGACACCTTGCGCGCCATGAACGTGCACCAGGGACTCATCATTATTGAAGATAAAGGGGCGCTGGACTGTGTTATTCGCGCCCGCCTGCAAAGCGCGCTGATGCGTGCCGCCGATGATCAGACCATCAGCTGGGGGGCGCTGAAATGAGCAAACTTCGCCGCAGCATGCTGTTCCTGCCGGGCGCTAACGCCGCCATGCTCTCCACCGCCTTTATCTACCGCCCCGATTCCATCATGTTTGACCTTGAGGACGCCGTTGCCCTGCGCGAGAAGGACACCGCACGCATGCTGGTGTTCCACGCGCTTCAGCACCCGATGTATCAGGATATCGAAACCGTGGTGCGCATTAACCCGCTGAGCACGCCGTTTGGCCTGCTGGATCTGGAGGCCGCCGTGCGGGCGGGCGTGGACGTGATTCGCCTGCCGAAAACCGACACCCCGGACGATATCTACGAGCTGGAAGGCCACCTCGAGCGTATCGAGCGCGAGTGCGGGCGCGAGGTCGGCTCCACCCGCGTGATGGCCGCGATTGAGTCGGCCATTGGCGTGATTAACGCCGTGGCGATTGCCCGCAGCTCTGTGCGCCTCATCGGCATCGCGCTGGCCGCCTTTGACTACGTGATGGACATGCAGACCGAGCGCGGCGACGGCACCGAGCTGTTCTACGCCCGCTGCGCCGTGCTGCACGCCGCCCGCGCGGCGGGCATCGACGCCTTCGACGTGGTGTGGTCCGACGTTAACGACGAGGCCGGGTTCCTGCGTGAGGTCGATCTGATCCGCAAGATGGGCTTTAACGGCAAATCGCTGATCAACCCGCGCCAGATAGACCTGCTGCACAACGCCTACGCCCCGACCCAGGAAGAGGTGGAACACGCCAAAAGGGTGATTGAGGCGGCAGAAGAGGGCGAGCGTAACGGCCTGGGCGTGGTGTCGCTTAACGGCAAAATGGTGGATGCACCGATTATTAACCACGCGCAGGTGGTGCTGGAGCGCGCGGCGGCCTCCGGCGTGCGTCGGTAAGGATAAGACAATGAATCAAACTGAACTTCTTCACGTGAATTTTCCCCATCTGCGGGACTTAACACCCTTTGATACCGCCCACACCGCCACGCCGTGGCTGGCGGACAGCGACGCGAAGCACAGCCGTAAACTGTGCGCCTCCGTTGAAGAGGCGGTGAAGCGCTGCGGCCTGCAGGACGGAATGACCATCTCTTTCCACCACGCGTTTCGCGAAGGCGACCGGGTGATCAACACCGTCGTGGCGCTGCTGGCGCAGATGGGCTTCAAAAACCTGACCCTGGCCTCCAGCTCGCTGATGACCTGTAACGACGCGCTGATTGAGCATATTGAAAGCGGCGTCATCACCCGAATTTACACCTCGGGCATGCGCGGCAGGCTGGCGGACGCCATCTCCCACGGGCTGATGGACGAGCCGGTGCAAATTCACTCCCACGGCGGGCGCGTGAAGCTGCTCCAGGACGGCGAGCTGAATATCGACGTGGCGTTTCTCGGGGTGCCGTGCAGCGATGAGTTTGGCAACGCCAACGGCACGCACGGCAAATCGTGCTGCGGCTCGCTGGGCTACGCCATGGTGGACGCGCACTTTGCCCGCAAGGTGGTGCTGCTGACCGAAGAACTGGTGCCGTTCCCCAATATGCCCGCCAGCCTGGTGCAGGACCAGGTGGACTACATCGTGCAGGTTGAAAGCGTGGGCGACCCGGCGAAAATCAGCGTCGGCGCGGCCCGCGTCACCAGCAACCCGCGCGAGCTGATGATCGCCCGCTACGCGGCGGACGTGATCGAGCACTCCGGCTACTTCAAGCCGGGCTTCTCGATGCAGACCGGCTCCGGCGCGGCGGCGACCGCCTGCACGCGCTTTATGGAGGAGAAGATGGAGCGCAGCGGCGTGAAGGCGCGCTTTGCGCTCGGCGGCATCACCGGCAGCCTGGTGGATCTGCACGAGAAGGGGCTGATCGAAAAGCTGCTCGATACCCAGTGCTTTGACGGCCAGGCGGCGGCCTCGCTGGCGCGCAACCCTAACCACGTGGAGATCTCCACCAACGTCTACGCCAACCCCGGCAGCAAGGCGGCAAGCTGCGACCAGCTCGACGTGGTGATCCTTAGCGCCCTGGAAATCGACGTCGATTTCAACGTCAACGTCATCACCGGCTCCGACGGCGTGATGCGCGGCGCGTCCGGCGGGCACTGCGACGTGGCCGCCGCGGCAAACCTGACCATCGTCGTCGCGCCGCTGCTGCGCAGCCGCATTCCGACGGTGGTGAAGCGCGTCACCACGCGCCTCACGCCGGGTGAAAGCATTGACGTGCTGGTCACCGATCACGGCATTGCGGTCAACCCGGCGCGCCCGGAGGTCCGCGAGCGGCTGATGGCCGCCGGACTGAAGGTGGTGGATATCAACGCGCTGTACGAGCGGGCGATTTCCCTGACCGGCGTACCGAAGCCAATTGAATTTACCGACAAAATCGTCGGGGTGATCCGCTACCGCGACGGCAGCGTGATCGACACCGTGCGACAGGTGAAGGAGGAAGTATGACGTTAGCGACACCCGTGCGGGCGGGTGTCAGCCTTGATGAACTGCTGGCGGCGAAAGATCGCCGCGCAGCGCGTCAGGCTGACATGCTCGAGCACTATCAACAGCCGGTGATATCCCTCACGCTGGTTACGCCAGGGGAAATTAAGGATAGCCTGCGCTATCGCAACACCATGGGCGTGGCGCTACAGACGTGCGACCAGCTGCTGTGGGAGAACCGCTGGCAGGTGCTGGACCGCCAGGTGCTGTGGCTCCCGACCGGGCCTGAAGCCCTGTGGTGCGTGGCCCATCCGGCGGCGGAAATCAAAGCGCACTGCGCGGATCTGGAGCAGACGCACCCGCTCGGCAGGCTGTGGGATCTGGACGTGATCTGCCCTCAGCACGGCCACGTTGGGCGTCAGTCGCTGGGGGCAAATCTCCGGCGCTGCCTGATCTGCGACGCGCCCGCGCACGCCTGTTCCCGCTCGCGCAATCACCCCGTTGAGCAGGTGGTTTCCCGCGTGGAGAAGATGATTGATGACTGGTTTGCTCGCGACTAAGCCCCGCATTGCGGACGTGCCCGCGCTTGCCGAAGCGGCGCTGTGGCAGGAGCTGGAGCTGACGCCCAAGCCGGGGCTGGTGGACACGCTCAACAACGGTTCCCACCGCGATATGGACCACGCGCTGTTCGTCCGCAGCATCGCGGCGATTACGCCGTGGTTTGCGCGCTTTGCCGAGCTGGGCAGCGCGCATGCGGATAAGGCCGCTGGCGAACAGCTACGAATTATCCGCCCAATGGGGATGGCCTGCGAGCAGGCGATGTACGCCGCGACGAACGGGGTGAACACGCATAAAGGCGGGATTTTTGCCCTCGGTTTACTCTGCTTCGCCGCCGGACGTGTGAAAAATATCTCCGCAGACAGCCTCTGTTGTGAGGTGAGTAACATCTGCCGCGGGCTGGTGTCGCGGGAGCTGGCCGCGCGCAGCGGACAGGCGACGGCGGGCGAGCGGCAGTTTCAGCGGTACGGCTTAACCGGCGCGCGCGGCGAGGCGGAAAGCGGCTTTGCCACGGTGCGCAAGGCGCTGGCGCAGTGGAACGGGCGGTCGCTTCACGGCCTTCTGCTACGCCTGATGGCTGTTAATCAGGACAGCAACCTGGTATCGCGCGGCGGCATGGAAGGGCTGCGCTACGTTCAGGGCTATGCTCGGGAACTGCTGGCTAACGGCTGGGACCGCGAGGCGTTGCTTAAGATGGATAACGCATTGATAGAACGAAACCTGAGTCCGGGCGGCAGCGCGGATTTACTGTCGGTGGGGTGGGTGCTGTCTGCAATAAAATAGCCGGGTGGCGCTAACGCTCACCCGGCCTGCTTGCTGTGCTTTGTAGGCCCGGTAAGGCGTAGCCGCCACCGGGCACAACACACCAAAGATTAGTGCGCGATCGGCTGCGCACCGTTCGGCACGCGCACGTGCTTGTACTTGAACAGCGCGATGAACGCGAAGAACAGCACCAGCGAGTACGCCGCGAAGATCAGCCACACCGGCTGCCAGTTGGTGATGCCGTTGGTGGTGTACATCTCAACCACCTTACCGCTCACCACGCCGCCCAGAATACAGCCGAAGCCGTTGGTCATCATCAGGAACATGCCCTGCGCGCTGGCGCGGATCTCAGGCTTCACCTCTTTCTCGACAAACACGGAACCGGAGATGTTGAAGAAGTCGAAGGCGCAGCCGTACACGATCATCGACAGCACCAGCAGCACGGTGCCGAACGGGCTTGGGTCGCCGTAGGCGAACAGGCCGAAGCGCAGCATCCACGCCGCGATACTGATCAGCATGACGTTCTTGATGCCGTAGCGGCTCAGGAAGAACGGGATGGTCAGGATGAACAGCGTCTCAGAAATCTGAGAGATGGACATCATCACCGACGCGTGCTCAACGATAAAGCTGCCGGAGAACAGCGGGTTGTTGTCGAAGCTGTGCAGGAAGGTGTTGCCGAACATGTTGGTGATCTGCAGCTCAGCGCCCAGCAGCATGGAGAAGATAAAGAAGATCGCCATGCGCTTGTTTTTGAACAGCGCGAACGCGTCGAGACCGAGCATGGTGCTCCAGCTCTGGTTTTTCTGCTGGTTAGACACCGGAATGGTCGGCAGCGTCAGGGTGAAGATTGCCAGCAGCACGGAGAGCGCGGCACCGATGTAGAGCTGCATATGGCTCAGTTCAAAGCCCGCGAAGCTCACGCCCCACATTGCCATGATAAAGCCGATGGTGCCCCAGATACGGATTGGTGGGAAATCGGTCACGATGTCCATATCCGCAGACTTCAAGCGGTAGTAGGAGATGGTGTTGATCAGGCCAAGCGTTGGCATATAGGCCAGCGAGTTAAGCAGGATCACCATAAACATCGCCCCCGGCGTGGTTACCTGGGCTGCCATAAACAGCGTCCCCGCCCCCACCAGATGGCAAAGCATGTACAGCCATTTAGCGCTTAGCCATTTATCCGCCACGATGCCCAGCAGCGTTGGCATGAAGACCGCCGCAATACCGAGCGAGCTGTATACGGCACCGATTGACGCACCGTCGAACTTGAGCGTCACAAACATATAGGAGCCGAGTGTAGTCAGCCAGCTACCCCACAGGCAGAACTGCAGAAACGACAATATTTTAAGCTGCAGCTTAAGGTTCATGTTACTTTCCTCACAAGTGAGCGGGAGATATGTTGTTTTGGGAACATTCAGGGTTGTTATTTGATGCAATTCTATCAGTTGGCAACGATATGTTTTGTTACCTCCCGCAAAAAAATGCAATCCACATTAATTTGCAGTTTGGATTGTGATGCAAATAACATTTTCGTATGGGTGGGGTGAGATGGGTGCGGACTGATGTCCCCTCACCCTAACCCTCTCCCCAAAGGGGAGAGGGAACTTGAACACCCTCTCCCCTTTGGGGAGAGGGCAGGGTGAGGGGGATGTTGGTTTTAGCGACGACGGTAGTTCTTCTGCGCCGTGTTCACCTTATACAGATACCGGCGGGACTCCGCTGAAGGGTGGCGGGTGGTGAGGGTGGAGTAAACATCCCCCGGCGCCATGCTGTTGATGATGTTTGCGGCCTGCACTTTGTCGTTCGAGAAGACGCGCAGCACGCTGCCCGCGCCGCCGTTATAGGCGGTGATCACCGCATAGCGGCGTGAGGTCGGGTTATCGATGCCGCCGAGATAGACATTGTTCAGCATCGCCAGATAGGCCGTGCCGGTATCAATGTTGCTCTGCGGGTCGAACAGATAGCTGCGGCTCGGCGTGCCGGATTTCCCCTGCGCGCGGAAGACGTCTTTCCCGGCGCTATGCTGCACAACCTGCATCAGGCCCAGGGCGTCGGAACGGCTTACCGCGTACGGGTTGAACGAGGATTCGGTCTGCATAATCGCCAGGATCAGCGACTCGTCCACGCCGTACTTGCGCGAGGCCTGGCGCACCATGCCAATGTACTTATGCGCACGCTTGTCGAGGTGGTTCGGAACGAGGTTGATGGTGACGCTGTAGATAATCTTCAGGCCGTTAGAGCGGCTCTTCAGGCGCGTCTGCAGCAGGTAGTCGGCAAACTTCGTGGCGCGGCCTTCCCAGCGGATCGGCTGGCCGGTCTGATCGACGACCTGGCCGTACAGGAACGGCTCTTTCGAGATGGTGATATCGTCGGCATCGGAGTAGAGATCGATTGAGCCCGGATCGTCACCCATCAGCAGGGTTTTGATAATCGCCTGACGCAGTCGTGCCGCAGGATCGGTGCCTGCGATGGTCTCAATGGTGATCGTACCCTCATCAAAGTTGATGTGGCTACGGGTCAGATAGGCGTCGGTGTACTTAACGTAGTCCTTCGGTCCGGCAATAAGAACTTCGTTAAATCCCCATATGTTCTCGATGTTGTGGGCAAACTGCCCCATCAAAATGTCAAAACCGTTGGTGTCCTTGATCCAGGCTTCGTTGAAATCCTCGCCTTTTTTTGACGAACACGAGACAAGCAACGGCGCAACAAGGGCTAGCGCTAAAAGTTTTTTCATCATTCCGGGAGTGCGTGTTGTGTTTGCTTAGTCGTTGCTTTCGCCGGGTAAGCGAAGCGCCACCCGGCAACAGCGGCGCGATACTATTTTTCCGGTGGCGTATAGCCTTCGATGTGCACGTCTTTACCTTCAAACAGGAAGCTGACCATCTCCTGCTCCAGCAGCTTGCGGTGTTCCGGGTTCATCATGCTGAGCTTTTTCTCGTTGATCAGCATGGTCTGCTTTTTCTGCCACTGTCCCCAGGCCTCTTTGGAGATTTCATTGTAGATGCGTTTACCCAGCTCGCCCGGATAAAGCTGGAAATCCTGGCCTTCAGCGTCGCGCTGCAGGAAAGTACAAAAAATCGTTCTGGCCATACTCATTCCTCTTTTTCTTGTCGATGCTAAACCATTGCACCGGCACGTAATTGCTGTAACAGGCGCTCCACGGGAGCCGCCAGCCCGACTGATGGCGGTTGCGCTAAGTTATACCAGAGAGCGGTGCCTTCATCCATGCACGAGGCAAATGAGGACACGGGAAGCCACATGGGGACAATATCCAGGTGGAAATGGCTGAAGGTATGGCGAAACGCGGTTAGCTGCGTCAGGTTATCGGCAGCAATCCCGCGCTGTTTAAGCCATTCACGCAGCAGGTCTTCATCTTCAAACTGTGGGAAGCAGTATAGACCACCCCACAGGCCGCTCGGCGGACGTTGGGCCAGGAAGACCTCGTCGCCGTGCTGCATCAGCAGCATATAGCCGGTGCGCTCCGGCAGCGTCTGTTTGGGTTTCTTACCCGGATACTGCGCCCACGAATGGTTGGCATACGCTACGCAGAGATTATTCACCGGGCAGAGTTCGCACTTCGGCTTTGAGCGCGTGCAGACCATCGCGCCGAGATCCATCATCGCCTGGTTAAAACGCTCGACGCCGTTCGCCGGGGTGACCGCTTCACTGATTTCCCAAAGGCGTTTTTCGACGTCCTTCTTCCCCGGCCAGCCGTCGACGGCGTAGCAGCGTGCCAGCACGCGCTTCACGTTGCCGTCGAGGATTGGGAAATGCTTGCCTAAAGAGAGGGAGAGAATGGCGCCCGCGGTTGAGCGTCCTACGCCGGGTAGGTCTGCTACTTCATCGAAGGTTTCCGGGAATTTTCCGTTGTGGCGCATGGCGACCTGCTGCGCCGCCTTGTGAAGGTTGCGCGCGCGGGCGTAATAGCCAAGACCGGTCCACAGATGCAGGACCTCGTCGAGCGGGGCGTTGGCGAGATCGGTCACCGTCGGGAAGCACGCCATAAAACGCTCGAAGTAAGGGATCACCGTGGCAACCTGCGTTTGTTGCAGCATCACCTCGGAGAGCCATACTTTGTACGGCGTTTTTTCAATTTGCCAGGGCAGGGTTTTGCGCCCGTATTTGTCGTACCAGTCCAGCACCTGGGCTGAAAATTGAGAGGCTTGCATGGTCATCGATTCGCATAATCAGGGACGCAGATTGCAGCACAGCGTCAATCTGCTGTAAACCGGATCTTTCCCATGCTTGCATAGACGCCTTAACTTTGGATAATGCCCGTTTCCCGAACATTCTCACAAGCAGACAACTCTTTTATGAAAAACGACGTCATTTCACCGGAATTTGATGAAAACGGTCGCCCGCTGCGCCGTATTCGCAGCTTTGTCCGCCGTCAGGGCCGCCTGACAAAAGGGCAGCAACACGCGCTGGACAGCTACTGGCCGGTGATGGGCGTTGAGTTCAGCGAGCAGCCTCTGGATTTTAGCGAACTGTTCGGCCGCGAAGCACCCGTCACGCTGGAGATCGGTTTTGGTATGGGCACCTCGCTGGTGGCCATGGCGAAAGCCCGCCCGGAGCAGAACTTCCTCGGTATTGAAGTCCACTCCCCGGGCGTGGGTGCATGCCTGGCAACGGCCCATGAAGAGGGCGTTGAGAACCTGCGCGTGATGTGTCACGACGCGGTGGAAGTGCTGCACAAAATGATTCCTGACAATTCTTTAACCATGGTTCAGCTCTTTTTCCCTGACCCGTGGCACAAAGCGCGTCATAATAAACGCCGTATCGTTCAGGCACCGTTTGCCGAGCTGGTGAAAAGCAAGCTGAAGCTGGGCGGTGTCTTCCATATGGCGACCGACTGGGAACCGTATGCGGAACATATGCTGGAAGTGATGTCGTCGCTGGACGGCTATAAAAACCAGTCTGCGAGCAACGACTATGTACCGCGTCCGGAATCGCGTCCGGTAACGAAATTTGAACAGCGTGGCCATCGTCTTGGTCACGGTGTATGGGACTTAATGTTCGAGAGGGTGAAATAATGGCAAAGAATCGTAGCCGTCGTCTGCGTAAAAAAATGCACATCGAAGAATTCCAGGAAGTGGGCTTCTCCGTTGCGTGGCGTTTCCCGGAAGGCACCAGCGTTGAGCAGATCGATCGGGACGTGGACGCGTTCATCAACGAGGTGATCGAGCCTAACAAGCTGGCCTTCGACGGTAGCGGCTACCTGGCCTGGGAAGGTCTGATCTGCACCCAGGAAGTGGGTAAATGCACCGAAGAACATCAGGCCCTGGTTCGTAAATGGCTTGAAGACCACAAGCTCGAAGATGTCCGCGTCAGCGAACTTTTCGACGTTTGGTGGGACTAATAAAGCAGTAAGGGGCCAGCATTAGCTGGCCCATTTTGTCTGAGGGAGTGTTTAAGATGCGCAAAACGTTGCTGGCTGTTGCTTTGATGGCAACCGGATTCACCGCCCATGCGGATTATCAATGTAGCGTCACCCCGCGTGATGACGTGGTGTTGAACCCGCAAACCGTGCAGGTCAAAGGCGAGAACGGCAATCTGGTGATTACGCCGGAAGGAAACGTCACCTTTAACGGCAAGCAGTACAACCTGACCGCCGCACAGCGTGAGCAGGCGAAAGACTATCAGGCCGATTTGCGTACCGCGCTGCCATGGATTAATGACGGCGCGCTGACGCGCGTCGAAAAGAGCCGCGTCGCGCTGGATAAGATCATCACCAAAGAGGTGGGAGAGAGCAGCAACATGCGCACCCGCCTGACCAAGCTGGACAAGCAGCTTAAAGAGCAGATGAACCGGATTATCGAGACGCGCACCGACGGCCTGACGTTCCACTACAAGGCGATCGATCAGGTGCGAGCTGACGGACAGCAGCTGGTGAACCAGGCGATGGGCGGCATCCTGCAGGACAGCATCAACGAGATGGGCGCCAAAGCGGTGCTGAAGGGCGGCGGTAACCCGCTGCAGGGCGTGCTGGGAAGTTTAGGTGGCCTGCAGACCTCCATTCAGAACGAGTGGAAGAACCAGGAAGCTGATTTCCAGCAGTTCGGCAAAGACGTGTGTAAACGCGTGGTATCGCTTGAAGATAGCCGGAAGGCGCTGGTGGGAACGCTGAAGTAATCCTCTGCGCGCAGGGCCCCTCACCCTAACCCTCTCCCCAAAGGGGCGAGGGGATGGTTTGCTCCCTCTCCCTTTTAGGGTGTACAGTCCGGGGACATAGTAGACACTTACAACTAAGGCATAAGAACCCGCTAATGGAGTCGCTTATGCCCTGGGATGCGAGAGATACCATGTCATTACGTACCGAGTTTGTTTTGCTCGCCTCGCAGGACGCATCCGTTTCCTTTGCCGTCGCTTCGGCATTTCACCTGCTACCAGCTACAAGTGGCTTCAGCGCTGGGCTGTCGAGGGTGAACCCGGCCTGCAGGACCGGCCCCGTGACGCCACCGGAATACGATGATGGTGTGGTGGTACAGCACGAAGGTGGGGGTGATCGACCTGAAGAAAAAGTGTTCACCATGTCCCCGAACACCTGTCAACTATGTCCCCGGACCGTACAAGGGGCGAGGGGATGGTTTGCTCCCTCTCCCTTTTAGGGAGAGGGCCGTGGTGAGGGTAGCAGCATTTGCAATGTTTCAAGGATCTTTTCTAATACCGCTTCTTCGTTACTCCAGAGTTCGTTGTTCCAGAAACGAATGACATACCAGCCCTTTTGGTTTAACCACTTCGACCTTTGGCGATCGTATTCCTGATTTTCATCATGCTATCCGCCATCCAGTTCGATGGCCAGACGGGCCGCACAGCATGCGAAATCCAGGATGTAGTTTCCTACCGGATGCTGTCGGCGAAATTTATAATTCTCGAAACGGCGGCTGTGCAGTAAATACCAGAGTCGTCTTTCTTCTTTTGTCAGCTCGCGTCTGAGCTGTTTTGCGTATGAGCGAGTCATTTCCATCCCCACACTCTGCCAGCCTTTCCCTCAGCCGGCAGAACGGGATGCAAAATCCTGAATCAGCCTTCAGGATTCTTCGGCGAGGAACAGCTCAAGAAGAGAGTTTAAGAACAGTTTGCCGTGCTCGGTGATCTGCCAGTATTCCTCGCTCTCGGTGAGATACCCCTGCGCCAGCGCTTCGTCAATCTGCGGGCGAATCACTGACTCCGGCAGACCGGTGTAACGCGCAAATTCCGCGCGCGGCGCGGCTTCCAGCAGGCGGAAGCGGTTCATAAAGAACTCAAACGGCTTATCCGCCGCCTCGACGTCGTGCTGGCGCTCCAGATAGCGGCCCTCCATATACCCGCGCGGGTGGCGGGTTTTGGCGGTACGCAGAATGCGCCCATCCGGGAAGGTCACCTTGCCGTGCGCGCCGCAGCCAATCCCCAGGTAGTCGCCAAAACGCCAGTAGTTCAGGTTGTGCTGACACTGATACCCCGGTTTCGCATACGCAGACGTCTCGTACTGCTGATAGCCCGCGGCAGTTAACAGCCGGTGGCCCTGCTCGAAGATATCCCACAGCGCGTCGTCGTCCGGCAGCACCGGAGGACGGGAACCAAACAGGGTGTTGGGCTCGATGGTGAGCTGATACCACGACAGGTGCGGCGGGTTCAGTTCAATCGCCTGGCGCAGGTCGTTCAGCGCCTCTTCGAGCGACTGGTCCGGCAGGCCGTGCATCAGATCGAGGTTAAAGCTGCGAAGATTAAGCCCCGTCGCCAGGTGTGCCGCGCGCTTTGCCTCTTCCGGGCCGTGAATGCGCCCCAGGCGCTTCAGCTTCGGCTCGCTAAAGCTCTGCACGCCGATGGAGATACGGTTCACGCCCGCGCGCTGATAGTCGACAAAACGGTCGGCCTCAACGGTGCCGGGGTTGGCTTCCATCGTAATTTCCGCATCCGCGGCCAGGTTCAGGCGCGCACGCACGCCGTCCAGCAGCGTTTGCATCGCCGGGCCTGACAGCAGGCTCGGCGTACCGCCACCAATGAAAATGGTCTTAACTTCACGTCCCTGTGCGTAAGGTACATCGGCGTCCAGGTCGGCCAGCAGATGCGCAACGTAGTCATCGTGCGGCACTTTGCCCTTCAGCGCGTGCGAGTTGAAATCGCAGTACGGGCATTTCTGCACGCACCACGGGATGTGAATATAAAGACTCAGAGGTGGCAAATTAGCCATTACGCAGTGCTTCCAGTAACAGTTTCAGCGCGCGTCCACGGTGGGAAATCGCGCTTTTCTCTTCGCGGGTCAGTTCCGCGGCGGTTTTGCCCTCGGTCGGGACAAAGAAAATGGGGTCGTAGCCAAAGCCGCCGTTGCCCGCCGCTTCACGGGTAATGACGCCCGGCCAGCTGCCGTGGCAGACGATTGGCGTTGGATCTTCTGCATGACGCAGATAGACCAGCACGCAGTGGAACTGCGCGGTGCGCTGTTCGTCGGGCACGTCCTTCAGGGCGACAAGCAGCTTTTCCAGATTCTGCTGGTCGGTGGCGTCAACGCCGGAATAGCGCGCGGAGTAAATCCCCGGCGCGCCGCCGAGAAAATCCACCGCCAGGCCGGAGTCGTCGGCAATCGCGGGCAGGCCGGTAATCTGCGCCGCGTGGCGCGCTTTCAGGATCGCGTTTTCGATAAACGTCAGCCCCGTCTCTTCGGCGGACTCCACGCCAAGATCGGTCTGAGCGACCACATCCAGCCCAAAATCATTTAATAGCGAGGCCAGCTCGCGTACTTTACCGGCGTTGCCGGTCGCGAGAACAACTTTCTGCATGGTTTAGTCCTGTTCTTTCAGAGCCGCGACTTCCGTCGGGATAGCTTGCGGATTAAGGATTTTTACCTGTTTATGCCGCCCAAGTTCACCTTTTTCAATGATGACCTGGCTTTTGGCGACGCGAAACTGTTTTGCCAGATATTTGGTCAGATGCGCGTTCGCCTGGCCGTCAACCGGCGGGGCGGTGATGGCGACCTTTAGCTCGTCGCCATGCAGCCCAACAATAGCGTCACGGCTGGCTTTCGGCTGAATATACAGCCGCAAAACCAGCCCGTCAGCGCAGGTGCTTACTGCACTCATAGCGCCATCCACAGCCCCGGCAGCAGCATATTGCCCGTAGACTGCAGCAGTTCAGCGATCCCCATGTTGATCACATAGAGCAGCAGAACCAGGATCATCGGCGAAAAATCGATGCCGCCCATGGACGGAAGCAGGTTACGGATCGGACGCAGCAGCGGCTCGGCCAGCTGAATCAGGGCGTACTCCACCGGGCTACGCCCCTGGCTCACCCAGCTCATGATCGCCATCACCAGCAGCACCCAGAAAATCAGCAGGCCGATGGTTTTGATCAGAATCAGGACGGCAGCAATCCAGATAATCGGCTGGAAGGTGATGACCATAAACAGCACGATGGCTTTGATCACGCTGAGAATAAACGCCACCAGCAGAGACGAACTGTCGATGGGACCCATGGCCGGGATAATGCGGCGCAGCGGTCCGACCACGGGTTGCGTGATTTTCACGACAAACTGGGAGAACGGATTGTAAAAATCACAGCGGGCCCACTGCATCCAGACGCGCAGCAAAAGCGCCATCGTATACAGCTCAAGCACAGTTGAGAGCAGGAAAGTCAACGTCTTCATGGCGTTCCTCAGGTTTCCTTATTATTTTGAGTAGTCGCGCGCACCGAAAATAGCCGTGCCGATGCGCACCATAGTGCTGCCTGCCGCGATGGCGGCTTCCATATCATCCGACATGCCCAGAGAAAGCGTGTCTACCGTTTCATAGCGCGCTTTAAGCGCCTCAAATGCTACAGCCATTTGCTGTGCCACGGCAAACTGCCTTTCATAACTTGACTCAGGCGCCGGGATTGCCATCAAACCACGCAGGGTTAAGCGCGGCAGTTTGGCCACCTCCGCAGCCAGCGCGTCCAGCTCGCTCAGCGCAATGCCGGACTTGCTGTTTTCGTCGCTGATGTTGACCTGAATCAGCACGTTAAGCGCAGGCATCTCCGCCGGACGCTGGTCGTTCAGGCGGGTAGCAATACGCAGACGGTCAATGGTGTGACACCAGTCGAAGTGCTCCGCCACCAGACGGCTTTTGTTCGACTGCAGGGGGCCAATAAAGTGCCACTGCAGATTCGTAATCCCCTGTTCCTGGAAGTCGCGAATTTTATCCACGCCTTCCTGCACGTAGTTTTCACCAAACGCCCGCTGGCCGGCATCGATGGCTTCTGCGATGGCGCTCGCAGGCTTGGTTTTGCTGACTGCAAGCAGCGTAATTTCTTCTGAAGCCCGGCCGCAACGCGTTGCTGCGGCTGAGATTTTGTCCCGGACCTGTGCCAGGTTATGCGCAATGTCGTTCATTTTCCGAGGAGTAGTCTATGGATGTGGAAGAAATTGTGGCCCTTAGTGTAAAGCATAACGTCTCCGATCTACACCTGTGCAGTGATTCGCCACCGCGCTGGCGAAGAACGGGCCGGCTTGAGCCTGCTCCCTTTCCGCCTCCCGACGTGGAGGCATTATTAAAGACGTGGCTCAACGATGAGCAGCAGGGCGCGTGGTGGGCAAACGGTCAGGCTGATTTTGCCGTGACGGTGTCGGGAGGCCAGCGCCTGCGCGGCAGCGCTTTTAGGCAGATGCGCGGCGTTTCTGTGACGCTGCGGCTGTTGCCGCGTACCTGCCCGCAGCTCGCTTCGCTGGGCGCGCCGCGGGCAATCCCGGAACTGTTGACCAACGACGCCGGGCTGATTCTGGTCACGGGGGCGACAGGCAGCGGCAAGTCCACAACGCTGGCGGCGATGGTCGATTTTCTTAACCACCATGCTGACGGGCATATCCTCACGCTTGAGGATCCGGTGGAGTTTATCTACCAGAGCGAACGTTGCCTGATCCAGCAGCGGGAGATAGGTCAGCACAGCCCGTCATTTGCCGACGCGCTGCGCAGCGCCTTACGCCAGGATCCGAACGTGATTCTGCTCGGGGAGCTACGCGACAGCGAAACGATCCGCCTGGCGCTCACGGCGGCGGAAACCGGGCATCTGGTGCTGGCGACGCTGCACACGCGCGGGGCATCGCAGGCGATTGAGCGGCTGGTGGATACGTTTCCGGCGCAGGAGAAAGATCCGGTCCGTAACCAGCTGGCCGGCAGCCTGCGTGCGGTGCTGGCGCAGAGGCTGCTTCCCGATCTTCAGGGCGGACGCGTCGCGCTGTATGAACTGCTGGTGAACACCGCCGCGGCGGCGAATCTTATTCGCGAAGGAAAAACGTGGCAGCTGCCCGGCATTATTCAAACCGGTCAGCAGGCGGGAATGCAGAATTTTGACCAGAGCCTGGCGGAGAGGCGGGCGCAGGGGCGGCTGTAGGCCCCCGCGCTTAAAAACCCTGCTCGAAATAGCTTTCGAGGATGATGACGGCTGAAGCGGAGTCCACGCTGCCTTTGTTGAGCGCCCGGAATCCACCGTGCTCAAACAGGCCCGCACGCGCTTCAACGGTGCTGAGACGTTCGTCGTGCAGCTTCACGGAGACGCCAAAGCGGCCGTGGATTTTATTGGCGAACTTACGCGCCCGGGCGGTCAGCGGCTGTTCCGTGCCGTCCATGTTGAGCGGTAACCCGACAATCACGTCATCCGGCTGCCACTCTTTGAGCAGGCGTTCGATAAGGTTCCAGTCCGGCGTGCCGTCGTTGGCCTTCAGGGCCGCGAGCGGACGCGCGGTACCGGTGATGCGCTGACCCACGGCGACGCCAATGCTTTTGGTACCAAAATCAAAGGCCAAAAGTGTTCCGCTCATCAGGCGTGCCCCGCTACGCCAGGCATGGTCAGGATATCAATGCCAATCAGCTTCGCCGCGTCACGCCAGCGATCGGCAATAGGAGTTTTAAACAGGATATTCATGTCCGCAGGAGCGGTCAGCCAGGCGTTATCGAGGATCTCTTGCTCAAGCTGGCCTTTCTCCCAGGACGAATAGCCCAGCGCTACCAGCACTTCAGAAGGCTGCTCTGCGGTGCCCAGCGTTTCGAGCACGTCGCGCGAAGTGGTGATGACGGTGTTATCCGAAATGCGAATGCTGGAAGAGAATACCGGCGGCGTATGCAGGATAAAGCCGCGATCTTCTGCAAGAGGACCACCCAGCATCACGGGTTTATCAAGCCGGATTTCCGGCAGTCGCGCTTCCGCCGGGATTTTCAGCTTGTCCAGAATGCCTTCAACCTGAAGATTTTCGAGCGGTTTATTGATGATAATGCCCATCGCGCCGTCTTCATTGTATTCACAGATATAAACCACGGCGCGGCGAAAAATCGGGTCCTGGAGAGCAGGCATGGCAATAAGAAAGTGATGCTGTAAATTCATTGTCAGAGGTACTGTTTCCTGGTTTAAAAAGCGACAGCGCCCAGTATGGGGACAAACTCAGGCGCTGTCACTAATAGAGTATTGTTAGGTTATTTCTGTAAACGTTTTTCGATAGCGTCCATCAGCATTCCGGTGATCGAGATCGGGAATTCCGCTTCAATTTCACGAATGCAGGTTGGGCTGGTGACGTTCACTTCGGTCAGACGATCGCCGATGATGTCCAGACCGACGAAGATCAGGCCTTTGGCTTTCAGCGTCGGGCCAACGCGGCGGGCAATCTCCCAGTCGCTTTCGGTCAGCGGGCGCGGCTCGCCGCGGCCACCGGCGGCCAGGTTACCACGGGTCTCGCCACCCTGCGGGATACGCGCCAGGCAGTAAGGAACCGGTTCGCCATCCACCACCAGCACGCGCTTGTCGCCGTCTTTGATCGCCGGAATATAGTTTTGCGCCATGCAGTAACGCGTGCCCAGCTCGGTCAGCGTTTCGGCAATCACGCCAATGTTCGGGTCGCCTTCCTTCACGCGGAAAATCGACGCGCCGCCCATGCCGTCCAGCGGCTTCATGATGATGTCGCCGTGCTTCTGCCAGAATGCTTTCAGCTGCGCTTTGCTGCGGGTCACCAGCGTTTCCGGCGTCAGGTCAGAGAACCAGGCGGTGTAGAGCTTTTCGTTGCAGTCGCGCAGGCTCTGCGGCTTGTTGACGATCAGCGTGCCTTTCTCTTCGGCACGTTCAAGAATATAGGTGCAGTAGATGTATTCGGTGTCGAACGGCGGATCTTTACGCATCAGGATGACGTTGAGATCGGCAAGCGCAATGTCCTGCTCGGTGCCGAATTCGTACCATTTGTCGTAGTTCTGCTCGACGTTAACGAGGCGGGTGCGCGCGCGTGCTTCACCGTTGATCAGGTAAAGATCGTTCATCTCCATGTAGTGGAGTTCATAGCCGCGACGCTGCGCTTCCAGCAGCATGGCGAAGCTGGAATCTTTCTTGATGTTAATGTTTGCGATGGGGTCCATCACGATGCCGAGCTTGATCATGTTCTTCTCCGTTAATGCTTCAACCCAGATCGCCAAACCGTACCTGTAGCGCGGTAATGGCCGTGAGTGCCGTTGTCTCAGTGCGCAGAACGCGAGGTCCCAGCAGAATATCAGTAAACTGGTAACGTGCCGTCATCGCAATTTCATCCGCCGACAGGCCGCCTTCGGGGCCAATCAGCAGGCGTACGCGCTCAACGGGCAGGGGCAGCGTATTGATGCTGGCGCTGGCGCGCGGATGAAGATTGAGCTTCAGCCCGCTGTCCTCTTCTGCACACCAGTCCTCCAGATCCATCGCCGGGCGAATCTCCGGAATACGGTTGCGGCCGCTCTGCTCGCACGCCGCAATAGCAATTTTCTGCCACTGCTGGATCTTTTTGTTCAGACGTTCCGCATCCAGTTTAACGCCACAGCGTTCAGAAAAAAGTGGCGTAATGAGGCTTACACCCAGTTCAATGGATTTCTGGATCGTGAACTCCATTTTCTCGCCGCGCGACATCACCTGCCCCAGATGGATGTGCAGCGGTGATTCACGATCGTCCACTTCACCGCGCAGAACGTTAACGTGGACGCTTTTTTTATCAGACCGCGTGATTTCCGCGTCGAAAACCTGGTTCGATCCGTCGAACAGCTGTATGGCCTGACCGGCCCCCATCCGCAGCACGCGGCCAACGTGGTTGGCGGCGTCATCGGTGAGGGCGATTTCGCGGCCTGCGGTAATCGGTTCAGGATGGTAAATGCGGGGAATGCGCATAGTCAGAAATTCCATGTGTCATGCGAGATAAGCGAATTGCCGTAGTGTAGGTTAGCTCTTTTGCGCCTGGCAAGCCCGCTGGACGTAAGGGTTGTGATTCCCCTGGACTCTGGCGATACGTTCGTCGCGCTGGCATTCCCACTCCGTCACCGGGTATTGCTTGTCCCAGGCGTTGAACAGCTGCGTCTGCTGGCGGGAGAGGTTGAGGTCGTAACGGTCACGCATGTAGAAATAGGTGCGGGCGATACTGCCGCGCGCGCGGGCAGGGGGCTCGGCCACTTTTTCTTTGAAATCTACCTTCATGCCGCACTGGCCGTACTGGCCTTCGCCACCGTTCCACTGGCCGTACATAAAGTTGCCGCGATCGCCGTTCACTTCACCCACGGCAGGCTGCAGGTTATGCATATCGCTTTCCATCTGGCGATAAACCGGATCTTTGGCGCAGTTTTTACGGCCACCATCCTGCCAGCACTGGCGCTGGTGGCCGAACTGCCATGCCGGAACGACATGCTCCCATTCGATGCGGCTGGCGCGGTTTTCGTTTTTACGCACCTTATAGCCGCAGGACTCAAGGTCGACGACCCCTTTTTTACCCTGCCAGTTAATTTTACAGCCGCAGTAGAAATCGCCAGGCACGTCGGCGTTCACCTTCACGCCTGCTGCCTTAGCCTGGGAAAAACTGTTGATACCGTCGGCCAGGGCGTGGCCGGAAAGCGCCGTCGTCAGAAAGGCGACCGCGAGAGAAATATTACGGGACATCTTACACTCCGTGTCAAAACGAGCCCGCAACGTAACGAATGTTGTTCCTGTATGCAATCAGTCAGATCAGGAAAGTTCCTGAAAGTTCAGGTGATTATTCCGCCACCAGCGGCTCGCCGCATTTGACGCAGCGGTAGGTCGCCTCGCCACGCACCACGCGATTATGGCGGCGGACGGTAAGCTGGTGCTGCTGACACTGGCAGCGATAGGGGAAGGTATTGCGGCGCACCGATTCCAGCTCGAACTGATGGGTACGGCGTGCCGGAACGCCGAGCACTGCCTCCATCATCCACTTCCACTCTTTTCCATGCGGCGCGACGCGGCCAAAGTGTTTCCACACCAGCAGATGTGCCAGCTCGTGCGGTACCACTTCCTCGATAAACGCCTGCTGGTTTTCCATCATCAGCACCGGGTTAAGGCGGATCTCATACGACTCGAGCCAGGCGGTACCGGCCGAGGTTCCACGCTGCTGGTAGACGAGTTTGGGTTCAGGATAATTGCGACCGAGCTTCAGGTTCGCCTGGGCGAGTTTTTCCCGCAGGCTGCGCATAACGGCCTGCTGAATGGCGATGGGGAGACGGGGTGCTTTCATAGGGGCAGAGCATAAAGCGCGAAGCGGGGAGGCGCAAGAGGCGCCTCCCGCAAGATAATTAGTCGTGAGCGCCGATTTCGCGCAGAGGACGACCTTTCATCAGGTTACGTTCAATATGTTCCAGTGAAACGTGTTTGGTTTCTGGAACCAGCCAGATGGTCAGCACAATAAAGAAGATGTTCAGACCGGCGTAGACCCAGAAGGTATTCGCGTTGCCCAGGGTATTGAGCATGGTCAGGAACGTTGCGCCGACGATCATGTTGGCAATCCAGTTGGTTGCGGTAGAGCAGGTGATGCCAAAATCACGCCCCTTCAGCGGCTGGATCTCAGAGCACAGTACCCAAATCAGCGGACCGGCGCTCATTGCAAACCCGACGATAAACATCAGCAGCATGCCAACGGCAAAGTACTGGGCGGTTGGTGAGTGAATGCCCACATGCATCATGGTCCCGAGCACGCCCATACCGGCCGCCATCACCAGGAAGCCCAGCGTCAGGGTAGGCTTGCGTCCCCAGCGGTCCACCAGGCCGATGGCGATAAAGGTCGCCAGCACGTTGGTCAGGCCGACGATAACGGTGCCCCACATCTGCTCGGTGGTGTTGGTATAGCCGGCCAGCTCAAAGATTTTCGGCGCGTAGTACATGATGACGTTCATCCCGGTGAACTGCTGCATGACCTGCAGCAGCACGCCAAGGAACACCGCGCGGCGGAAGTTGCTGTTCTCTTTAAACAGCGCCCAGCCGGACTGTTTGACCTTCAGGCTTTCGCGGATCTCTTCCAGCTCGTTTTTCGCTTCGGCGCTGGTGTCGCGCAGGCGCATCAGGACGCGTTCGGCATCGTGGAAACGACGTTTCGCGGCGAACCAGCGCGGGCTGTCCGGCAGGAAGAAGACGCCAATCAGCAGCAGAATAGCCGGGATGATGATGACGCCAAGCATCCAGCGCCATGCGCCGCTGTAGCTGAACGCGGTATCGGAAAGGTATGCACCCAAAATACCGATGGTGATCATCAGCTGGTACATCGAAATCATGCTGCCGCGAATTTTCTCCGGCGCGATTTCAGACAGGTAAAGCGGGGCGGTATAGGACGCCACGCCCACGGCCAGGCCGAGCAGCACGCGGGAAATCAGCAGGACCTCAACGTTAGGCGCTGCGGCTGAGAAGAGTGAACCGGCAACGAACAGGATCGCGCCGATCATCAGGCTTTTTTTGCGCCCGAGCTTGAAGGAGAGCCAGCCGCTGCCGACGGCCCCGACGGCCGCGCCAAACATCATCGAGCTGACCACCCACTCCTGGGTGTGTGCGCTAATCTGGAATTCGTCAGTGATGAAAGGTAATGCACCGGCAATCACGCCGATATCCAGGCCAAAAAGTAATCCTGCCAGGGCTGCAAGGAAACAGACGAAGAATGTCATCGCCTTGTTGGACGTACGCCCCTGTTTTTTATTGTCAGGCATTATGCCCTCCAGTTGGGTTATCAGTTTTATTGATGTTAAGGGTAGGTGAGTGACCCGTAAAAATATGTGAGATTAATCACATAGGTGTAATCGGTTACACTAATGTGCAACCGTAAATAAAATTAAAGCTTTGAAAATATAGAGGTAAATGAGGTGATGCGCATCGCGAAAGAACACATTTCAGACTTAACTGAAAGGGAATGTAACAGCAGAAGAAAGGCGATCATGCAAAGAGAAAATTCTGAAAGCGGGATATATTCGGCATGGTGTAAGCGGTTTCAAACATAAAAAAAAGCCAGCACAAAGGCTGGCTTTTTTAACGCTCGTGTCAGGCGATTATTTCAGACCGGCAGCTTCACGCAGCAGCGCCGCTTTGTCGGTTTTTTCCCATGGGAAATGTTCACGACCAAAGTGACCGTACGCCGCGGTTTCTTTGTAGATTGGGTGCAGCAGATCCAGCATCTGAATCAGGCCGTACGGACGCAGGTCGAAGAACTCGCGCACCAGCAGGGTCAGCTGTTCTGAAGGCACTTTCTCGGTACCGAAGGTTTCCACCATGATGGAGGTTGGCTCAGCCACGCCGATGGCGTAGGAAACCTGAATCTCACAGCGGTCAGCCAGGCCGGCAGCAACGATGTTTTTCGCCACATAACGTGCCGCATACGCCGCAGAGCGGTCAACTTTAGACGGGTCTTTACCAGAGAACGCACCGCCGCCGTGACGCGCCATGCCGCCGTAGGTATCAACGATGATTTTACGACCGGTCAGGCCGCAGTCACCCATTGGGCCGCCGATAACGAAGCGTCCGGTTGGGTTGATGAAGAATTTGGTCGCTGAGCTCAGCCATTCGGTCGGCAGAACCGGCTTGATGATCTCTTCCATCACCGCTTCCTGCAGGGATTTCTGATCGATATCTTCGGAATGCTGGGTAGACAGCACCACCGCATCGATGCCAACGATTTTGCCGTCGTCGTACTGGAAGGTGACCTGGCTTTTCGCATCCGGACGCAGCCACGGCAGGGTGCCGTTTTTACGCACTTCAGCCTGACGCTGCACCAGACGGTGTGCGTAGGTGACCGGGGCTGGCATCAGCACGTCGGTTTCGTTGGTTGCATAGCCGAACATCAGGCCCTGGTCGCCCGCGCCCTGTTCCAGCGGATCGGCACGGTCAACGCCCTGGTTGATGTCTGGAGACTGTTTGCCAATCGCGCTCAGCACCGCGCAGGAGTTGGCATCAAAGCCCATATCAGAATGCACATAGCCGATCTCACGCACCGTGTTACGGGTGATCTCTTCGATATCAACCCATGCGCTGGTGGTGATCTCACCGCCAACCAGAACCATGCCGGTTTTGACATAGGTTTCACACGCGACGCGCGCTTTTGGATCCTGCGCCAGGATCGCATCCAGCACCGCATCGGAGATTTGGTCAGCAATTTTATCAGGATGTCCTTCTGATACGGACTCGGACGTAAACAGGTGTTTTGCCATGTTTTATTTCACCTAAGAGGAATTTGGTTAGCTCAAGCTGCTGTGTGGATTAGCCAAAGGAGATAATTCTACCAAGGCCTGCAGGTTTTTGACACTGGCAGTATGAGTGTTAATCAGTATAGATGGATTAACATCTGGATGGCTATTTTAGGTCACTTCTTCGCCCGATTTCCAGTTTTTTTTGACTCACCTCTCACTCAGTTGAAATTGCTGCTGGCAACAATTCCTGACGGCACCGGCAACGCGCACATTTATGTTTTGCTTTTTACCCCTGTTCTCGGTATAAAACGCGGCGCGCGGCTCATACAAAAAAAGCGCTCGATGAACTCATCGTGTCGCCACTTCCAGCCGGGTTAAGCAGTGAACTTTTAGCTTTGGCTTGGGGTCCGTTTCAGCAGAGGCGGCCGTGGAGGTGATACGAGATAATGAACCATCGTTTTCCGCTAATTCAGCGCAGCCGTTCTGGCGCGCATTTGATTCCCGCAACCCGCATTTCTAGTCTGCAAACCTGCCGATGTTATACCCATCTCGGCGCTTCTCAGGATTCCAGGGCCGGTCACGCTCTGTGAAAACTGAACAAGGGCGCTCTTGTTAATACAAGAGTTTTCTCGTGGTTTCGCCGAACCTTGTCATACAGAGTTCGGATACGTGTTTTACAATGATATGAATAAGAAACCGGTCGCACGGTCTGGATTTCAGCATACTCTGCTGGGAAACGGAGCCGTTTATGGGTTGTTATCGCCGTTTAACGCTGCGATAGTAGTCAACTGTTTTACACTTAATACAAAGAGTTGAGGTTCGCTATGTCTGACGACATGTCTTCTTTTTCGCCTTCGTCAGCGGGCGAACAGGGTGTACTACGTTCTATGCAGGAGGTTGCGATGAGCTCCGAGGAAGCCAGCAAGATGCTGCGCACTTACAATATTGCCTGGTGGGGCAATAACTACTACGACGTCAACGAACTGGGCCACATCAGCGTCTGCCCGGATCCGGACGTCCCTGAAGCGCGCGTGGATCTCGCTAAGCTGGTGAAAGCCCGTGAAGCTCAGGGCCAGCGTTTGCCTGCACTGTTCTGCTTCCCGCAGATCCTGCAACATCGCCTGCGTTCTATTAACGCGGCGTTCAAGCGCGCGCGTGAGTCCTACGGCTATAAAGGCGACTACTTCCTGGTTTACCCGATAAAGGTGAACCAGCACCGCCGCGTGATTGAATCGCTGATCCACTCCGGCGAGCCGCTGGGGCTGGAAGCGGGCTCTAAAGCAGAGCTGATGGCGGTTCTGGCGCATGCGGGCATGACCCGCTCGGTGATCGTCTGTAACGGCTATAAAGACCGTGAATACATTCGCCTGGCGCTGATTGGCGAGAAGATGGGCCACAAGGTCTATCTGGTTATCGAGAAGATGACTGAAATCGCGATCGTGCTGGAAGAGGCTGAACGCCTTAACGTAGTGCCGCGCCTCGGCGTGCGTGCGCGTCTGGCGTCCCAGGGTTCCGGTAAATGGCAGTCCTCCGGCGGCGAAAAATCCAAGTTCGGCCTCGCGGCGAACCAGGTACTGCAGCTGGTGGAAATCCTGCGCGAGCGCGGTCGTCTGGACAGCATTCAGCTGCTGCACTTCCACCTCGGTTCGCAGATGGCCAACATTCGCGACATCGCCACCGGCGTGCGTGAATCCGCCCGTTTTTACGTTGAGCTGCACAAGCTCGGCGTGAATATTCAGTGCTTCGACGTGGGCG
This sequence comes from Enterobacter cloacae complex sp. ECC445, assembly GCF_021892025.1. NCBI lineage: Bacteria > Pseudomonadati > Pseudomonadota > Gammaproteobacteria > Enterobacterales > Enterobacteriaceae > Enterobacter > Enterobacter cloacae complex sp. ECC445. The sequence continues at coordinate 204,815 of NZ_JAKLRZ010000005.1, read as the reverse complement.
GCGGCCTGGGCGTGGACTACGAAGGGACCCGCTCGCAGTCTGACTGCTCGGTGAACTACGGCCTGAACGAATACGCCAACAACATCATCTGGGCGATTGGCGATGCCTGTGAAGAGAACGGCCTGCCGCACCCGACGGTGATCACCGAATCCGGTCGCGCGGTGACCGCGCACCATACGGTGCTGGTCTCTAACATTATCGGCGTTGAGCGCAGCGAAACCACCGAAGCGACGCCTCCGGCAGACGATGCCCCGCGTTCCCTGCAGAGCATGTGGGAAACCTGGCAGGAGATGCACGAGCCGGGCACGCGTCGTTCCCTGCGCGAATGGCTGCACGACAGCCAGATGGATCTGCATGATATCCACGTCGGTTATTCCTCAGGCACCTTCAGCCTGCAGGAGCGCGCGTGGGCGGAGCAGCTCTATCTGAACATGTGTCACGAAGTGCAAAAGCAGCTCGACCCGAGCAACCGCGCGCACCGTCCGATTATTGACGAGCTGCAGGAACGTATGGCGGATAAGATTTACGTCAACTTCTCGCTGTTCCAGTCGATGCCGGATGCCTGGGGTATCGACCAGCTGTTCCCGGTTCTGCCGCTGGAAGGGCTGAACCACGCCCCGGAACGTCGCGCGGTGCTGCTGGACATCACCTGTGACTCCGACGGCGCAATCGACCACTACGTTGACGGCGACGGTATTGCCACGACGATGCCAATGCCGGAGTATGACCCTGAGAACCCGCCGATGCTGGGCTTCTTTATGGTCGGTGCGTATCAGGAGATCCTCGGCAACATGCATAACCTGTTCGGTGATACCGAAGCGGTTGACGTGTTCGTCTTCCCTGACGGCAGCGTGGAAGTTGAGCTGTCCGATGAAGGGGACACCGTGGCGGACATGCTGGAATACGTTCAGCTGGATCCGAAAACCCTGCTGACGCAGTTCCGCGACCAGGTGAAAAACACCGGTCTGGACGACGCGCTGCAGCAGCAGTTCCTGGAAGAGTTTGAAGCGGGTCTGTACGGGTACACTTATCTGGAAGACGAGTAAGAAATCCTCCCTCTCCCCGTGGGAGAGGGTTGGGGTGAGGGCATGAGACCGCACAATGCCCTATACTCTCTTGAACCCGTATGCATTACCGGCGATAATTCGCCCCAATAAGCGATTTACGAATCAATCCCTTCCTCGTCGGGTTTAACGACGCGGAGGGGATTTTTTTTCATCTGTTTTTAATGTATCGACTTTAAAAGAGGTCAGGACATGAGCACTTTAGGTCATCAGTACGACAACTCTCTGGTATCTAACGCGTTTGGTTTTTTACGCCTTCCGATGAACTTCCAGCCGTACGACAGTGACGCGGACTGGGTGATCACCGGCGTGCCGTTCGATATGGCAACATCTGGCCGCGCGGGTGGTCGTCATGGCCCGGCGGCGATCCGTCAGGTTTCTACCAACCTGGCATGGGAGCACAACCGCTTCCCGTGGAACTTCGACATGCGCGAGCGCCTGAACGTGGTTGACTGCGGCGACCTGGTGTATGCCTTTGGCGACGCGCGTGAGATGAGCGAGAAGCTGCAGGCGCACGCCGAGAAGCTGCTGGCTGCCGGTAAGCGCATGCTCTCCTTCGGCGGTGACCACTTCGTGACCCTGCCGCTGCTGCGCGCCCACGCGAAGCACTTCGGTAAAATGGCGCTGGTACACTTCGATGCGCATACCGACACCTACGCGAACGGCTGCGAGTTCGACCACGGCACCATGTTCTTCACCGCGCCGAACGAAGGTCTGATCGACCCGAACCACTCCGTGCAGATTGGCATTCGTACCGAGTTCGACAAAGACAACGGTTTCACCGTGCTGGATGCGGGCCAGGTTAACGATCGCGGCGTCGATGACATTATCGCGCAGGTGAAGCAGATCGTCGGCGATATGCCGGTGTACCTGACGTTCGACATCGACTGCCTGGATCCTGCCTTTGCACCGGGAACCGGTACGCCGGTGATCGGCGGCCTGACCTCCGATCGCGCCATTAAGCTGGTGCGCGGCCTGAAGGATCTGAACATTGTCGGGATGGACGTGGTGGAAGTGGCGCCTGCCTACGATCAGTCCGAGATCACCGCGCTGGCCGCAGCGACCCTGGCACTGGAAATGCTCTACATTCAGGCAGCCAAAAAAGGCGAATAAGCCTCGCCAGGCGTGAAAAAAACCTCTCTCAGGAGAGGTTTTTTATTGCCTTTAGAACACGTTAAACGGGTATTCCACGTAGGCGCGGATCTCGTCTCCACCCACGTTGTACTCGCTGGCGTTGCTGGAAACGCGCAGCACGGAGTAGCGCAGTTTCAGCTTCAGATCTTTTGCCGGGCCATCCTGCACCTGGTACTGGATCTGGTTGAACCACTCGTGCTCTTTACCGTTGCTGGTTTCAGAGGTTTTGATGTTGTCGCCGCGCACGTAGGCGGTGGTCCAGCTCAGGCCCGGCAGGCCAAGGCCGCCAAAGTCCAGACCGTAGGATGCCTGCCAGGAGCGTTCATCCTCGCCGTTAAAATCAGACCAGTAGGAGTTCGCCAGCCAGATGGTGTTACCGCCGTCACCCACGCCGCCCTTGTCGCGATAGCCGCCGTAGTTATAGCCGGTGCTGCCGCTGCTCTGCTGGTAGGCCACTTTGAACGTATGAATATCCCAGATGTAGCTCGCCGCCAGGCTCCAGATGGTGTTGCTGCGGCCCGTGTCGAGGCTGTCCGCGTAACTCTGGTCGAGACGGGAGTTATAGCCGTTGAAGTCGAGTACGAGCTGCTGCCCGGTGCTGAACGGCTGCCTGAAGTTCATGCCCAGGTACTGCTTGTTCATCACCTCTTCGTTATGCGAGGCGTACAGCGCGCCGCTGAACTGGTCGTTGAACTGATAGCTCGCGCCGCCGAAGGAGAGGCTTTTCAGCCCGCTGTCGTGGCGGTCATCGCTTTTACGCTGCTCGTCGGTGAAGTAACCGGCGTTGATTTCCAGACCGTCGATCTCTTTTGAGGTCAGCATAGCGCCGGTGTAGCTTTCAAACAGCAGGCGGGAGCTGTCGGCATTCACGATAGGCAGCTCAGGACGCTGGTTCCCGTAGCTCAGCACGGTATTCGAGATACGCATTTTGGCGGTTGCGCCAAATTTCGCTAAATCGGATTTGGCCCGGCCATCGTCTTCCTGTTTGAAGAAGTCGATGCCGCCTGCGCCGCTTTTGCCACGGCCGCCGTCCAGGCGCACGCCGTATTGAGCAATACCGTCCAGGCCAAAGCCCACAGGCCCTTCGGTATAGCCGGATGCAAACGTGGCGATAATCCCCTGGCCCCACTCGGCCTTGTCCTGCTGGCCCTGATGGTAGTCGCGGCTGATATAGGCATTGCGTAAAAACAGATCCAGATGGCTGTCGTCAATAAAACCCTGGCTGTCGGATTGCTGGCTTGCAGCGGCAGGTAAGGCGGCAAATAAGCTTAAGGCAATTAATGATAATTCTTTTTTCACGGAGGGAACGTCTCTGTCTGGATATATTAATTGAATAACTGCGGGGGTGATAATTACCGGAAAAAGTGACCTTTGCAATAATTATGTGACCAGACGTTTCAATGTGAAAGGGCAGATTTGGCGCGGCTTTCAGCGGTGTTATCGATACGTGCTGTTAAGTTAACAATTCATGCGAAATAAAAAGGAGGCAAAACTGCCTCCCTCTAAAATTATTTAATTCCGTCTGCGGCCATACGGTCGCGAATATGCTGTGCGCGCGCTTCTGAAGCTGGGTGATCGTCAAACATGGAGCTTTGGCGTCCCGCTTCCAGCTTGGCCAGTTTTTCGAAGCTGGTGGCTAAACCGGATGGATTGATGCCGCGTTTGCGCAACAGATCGTAGGAGTAGTCATCCGCCTCTGACTCCTGACGCTGGGAGAACTGGGAGTTAACCAGCTTTTCGCCCACGTCGCCAAGCTGTGACTGCGACAGGCTGCCAACGATACCGCCCGCCGAGGCTGCCGCAGCGCGGATGGCATTGGTCCCCAAAGCAACCTGCATCCCTTTCTTCACGTGGCCCAGTGCAACGTGGCCCATTTCATGGCCGATGACCGCTTCCACTTCGTTGTCGGTCATCATGTCCATCAGCCCGCTGTAAACGCGAATACAGCCGTTCGCCATCGCGAAGGCGTTCACGTCTTTCGCCATGTACACCTTGTAGTTCACCGGCTGGCCGTTGATGTTATCGCCCAGCGCGGAAGCAATCTTATTCAGACGCTGCGTGTAGGTACTGTCAGCCGGCGCAAGCGTGGCTTTTCCATCCATATCTTTACAGGCCTGGTCGCTCAGCGCTTTCACCTGCGCGTCGCTCAGGGAGTAGGCCTGAAAGGCTTCTGCGCCAGACGTCATCAGACCGTTAGAATCCATATTCTGACAGCCGCTCAGCAGGAGCGTTGTACCCAGGGCCAGCACTATTGCACGCATTTTCATGAGGTTGCTTCCGTACTCGTTAATCTGAATAAAATCTGAAAAGTGCACCGTCAGCGAAGCCGGTGTCGGGCTAAGTATAAGGAATATCCACAGGGCCGGGCGAGCAGATTGCGCAACATGCGAGCATGATCCAGAGATTTCTTAACAAGCAAAAGAATGCTCCATGTACATGACTTGCGGCTTGGGTTACATTGTTGGCACTTTTTTCCGGCGTAGCCCAAAACGCGCTGTCGTCAAGGGCATGGCCTTTAACAGTCCGATCTGGAGTTAAAATGTCCTCACGTAAAGAGCTTGCTAATGCTATTCGTGCGCTGAGCATGGACGCAGTACAGAAAGCCAAATCCGGCCACCCAGGGGCCCCTATGGGTATGGCTGATATCGCCGAAGTCCTGTGGCGTGATTTCCTGAACCACAACCCGCAGAACCCGGCATGGGCTGACCGCGACCGCTTCGTGCTGTCCAACGGCCACGGCTCTATGCTGATCTATAGCCTGCTGCACCTCACCGGCTACGATCTGCCTATCGAAGAGCTGAAAAACTTCCGTCAGCTGCACTCCAAAACTCCAGGTCACCCGGAAGTGGGCTACACCGCTGGCGTAGAAACCACCACCGGCCCGCTGGGTCAGGGTATTGCTAACGCTGTGGGTATGGCGATTGCTGAGAAGACCCTGGCGGCGCAGTTCAACCGTCCTGGCCACGACATCGTTGACCATTTCACCTACGCGTTCATGGGCGACGGCTGCATGATGGAAGGCATTTCTCATGAAGTGTGCTCCCTGGCAGGTACCCTGAAGCTGGGTAAACTGGTGGCGTTCTATGACGACAACGGCATCTCCATCGACGGTCACGTTGAAGGCTGGTTCACCGACGACACCGCAGCACGTTTCGAAGCCTACGGCTGGCACGTTGTGCGCGGCGTTGATGGCCACGATGCTGACTCGATTAAACGTGCAGTGGAAGAAGCGCGCGCGGTGACGGACAAACCGTCCCTGCTGATGTGCAAAACCATCATCGGCTTCGGTTCGCCGAACAAAGCGGGTACGCACGACTCCCACGGTGCGCCATTGGGCGATGCGGAAATCGCACTGACCCGCGAAGCGCTGGGCTGGAAACACCCTGCATTCGAAATCCCGTCTGAGATCTACGCTCAGTGGGATGCAAAAGAAGTAGGCCAGGCGAAAGAAGCGGCATGGAACGAGAAGTTCGCTGCCTATGCGAAAGCCTTCCCGCAGGAAGCGGCTGAATTCACCCGTCGTATGAAAGGTGACATGCCGTCTGACTTCGACGCGAAAGCGAACGAGTTCATCGCCAAGCTGCAGGCTAACCCGTCTAAAATCGCGAGCCGTAAAGCGTCTCAGAATGCGATTGAAGCGTTCGGCCCATGGCTTCCGGAATTCCTGGGCGGCTCCGCTGACCTGGCGCCATCTAACCTGACCCTGTGGTCTGGTTCTAAGCCAATCAACGAAGACGCTGCCGGTAACTACATCCATTACGGTGTGCGTGAATTCGGCATGACCGCGATTGCCAACGGTATCTCCCTGCACGGCGGTTTCCTGCCGTACACCTCTACCTTCCTGATGTTCGTCGAATATGCGCGTAACGCCGTGCGTATGGCGGCGCTGATGAAGCAGCGTCAGGTGATGGTTTACACCCACGACTCCATCGGTCTGGGCGAAGACGGTCCAACTCACCAGCCGGTAGAGCAGGTGGCTTCTCTGCGCGTAACCCCGAACATGAGCACATGGCGTCCATGTGACCAGGTTGAATCCGCGGTGGCGTGGAAATACGGCGTTGAGCGTCAGGACGGTCCAACCGCGCTGATCCTCTCCCGTCAGAACCTGGCGCAGCAGGAGCGTTCGTCTGAGCAGCTGGCGAACATCGCTCGCGGTGGTTACGTGCTGAAAGATTGCGCGGGCCAGCCTGAGCTGATCTTCATCGCTACCGGTTCTGAAGTTGAGCTGGCGGTTGCCGCATGGGAAAAACTCACTGCCGAAGGCGTGAAGGCGCGCGTGGTCTCCATGCCGTCTACCGACGCGTTCGACAAGCAGGATGCCGCTTACCGTGAATCCGTGCTGCCTAAAGCGGTTTCCGCTCGCGTGGCAGTGGAGGCGGGTATCGCTGACTACTGGTTCAAGTACGTGGGCCTGAACGGCGCTATCGTCGGCATGACCACCTTCGGTGAGTCTGCTCCGGCAGAGCAGCTGTTCGAAGAGTTCGGCTTCACCGTTGAGAACGTTGTCGCGAAAGCGAAAGAACTGCTGTAATTGCCGTTTTGCCCGGTGGCGCTTACGCTTACCGGGCCTACAAATGGCACGAAAGTAGGCCGGGTAAGCGCTAGCGCGCCACCCGGCTTTTTTGTAGACACTATTCCACCGAAAATGTGACGCAAGTCATATAGCTCGCTTATTCATCTGGACAGACATTCCTTTTATTCCCCGATTCGCTTATTCTTGCTGAAGCGTTTCAGTCGATTAAATGTTCGACAATTGACCAATCAATCGCAGTTTGTGACAGCAAGGATTCCCCTTCAGGCGTAGCTGGATTACTCTTTCAGCCACCTCAAACTCAGGGATTGCTTTGCAGGAGATCTATGACCGTACGCGTAGCGATTAATGGCTTCGGTCGCATCGGGCGTAATGTGGTTCGTGCTTTGTATGAATCCGGACGTCGGGCGGAAATAACCGTGGTGGCAATCAATGAACTGGCGGATGCTGCGGGCATGGCGCATTTGTTGAAATATGACACCAGCCACGGGCGCTTTGCCTGGGACGTGCGGCAGGAAAGGGAGCAGTTGTTAGTCGGTGACGATGTCATCCGCGTACTGCATGAGCGCAGTATTACCGCGCTACCCTGGCGTGAACTGGGTGTGGATGTGGTGCTTGACTGTACCGGCGTGTACGGCAGCCGCGAACACGGCGAAGCGCATCTGGCTGCAGGCGCGAAAAAAGTCCTGTTTTCTCATCCCGGCAGTAACGATCTCGACGCGACCGTCGTGTTTGGCGTCAACCAGCATGAGCTGCAGGCCGAACACCGCATTGTCTCCAACGCCTCCTGTACCACCAACTGCATTATTCCGGTCATCAAACTGTTAGACGATGCGTATGGCATTGAGTCCGGCACCGTGACCACGATTCATTCCGCCATGCACGATCAGCAGGTTATCGACGCCTATCATCCGGATTTACGACGCACGCGCGCAGCGAGCCAGTCAATCATTCCGGTGGATACGAAACTGGCGGCAGGCATTACACGAATTTTCCCGCAGTTTAATGACCGTTTTGAAGCGATTGCCGTGCGTGTCCCGACGATTAACGTTACCGCCATCGACCTTAGCGTGACGGTGAAAAAATCGGTAAAAGCCTGTGAAGTCAACCTGTTGCTGCAAAAAGCGGCACAGGGAGCATTTCATGGTATAGTTGACTATACGGAATTACCGTTGGTCTCAGTAGATTTTAACCACGACCCGCACAGCGCCATCGTCGATGGCACGCAAACCAGGGTCAGTGGCGCACACCTTATCAAGACGCTGGTCTGGTGTGATAACGAATGGGGCTTTGCTAACCGAATGCTCGACACCACGTTAGCAATGGCCGTTCAAGGTTTCAGGTAAGACGCATCGTGCGTCTGCAAAACTTTAAGAATCAACGAGAGGATTCACCATGTCTGTAATTAAGATGACCGATCTGGATCTGGCTGGTAAACGCGTTTTCATCCGTGCCGATCTGAACGTACCGGTTAAAGATGGCAAAGTGACCAGCGACGCGCGTATCCGTGCATCTCTGCCAACCATCGAACTGGCTCTGAAGCAGGGCGCTAAAGTGATGGTCACCTCCCACCTGGGTCGTCCAACTGAAGGCGAGTACAACGAAGAGTTCTCTCTGCTGCCAGTGGTTAATTACCTGAAAGACAAACTGTCCAACCCGGTTCGCCTGGTGAAAGATTACCTGGACGGCGTTGACGTTGCAGCGGGTGAGCTGGTTGTTCTGGAAAACGTTCGCTTCAACAAAGGCGAAAAGAAAGACGACGAAACCCTGTCCAAAAAATACGCTGCACTGTGCGACGTATTCGTGATGGATGCATTCGGTACGGCTCACCGCGCACAGGCGTCTACCCACGGTATCGGTAAATTCGCAGACGTTGCGTGTGCCGGTCCTCTGCTGGCTGACGAACTGGAAGCGCTGGGTAAAGCACTGAAAGAACCTGCTCGTCCAATGGTGGCTATCGTTGGTGGTTCTAAAGTTTCTACCAAGCTGACCGTTCTGGATTCCCTGTCTAAAATCGCTGACCAGCTGATCGTTGGCGGTGGTATCGCGAACACCTTCGTTGCCGCTCAGGGCCACAACGTGGGTAAATCCCTGTACGAAGCAGACCTGGTTGACGAAGCCAAACGCCTGCTGAGCACCTGCGATATCCCGGTTCCAACTGACGTTCGCGTCGCGACCGAGTTCTCCGAAACCGCAACCGCGACCCTGAAATCTGTTAACGACATCAAAGACGAAGAGCAGATTCTGGACCTGGGCGACGTTTCTGCACAGAAACTGGCTGAGATCCTCAAAAACGCAAAAACTATCCTGTGGAACGGTCCTGTTGGCGTGTTCGAATTCCCGAACTTCCGCAAAGGTACTGAAATCGTTGCTAACGCGATCGCAGACAGCGAAGCGTTCTCTATCGCAGGCGGTGGTGACACCCTGGCAGCAATCGACCTGTTCGGTATCGCTGACAAGATCTCCTACATCTCCACTGGTGGTGGCGCATTCCTCGAATTCGTGGAAGGCAAAGTACTGCCAGCAGTAGCAATGCTCGAAGAGCGCGCTAAGAAGTAAGCCATTCAAGGGCAGGGAAACCTGCCCAATTTTCAGCGCGCTTATAAGAGCCCGCACCTTTTCTAACGGCCGAAGATACAGGACTAAGCAACATGTCTAAAATTTTTGATTTCGTAAAACCTGGCGTTATCACTGGTGATGACGTACAGAAAGTGTTCCAGGTAGCTAAAGAAAACAACTTCGCTCTGCCAGCAGTTAACTGCGTGGGTACCGACTCCATCAACGCCGTACTGGAAACCGCTGCAAAAGTTAAAGCACCGGTTATCGTTCAGTTCTCTAACGGCGGCGCTGCGTTTATCGCAGGTAAAGGCGTGAAAACTGACATTCCTCAGGGTGCTGCAATCCTGGGCGCTATCTCTGGTGCGCACCACGTACACCAGATGGCTGAGCACTACGGTGTTCCAGTTATCCTGCACACTGACCACTGCGCGAAGAAGCTGCTGCCGTGGATCGACGGTCTGCTGGACGCGGGTGAAAAACACTTCGCGGCCACCGGTAAGCCACTGTTCTCTTCTCACATGATCGACCTGTCTGAAGAGTCACTGCATGAAAACATCGAAATCTGCTCTAAATACCTGGCGCGCATGGCCAAAATGGGCATGACCCTGGAAATCGAACTGGGTTGCACCGGTGGCGAAGAAGACGGCGTGGACAACAGCCACATGGACGCTTCTGCCCTGTACACCCAGCCAGAAGACGTTGATTACGCGTACACCGAGCTGAGCAAAATCAGCCCACGCTTCACCATTGCAGCGTCCTTCGGTAACGTGCACGGCGTTTACAAACCAGGCAACGTGGTTCTGACCCCAACCATCCTGCGTGATTCTCAGGAATACGTTTCCAAGAAACACAACCTGCCGCACAACAGCCTGAACTTCGTCTTCCACGGCGGTTCCGGTTCTTCCGCTCAGGAAATTAAAGACTCCGTTAGCTACGGCGTTGTGAAAATGAACATCGATACCGACACCCAGTGGGCAACCTGGGACGGTATCCTGCAGTACTACAAAGCGAACGAAGCTTACCTGCAGGGCCAGCTGGGCAACCCGAAAGGCGAAGACCAGCCGAACAAGAAATACTACGATCCACGCGTATGGCTGCGCGCAGCGCAGACGTCCATGGTGACCCGTCTGGAGCAGGCTTTCAAAGAACTGAACGCGATCGACGTTCTGTAATTTGAGCTGCTAACAGCATCAGAAGGCCCGCAAATGCGGGCCTTTTTTTATGCTTTTTCAATACCCTGCCAGGCCGGTTTTTGTGATCTGTTTGGCAAAGCCGGCGCTTTTTGTTTACCCTTTACTGACCTGCCTGTCTCCATGGGGGATGGATTTTGTGTTTTGGTTTAACAAAAGGACGAATAAATGGAACAACTCGATGTTGTAGACAGCATCAATAATGCCGGTAACTGGCTGGTGCGCAACCAGGCCCTGCTGCTGAGCTATGCCGTGAACATCGTCGCGGCAATTGCCATCATCATCGTCGGGATGATCGTGGCGCGTATCGTATCGAACGCGGTTAATCGCGTAATGCTGGCCCGTCACATCGACGCCACGGTAGCTGACTTCCTCTCCGCACTGGTGCGTTACGGCATTATCGCCTTTACGCTGATTGCTGCCCTTGGCCGTGTAGGCGTGCAAACGGCATCCGTTATCGCCGTACTCGGTGCCGCCGGTCTGGCCATTGGTCTGGCGCTGCAGGGCTCGCTGTCCAACCTCGCGGCAGGCGTGCTGCTGGTGACTTTCCGTCCGTTCCGCTCCGGCGAATACGTTGATCTTGGCGGCATTGCCGGCACCGTGCTGCAGGTGCAAATTTTCTCAACGACCCTGCGTACCGTCGATGGCCGTATCGTGGTGGTGCCGAACGGGAAAATTATTGCAGGCAATATCATCAACTTCTCCCGTGAGCCGGTCCGTCGTAACGAGCTGATTATCAGCGTGGCGTACGACTCGGACATCGATCAGGTGAAGTCGCTGATTACCAACATTATTGCGTCAGACGATCGCATTCTGAAAGACAAAGAGCAGACGGTTCGCCTGAACGAACTCGGCGCTTCCTCGATTAACTTTGTGGTGCGTATCTGGAGCAAAAGCAGCGATCTGCAGACCGTATACTGGGACGTGCTGGAGCGCATTAAGCGCGACTTCGACGCCAACGGCATCAGCTTCCCGTATCCGCAGATGGACGTAAACGTTAAAAAAGTCAAAGAAGCAGAATAAGGTCACCCTTAGGCCCGGTAAGCGCCAGCGCTACCGGGCTTTACGCCTATAAGCCCCGCTAATACCCAATTAATATTATCCATTTCCTCTAATGTGATTCGCGCAGTATAGTCTGCTTCCAGAACAACTCTGCGAGAAAATCGTTATGCTATCTTATTATTTTCAAGGGCTTGCCTTAGGTGCGGCCATGATCCTTCCGCTCGGCCCGCAAAATGCGTTCGTGATGAATCAGGGCATCCGCCGCCAGTATCATCTGATGATTGCCCTCTTGTGCGCGGTAAGCGATTTACTGCTGATCTGCGCCGGGATTTTTGGCGGCAGCGCGCTGCTGATGCAGTCTCCGTGGCTGCTGGCGCTGGTGACCTGGGGCGGCGTGGCGTTTCTGCTCTGGTATGGATTCGGCGCCCTGAAAACGGCGATGAGCAGCAACCTCGAGCTGGCGAGCGCGGAGGTCATGAAGCAGGGCCGCTGGAAGATTATCGTCACCATGCTGGCGGTGACCTGGCTAAACCCCCATGTCTATCTCGACACCTTCGTGGTGCTGGGCAGCCTCGGCGGACAGCTGGACGTTGAGCCAAAACGCTGGTTTGCGCTTGGCACGGTCAGCGCCTCTTTCCTGTGGTTCTTCGGTCTCGCCATTCTGGCAGCGTGGCTGGCACCTCGCCTGCGTACCGCCAAAGCCCAGCGCATCATTAATACGCTGGTCGGTCTGGTGATGTGGTTTATCGCTTTCCAGCTGGCAAAAGAGGGGATTCACCACGTTCAGGAATTGTTCAACTAATCCTTGTCTTATGGACATCTGAACAAGACCCGCTAAGCTTGCTGGCATGCGCCCTGTTAATGGGCTCTCTTCGCAACATGGAGGAATAACAGTGAAGTTTAAGGTGATGGCCCTGGCGGCATTAGTGAGTTTAGGTGCGGTGTCGGCGCAGGCAAATGAACTGCCGGACGGCCCGCACATCGTCACGTCAGGCACCGCAAGCGTGGACGCGGTACCCGATGTTGCAACCCTGGCAATTGAAGTGAATGTGGCTGCGAAAGATGCGGCGACGGCCAAAAAGCAGGCTGACGATCGCGTTGCGCAATACCTCTCATTCCTCGAGCAGAACGGTGTCGGTAAAAAAGATATCAGCTCTGCGAATCTGCGTACTCAACCGGATTACGACTACCAGAACGGCAAAAGCATCCTGAAAGGCTACCGCGCCGTGCGTACGGTTGAAGTGACCGTGCGTCAGCTGGATAAGCTTAACTCGCTGCTGGACGGCGCGCTGAAGGCGGACCTGAACGAGATCCGCTCCGTGTCGCTGGGCGTTGCGCAACCGGAGAAATACAAAGACGAAGCGCGTAAAGCGGCGATTGACGACGCTATTCATCAGGCTGAACAGCTGGCGTCCGGCTTCAAGAGCAAGCTCGGCCCGGTTTACAGCGTGCGTTACCACGTCTCTAACTACCAGCCAAGCCCGATGGTGCGGATGATGAAGGCTGATGCAGCCCCGGTGTCCGCACAGGAAACTTACGAGCAGCCAACCATTCAGTTCGACGATCAGGTGGATGTGGTCTTCCAGCTCGAGCCCGTTGCAGCACAGCCGAAACCGGCTCAGTAACCTGTAAGCCGGGTAAGGCGTAGCCGCCACCCGGCTTTTTCTTTTTAATCCTGTCTCAACACCTTGTGCCCGTACGCCAGCAGCGCGTCGGTGACGTTGCGCATCATGCGGCTTTCCGGCGCAAAACGGTGCCAGTAGAGCATCCGGCGCTGATACAGCCCCGGCGTCAGGTCAATCAGCTCACCGCTTTTCAACTCTTTTTCAATCTGCAGATGCGGGATCATGCAGCAGGTGGTGCCCTGGCGCGCAAGCTGCACGAAGGCTTCAGACGAGTTGACGATATGGCACGGCACGCTGCCCGGCGGCAGATCGAAGTTTTGCTGCAGGAACGCCTGGTGCATATCGTCCAGATGGTCGAACGCCACGGCAGGGGCCTTCAGCAGCGCCGCGCGGGTGACGCCGTTCGGGAAGTAGCGCTCGGCAAAGGCTTTTGAACCCACAAACAGGTAGTCCAGAGCACCCAACTGATCGACAAGGCAGCTCGGTAGCGCCTGGGGCTGGATACTGACCGCACCAACCACTTCGCCGCGACGCAGGCGCTCCTGGGTGCGGGTTTCATCTTCAACCTGTAAATTCAGGCGGATAGGGGAATCGGCCAAAACCGGCGCAAGGGCCGGCAGCAGCCAGGTTGCCAGACTGTCGGCGTTGACCGCCAGAGAGAGCAGCAGCGGCGTAGAGCCCGTTTGTTCGTCACCCAGCCATTCGTCTTCCAGCAGCTCAACCTGGCGCAGCAGGGCGAGAAGCTTTTGCCCTTGCTCGGTTGGGCGTGGCGGCACGGTACGTACCAGCAGCGGCTGGCCGAACATATTTTCAAGCTGTTTGATACGCTGTGATACGGCGGACTGGGTGATGCAAAGCTTTTGCGCCGCGCGCTCAAAACCGCGTTCACGAATAACTGCATCAAGTGCCTGTAGTGTTCTGTAGTCCGGACGTTTCATTGCTCTGGGTGGCTCCTAAATTTTGCTTATTCTGCACTATGACACAATTTTCCCTTCGTGGCAGACGAATTCCATTCGACGTGTTCTATAATGCGCCCTGAGTTTTCACACCACAGGCAAAACGATCATGACGCAGGATGAACTGAAAAAAGCAGTAGGATGGGCCGCTCTCCAATACGTACAGCCGGGTACCATTGTCGGTGTCGGTACGGGATCGACCGCGGCACACTTTATCGATGCGCTGGGCACGATGAAGGGGCAGATCGAGGGCGCGGTTTCCAGCTCTGATGCGTCCACGGAAAAGCTGAAAAGCCTCGGCATTACCGTTTTCGATCTCAACGAAGTGGATCGTCTGGGGATTTACGTTGATGGCGCGGATGAAATCAACGGCCACATGCAGATGATCAAAGGCGGCGGCGCGGCGCTAACGCGCGAAAAAATTATCGCCTCCGTTGCGGACAAGTTCATCTGCATCGCGGACGCTTCCAAGCAGGTCGACATTCTGGGGAATTTCCCGCTGCCGGTCGAAGTGATCCCGATGGCGCGCAGTGCGGTTGCCCGTCAGCTGGTGAAGCTGGGTGGTCGTCCGGAATATCGTCAGGGCGTCGTCACCGACAACGGTAATGTGATCCTCGACGTACACGGTCTGGAAATTCTCGACGCAGTTGCGCTGGAAAATGCCATCAACGCTATCCCAGGCGTAGTGACAGTAGGGCTATTCGCCAACCGAGGCGCGGATGTGGCGCTCATTGGCACCGCTGACGGCGTGAAAACCATCGTAAAATGATCTGACGGGGGGACGCCTCCCCCCGCTTAAAAATTTTTGAAAAGCTAAATTCGGTGACTTGTGTCACGTTTTTCCACCTCTTTTGACGATCCTGCCACGTTTGTAAATTTCCATAGCATTTTCCTCTGACATTTTGCTCTGTATGACTTTTCTTCAGAGAGCCGACGCAAACGTTCATATTGCTGCAATAGTTTTTTTTGATATGTTGGCTACAGCGGATTCAAATCCAGCACAACATCAGTTCAGACAAAAACAGGGTCGGGTAAATGGCAAAGGTATCACTGGAGAAAGACAAGATTAAATTCCTGCTGGTCGAGGGCGTGCATCAAAAAGCAATCGATAGCCTTCGTGCGGCAGGTTACACCAACATCGAATTTCACAAAGGCGCGCTCGATACCGAAGAGCTGAAAGCGTCCATCCGTGATGCCCACTTCATTGGCCTGCGATCCCGCACTCACCTGACTGAAGACGTTATTGCCGCGGCGGAAAAGCTGGTGGCTATCGGCTGCTTCTGCATCGGCACCAACCAGGTTGATCTGAATGCTGCTGCGAAGCGCGGTATTCCCGTCTTCAACGCCCCGTTCTCCAACACCCGTTCCGTGGCGGAGTTGGTGATTGGCGAACTGCTGCTGCTCCTGCGAGGCATTCCGGAGGCGAACGCCAAGGCGCACCGCGGCGTGTGGAACAAGCTGGCGGCGGGCTCATATGAAGCGCGTGGTAAAAAGCTGGGGATTATCGGCTACGGCCACATCGGTACGCAGCTCGGTATTCTGGCGGAATCCCTGGGCATGCACGTGTTTTTCTACGATATCGAAAGCAAGCTGCCGCTGGGCAATGCGACCCAGGTACAACACCTCTCTGACCTGCTGAACATGAGCGACGTGGTGAGCCTGCACGTGCCGGAAAATGCCTCCACCAAAAACATGATGGGCGCGGAAGAGCTGGCGCTGATGAAGCCGGGTTCACTGCTGATTAACGCCGCGCGCGGTACGGTTGTCGATATTCCTGCCCTGGCGGATGCGCTGAAGCGTAAGCATCTGGCGGGCGCGGCCATCGACGTCTTCCCGACGGAGCCTGCCACCAACAGCGATCCGTTTACCTCTCCGTTGTGCGAGTTCGACAACGTGATCCTGACGCCGCACATCGGCGGTTCTACCCAGGAAGCGCAGGAAAATATCGGTCTGGAAGTGGCGGGTAAACTGAGCAAATATTCCGACAACGGCTCTACGCTCTCTGCCGTGAACTTCCCGGAAGTGTCTCTGCCGCTGCACGGAGGCCGTCGTCTGCTGCACATCCACGAAAACCGTCCGGGCGTGCTGACCGCGATTAACCAGATCTTTGCCGAGCAGGGCGTCAACATTGCCGCGCAGTATCTGCAAACGAACTCGCAGATGGGCTACGTGGTTATTGATATCGAAGCGGATGACGATGTTGCCGAGAAAGCACTGCTGAGCATGAAGGCCATTCCGGGGACGATTCGCGCGCGTCTGCTGTACTGATGGTGCGAGGTAAATGCAAAACGGTAACCATCGTTACCGTTTTTTATGTTTTCACCCTCTCCCTGTGGGAGAGGGCTAAGGTGAGGGCATCAGGCTGCACGCCTGTTTCACCACTCCCACAACGTCGATGGCGTCACTACCGCCGGTAACGGCACATCCCATTTCTCCACCGGCAACGCCTCCACGCCCTGGCAATCATGCGCGTAACCCACCGGCTGCAATCCGTACCGCTGCCAGTTTTGCAGCGTCCTGTCATAGAAACCGCCGCCCATACCGAGGCGCTGGCCCTGTTCATCAAACGCCACCAGCGGCGTAATCAGCACGTCCAGCTGTGACAGCGGCAGCACGTCGCGCACGTCGAGCTTCGGCTCGGTGATTTTCAGACGATTCACCACCAGCTCGCTGTGCGGGTGGTAGTGTAAAAACAGCAGATTGCCTGCGCTAAACGGGTGCAGCACCGGCAGATAAACCTTCTTCCCGGCGCGCCAGAGCTGCTCTATCAGCGGCTGGGTATCCAGTTCGCCATCAAACGATAGAAACAGGGCAACCGTATGCGCCATCACGACTGGCGGGTACGCCATCATGCGGGCGGCGGCCTGCTGGGCAAAATGCGCTTGCTGAGCGGGGGTTAACGCACGGCGGCGTTGACGAATAAGCTGACGGATGTCCTGGCGTGAAGCTGAAACTTCAGGGAATTGAGTCATGGTAGCTGGTAGAAGAAAAGAGAGGGAATCTCCGAGATGCCGCCGCAGGCTGTAACCCTTGAACCCTTGGTTCAAGGTGAATGTGTCGTCATAGTTTTAAGGCTTCTCGGACGGACCGAGCATGCTCACCAACCATGGAGCGCCACATTCTTGTGGTATGAAATATCGGCTCAGGGGACTGGCCCGCTTGCGAACATCTCAGAGAAATTTTGTCTTCACAGTTACTCTACCATAGTCAACTGAGAAGTGTTATTCAAACTTGGGTCCCGGTCTTTCGGGATTGCGACCTTGATCAAGCAACGCCTGTTCTATGGTCTGCTGGAGCATTTTAATGCGCTGCTCCATGCTTGCCGCGTAGTCGCGGGTCTTCGCTTTTTCCTGAGTCAGTTCATAGCTGATGTTCAACGCGGCGATGAAAACCAGCTGCTCAGTATTTGTGACTCTAGTGCGTTCTTTTAGATCTTGCAACCGCTGATTCAAATCGTCCGCTGCCTGATTCAAAGCATCCCTTTGTTCAGGCGGACAATTCACTCGCAGTGAACGGCCAAAAATCTGGAGATCGACGGGTTGTGCAGACATGCCACCTTCCTGCTGATTGACTGCGCTACCTTCGCTCACTGCCCAGGGGGCTGCGAAGGGGCGACACTATAGCTACCCTGATATGAAGATACAAGCCCTTTTCTGGTATCACCAGGGTCCAAAGTGGTAGCATATCATGAAACTTCCCCCCTTTGACGACGAATGCTCATGTCTATACAGAACGAAATGCCTGGTTACAAGGATTTAAACCAGTTACTGAACCAGCAGGGAGTAGGACTTACCCCTGCCGAAATGCACGGTCTGATCAGTGGCATCCTTTGCGGCGGAAACAGCGACAGCTCATGGCAGCCGCTGATCCACGACCTCACGAATGAAGGGCTGGCGTTTGGTCACGAGCTGGCGGAAGCGCTGCGTAAAATGCACGCCGCAACCAGCGATTCGCTGGAAGACGATGGCTTTCTTTTTCAGCTTTATCTGCCTGAAGGCGACGACGTCAGCGTGTTCGATCGCGCCGATGCGCTGGCGGGCTGGGTAAACCACTATCTGCTGGGTCTGGGCGTGACGCAGCCTAAACTGGATAAAGTGACCGGTGAAGCGGGTGAGGCGATCGACGATCTGCGTAATATCGCCCAGCTTGGCTACGATGAAGACGAAGACCAGGAAGAGCTGGAAATGTCGCTTGAAGAGATTATCGAGTACGTGCGCGTAGCGGCGCTGCTGTGCCACGACAACTTTACGCGCTCGCAGCCGACCGCGCCGGAAGTCCGCAAGCCAACCTTACATTAAGAAAAATAACGCACAGGAGGGTGTCATGGTTATCTCGCAACAAGAGTATTCGCGCCGCCGTCAGGCGCTGCTGGCGAAAATGCAGCCGGGAAGCGCCGCGCTGATTTTTGCAGCGCCCGAAGTGACGCGCAGCGCCGACAGCGAATATCCCTATCGCCAGAGCAGCGATTTCTGGTACTTCACCGGCTTTAACGAGCCGGAAGCGGTCCTGGTGCTGATTAAAAGCAATGACACCCACAACCACAGCGTGATGTTCAACCGCGTACGCGATTTAACCGCCGAAATCTGGTTTGGCCGCCGCTTAGGGCAAGAGGCCGCACCGGAAAAGCTGGGCGTCGACCGCGCGCTGGCGTTTAGCGAAATCAACCAGCAGCTCTATCAGCTGCTTAACGGCCTCGACGTGCTCTATCACGCGCAGGGCGAATATGCCTACGCGGATGAGATTGTCTTCACCGCGCTGGACAAGCTGCGCAAAGGCTCGCGGCAGAACCTGTCCGCGCCGGCCACGCTGACGGACTGGCGTCCGGTGGTGCATGAGATGCGCCTGTTCAAATCTGAAGAAGAGCTGAACGTGATGCGCCGCGCGGGCGAAATCAGCGCCCTGGCGCACACGCGCGCCATGGAAAAGTGCCGTCCCGGGATGTTCGAATACCAGCTGGAAGGCGAAATTCACCACGAATTTAACCGCCACGGCGCGCGTTATCCCTCCTACAACACCATCGTTGGCGGCGGTGAAAACGGCTGCATTCTGCACTACACCGAAAACGAAAGCGCCCTGCGCGACGGCGATCTGGTGCTCATTGACGCCGGCTGCGAATATCAAGGCTACGCGGGGGACATCACCCGTACCTTCCCGGTGAACGGCACGTTTTCCCCCGCGCAGCGCGCGATTTACGACATTGTTCTCGAATCCCTGGAAACGGCGCTCGGGCTGTATCGTCCGGGTACCTCCATTCAGGAAGTGACCGGCGAAGTGGTGCGCATCATGATTACCGGCCTGGTCAGGCTCGGGATCCTGAAAGGGGAGATCGACACCCTGATCGCTGAAAATGCGCATCGACCGTATTTCATGCACGGCCTGAGCCACTGGCTGGGGTTGGATGTGCATGACGTGGGCGCGTACGGCACCGACCGTTCGCGCGTGCTGGAGCCGGGCATGGTGTTAACCGTGGAGCCGGGTCTGTATATCGCCCCGGATGCCGACGTGCCCGAAGCGTACCGCGGGATTGGCATTCGTATTGAAGACGATATCGTCATCACCGAAACCGGTAACGAAAACCTGACCGCGAGCGTGGTGAAAAGCGCTGACGATATTGAGGCGCTGATGGCAGCGGCGCGCGTATGAGCGTGATTATCGTTGGCGGCGGCATGACCGGCGCCACGCTGGCGCTGGCGATCTCGCATTTGACGAAGGGCCAGCTTCCGTTGCATCTCGTCGAGGCGGTTGCGCCACAGGCGAAGAATCACCCCGGCTTTGATTCTCGCGCCATTGCCCTGGCGCAGGGAACCTGTCAGCAGCTGTCGCGCATTGGGATCTGGCAGGCGATAGCCGATTGCGCCACGGCCATTAAAACCGTTCACGTCAGCGATCGCGGTCATGCCGGGTTCGTCACGCTGGACGCGCAGGATTACCGAATAGATGCCCTGGGTCAGGTTGTTGAACTCCATGATGTTGGCCTGCGCCTGTTCCGCCTGTTGCAGGACGCGCCAGGCGTGACCCTGCATTGTCCGGCACGCGTTGCGAGCTTTACCCGCAGTGAAGAAGCGGTCAGCGTGACGCTGGATAATGGCACCGTTCTCGACGGCCAGCTTCTTGTGGCGGCGGACGGGTCGCGTTCGGCGCTCGCAACCCAGTGCGGCGTGGAGTGGCAGCAGCAGCCTTACGGGCAGGCTGCGGTCATTGCCAACGTCTCTACCGCCGCAGAACACAACGGCCGGGCGTTTGAGCGCTTCACGCAGCACGGCCCGCTGGCGATGCTGCCGATGTCGGACGGGCGCTGCTCCCTGGTCTGGTGCCATCCGCAGGAAAAGGCGGAAGAGGTTAAGGCCTGGTCCGACGAACGTTTTTGCAGCGAGCTGCAGAAAGCGTTTGGCTGGCGGCTGGGTCGCATTACCCATGCGGGAAAACGTGCGGTATACCCGCTTTCGTTAACTACCGCATCACAGTCTGTTTCGCACCGCGTGGCGCTTGTCGGCAACGCCGCGCAAACGCTTCACCCCATCGCGGGTCAGGGTTTTAATCTGGGTCTGCGGGATGTGATGAGTCTGGCCGAAACCCTTTCGCAAGCGTGGAGCGAACAGAAAGACTGTGGCGCATATACGGTACTCAGCCATTATCAGAAGCGCCGTCAGGCGGATAAAGAGGCGACGATTGGCGTCACCGACGGCTTAGTCCATCTTTTTGCCAACCTCTGGGCGCCGCTGGTTGCGGGCCGCAACCTCGGGCTGATGGCGATGGAATTATTCATTCCGGCACGTGACGTGCTGGCGCAGCGGACTCTTGGTTGGGTCGCGCGTTAAGGAGTTATCACCGTGCAAAATGTTGATGTCGCTATCGTTGGCGGCGGTATGGTCGGACTGGCGCTAGCCTGTGGTTTACAGGGCAGCGGCCTGCGCGTGGCGGTGCTTGAGCAAAAGCAGCCGCAGCCCGTTGCGCCCGATGCCCCGCCGGAACTCCGCGTCTCGGCGATCAATGCCGCCAGCGAGAAATTGCTGACGCACCTTGGCGTCTGGGCGGATATTGTGGCCCAGCGCGCCAGCTGCTATCACGGCATGGAAGTGTGGGACAAAGACAGCTTTGGTCATATTGCTTTTGATGATGAAAGCATGGGCTATAGCCATCTGGGTCACATCGTTGAAAACGCGGTGATCCACCACGCGCTGTGGCATAAAGCACGGCAGTGCAGCGACGTGACGCTGGTTGCGCCCGCGCAGATCCAGCAGGTAGCGTGGGGCGAAAACGAGGCGTTTATCACCCTGCAGAGCGGCGACATGCTGACCGCGCGTCTGGTGGTCGGTGCCGATGGCGCTAACTCCTGGCTGCGCAATAAAGCGGATATTCCGCTGACCTACTGGGATTACCGCCATCATGCCATGGTGGCGACGATCCGTACCCAAGAGCCGCACGGCGGCGTGGCGCGGCAGATTTTCCACAACGACGGCATTCTGGCGTTCCTGCCGCTTGCCGATCCGCACCTGTGCTCGATTGTCTGGTCCCTGGTGCCGGAAAAAGCGCAGCAGATGCAGGAGGCGACGCCGGAGGCCTTTAACCAGGCGCTGTGCGTGGCGTTTGATAACCGCCTTGGCCTGTGCACGCTTGAGAGCGAGCGTCAGGTGTTCCCGTTAACCGGCCGCTACGCGCGTCAGTTTGCGGCGCACCGTCTGGCGCTGGTGGGTGATGCGGCGCATACCATTCATCCGCTGGCCGGACAGGGCGTTAACCTCGGCTTTATGGACGCGGCGGAGCTGGTCGAAGAGCTGCGTCGTCTGCATCGCGAAGGTAAAGATATTGGGCAGCATTTGTATCTGCGTCGCTACGAGCGCAGCCGCAAGCACAGCGCGGCGATGATGCTCGCAGGCATGCAGGGCTTCCGCGAGCTGTTTGCCGGTGCCAATCCGGCGAAAAAATTGCTGCGCGATATCGGCCTTAAGCTTGCCGACACGCTTCCTGGCGTCAAACCTCAACTCCTGCGTCAGGCGATGGGTCTTAACGACCTACCGGACTGGCTACGCTAATTTAGACCCCTGTCACACTTTCTTTTCCCGGCCTCTGCGCCGGGGAAATTTCCTCGTTTGAAATAATCTAATTTCACGTCATTTTTCGCATTAGATAATCTAATGTCGTGTATTTCGCGTTACGGAAATTCGGCCCGATTTTCCGCACGAAATATCACCATGTGCTAAATCCTGTTAGATCATTGTTAATTTTGTGCGGGGTTAATCGCATTTTTCCAGTGAATAACTCTGTAGGCTTTTTAGCGTTTTTTGGTCATAAGCTAATGTGATGACCCGTTTTACCTTATGGTTAACCGCCGGTTTCGGTGGTAAGTTCAGGTAAAAGAGAACGTTTGCGTCGGCATTCGGGAACGAGGCCGATACCGGGTTTCACGGTGAATTTTTCAACGAGGACAAGATGGCTCAACAGACTCCTTTGTACGAACAGCACGTGTTATGCGGTGCCCGCATGGTGGACTTCCACGGCTGGATGATGCCGCTGCACTACGGCTCGCAGATTGATGAGCACCACGCGGTGCGCACCGACGCCGGTATGTTCGACGTGTCCCACATGACGATTGTCGATCTGCGCGGCAGCCGCACCCGGGAGTTTTTGCGTTATCTGCTGGCAAACGACGTCGCCAAACTGAAGACGCCGGGTAAAGCGCTCTATACCGGCATGCTCAATGCCTCGGGCGGCGTGATTGATGACCTTATCGTCTACTACTTCACTGAAGATTTCTTCCGCCTCGTTGTTAACTCCGCCACCCGCGAAAAAGACCTCTCCTGGATCACCCAACACGCCGAACCTTATGCCATCGACATCACCGTCCGTGACGATCTGTCGCTGATTGCCGTGCAGGGGCCGAACGCGCAGGCGAAAGCCGCGTCTCTGTTCAGCGACGAGCAGCGTAAAGCCACCGAAGGGATGAAGCCCTTCTTTGGCGTGCAGGCGGGCGATCTGTTTATCGCCACCACCGGCTATACCGGTGAAGCGGGCTACGAAATTGCGATGCCAAACGAGAAGGCCGCTGATTTCTGGCGCGCGCTGGTGGAAGCGGGCGTGAAGCCAGCGGGTCTGGGCGCGCGCGATACGCTGCGTCTGGAAGCGGGGATGAACCTTTACGGTCAGGAGATGGACGAAGGCGTCTCTCCGCTGGCCGCCAATATGGGCTGGACCATCGCGTGGGAACCGGCCGATCGTGACTTTATTGGCCGTGAAGCGCTGGAGATGCAGCGCGAAAAGGGCACTGAACAGCTGGTTGGCCTGGTGATGAAGGAAAAAGGCGTGCTGCGCGGCGAGCTGCCGGTGCGCTTTACCGATACCGACGGCAATCCGCGCGAAGGCGTGATCACCAGCGGAACCTTCTCCCCGACGCTGGGCTACAGTATTGCACTGGCACGCGTGCCGGCGGGCATTGGCGAGACGGCGGTGGTGCAAATCCGCAACCGTGAAATGCCGGTCAACGTAACCAAACCGATTTTTGTTCGCGCCGGTAAGCCGGTCGCCTAATCATTTTTATCAGGAGAACTTCAATGAGCAATGTGCCAGCAGAACTGAAATACAGCAAAGAACACGAGTGGCTGCGCAAAGAGGCGGACGGCACTTACACCGTAGGGATCACCGAGCACGCGCAGGAGCTGCTGGGCGACATGGTGTTTGTTGACCTGCCGGAAGTGGGCGCAACCGTGAGCGCGGGCGACGACTGCGCCGTGGCGGAGTCCGTTAAAGCGGCATCCGATATCTACGCCCCGGTAAGCGGTGAAATTGTTGCCGTTAACGACGCGCTGAGCGATTCGCCGGAGCTGGTGAACAGCGAGCCTTATGAAGGCGGCTGGATCTTCAAGATCAAAGCCAGCGACGAATCTCAGGTTGCCGCGCTGCTGGATGCGACCGCGTACGAAGCATTACTGGAAGACGAATAACCGTTTTTCTCCCTCTCCCTTTGGGAGAGGGCCGGGGTGAGGGTGCCCATTTTCCCCTCACCCTAACCCTCTCCCAAAGGGAGAGGGAATCTCAATTCACTGCACGTTTCAGGAACCATCGCTCATGACACAGACTTTAAGCCAGCTTGAAAACCGTGGCGCCTTCATTGAACGTCACATCGGGCCGGATGCTCAGCAACAGCAGGAGATGCTGAAGACGGTTGGCGCGGATTCATTAAACGCTCTGATCGGCCAGATTGTGCCAAAAGACATCCAGCTTGCCACGCCGCCTCAGGTGGGGGAAGCCACCACGGAATTCGCCGCGCTGGCGGAGCTGAAGGCCATCGCCAGCCTGAACAAGCGCTATAAGTCTTACATTGGCATGGGCTACACCAACGTGCAGCTGCCGCCGGTGATCCTGCGTAACATGCTGGAAAACCCGGGCTGGTACACCGCTTACACCCCTTATCAGCCGGAAGTGTCTCAGGGCCGTCTGGAAGCGCTGCTGAACTTCCAGCAGGTGACGCTGGACCTGACCGGCATGGATATCGCTTCCGCCTCGCTGCTGGATGAAGCCACCGCCGCCGCCGAAGCGATGGCAATGGCCAAGCGCGTGAGCAAGCTGAAAAACGCCAACCGCTTCTTCGTGGCGGCGGACGTGCATCCCCAGACGCTGGACGTGGTGCGCACCCGTGCGGAAACCTTCGGCTTTGACGTGATCGTCGACGACGCCGACAAAGTGCTGGATCATCAGGACGTCTTCGGCGTGCTGCTGCAGCAGGTTGGCACCACGGGTGAAGTGCACGACTACGGCGCGCTGATTGCCGAGCTGAAGTCCCGCAAGGTAGTGGTCAGCGTTGCCGCCGATTTTATGGCGCTGGTGCTGCTCACCGCACCGGGCAAACAGGGCGCGGATATCGTCTTCGGCTCGGCCCAACGCTTCGGCGTGCCGATGGGCTACGGCGGCCCGCACGCGGCGTTCTTCGGCGCGAAAGATGAATTTAAACGCTCCATGCCTGGCCGTATTATCGGCGTCTCAAAAGATGCCGCCGGCAACACCGCGCTGCGCATGGCGATGCAGACCCGCGAGCAGCATATTCGCCGCGAGAAAGCGAACTCCAACATCTGTACCTCTCAGGTGCTGCTGGCAAACATCGCCAGCCTGTACGCCGTGTTCCACGGCCCGGCTGGCCTGAAGCGTATTGCCAGCCGCATTCACCGCCTGGCCGATATTCTGGCCTGCGGCCTGCAGCAGAAAGGCCTTAAGCTGCGCCATGCCCACTACTTCGACACGCTGTGCGTGGACGTGGCGGACAAAGCGGCCGTGCTGGCGCGCGCGGACGCGGCAAAGATCAATCTGCGCAGCGACATCCACAACGCCGTCGGCATTACGCTGGATGAAAGCACCACCCGCGACGATATCCTGAACCTGTTCAACGTCCTGCTGGGTGACGCGCACGGTCTGGACATTGATACGCTCGACAAAGAGGTCGCGCTCGACAGCCGCTCCATTCAGGAAAGCATGCTGCGCAATGACGCGATCCTGACCCATCCGGTGTTTAACCGCTATCACAGCGAAACCGAGATGATGCGCTACATGCACTCTCTGGAGCGCAAGGATCTGGCGCTGAACCAGGCGATGATCCCGCTGGGCTCCTGCACCATGAAGCTCAACGCTGCAGCAGAGATGATCCCCATCACCTGGCCTGAATTCTCCGAGCTGCACCCGTTCTGCCCGCCAGAGCAGGCGGAAGGGTATCACGTGATGATCAACCAGCTTTCCGACTGGCTGGTGAAGCTGACCGGTTATGACGCGCTCTGCATGCAGCCGAACTCCGGCGCGCAGGGCGAATACGCGGGCCTGCTGGCGATCCGCCACTATCACGAAAGCCGCAACGAAGGCCATCGCGATATCTGCCTGATCCCAAGCTCCGCCCACGGCACCAACCCGGCGTCTGCCCAGATGGCGGGCATGGAAGTGGTGGTGGTGGCGTGCGATAAGAACGGCAACATCGATCTGGCTGACCTGCGTGCGAAAGCCGATCAGGCGGGCGACAAGCTCTCCTGCATCATGGTGACCTACCCGTCCACCCACGGCGTATACGAAGAGACCATCCGCGAAGTGTGCGAAGTGGTGCATCAGTTCGGCGGTCAGGTGTATCTCGACGGCGCGAACATGAACGCTCAGGTGGGCATTACCTCTCCGGGCTTCATCGGCGCGGACGTGTCGCACCTCAACCTGCACAAAACCTTCTGCATTCCGCACGGCGGTGGCGGCCCGGGCATGGGTCCTATCGGCGTGAAAGCGCACCTGGCGCCGTTCGTGCCGGGCCACAGCGTGGTGCAGATTGAAGGGATGCTGACCCGTCAGGGCGCGGTCTCCGCGGCACCGTTCGGCAGCGCCTCAATCCTGCCAATCAGCTGGATGTACATCCGCATGATGGGCGCAGAAGGGCTGAAGCAGGCGAGCCAGGTGGCGATCCTGAACGCCAACTACATTGCGACGCGCCTGAAGTCTGCCTTCCCGATCCTCTACACCGGCCGTGACGGTCGCGTAGCGCACGAGTGCATCCTCGATATTCGTCCGCTGAAAGAGCAGACCGGTATTAGTGAACTGGATATCGCCAAGCGCCTGATCGACTACGGCTTCCACGCGCCAACCATGTCGTTCCCGGTGGCGGGCACGCTAATGGTTGAGCCAACCGAGTCGGAAAGCAAAGCCGAGCTTGACCGCTTTATCGACGCGATGCTGGCCATCCGTATGGAGATTGACCGCGTGCAGGACGGCGAGTGGACGCTGGAAGATAACCCGCTGGTTAACGCCCCGCACACCCAGCACGAGATGGTGGCCGAGTGGAACCACGGCTATTCCCGCGAGCTGGCGGTCTTCCCGGCAGGCGTGGCAAACAAATACTGGCCGACCGTGAAGCGTCTTGACGACGTCTACGGCGACCGTAACCTGTTCTGCTCCTGCGTACCGATGAGCGAATACCAGTAATATTATTGGTGTCGTAACGTAGGCCGGGTAAGGCGAAGCCGCCACCCGGCTTTTTTATTGGGAGACGAAGATGGCAATAGCACTGGTCACCGGCGCCAGCCGCGGCATTGGCAAAGCCACCGCGCTGCAGCTGGCGCGCGAAGGCTACACCGTGGCGGTGAACTTTCACCACAACATCAAGGCCGCGACGGACGTTATCAAGCAGATTGGCGAGGCGGGCGGCAACGCCTTTGCCGTACGCGCCGACATCAGCGATGAAGCACAGGTGCTGGCGATGTTCGACAGCATCGATCGCGAAGGCGAGCCGCTTGTCGCGCTGGTCAATAATGCGGGGATTCTGTTTGAGCAATCCACGATCGAGAATCTCTCCGCCGAGCGCATCAACCGCGTGCTCGCCACCAACGTCACGGGCTACTTCCTCTGCTGCCGGGAAGCGGTAAAGCGCATGTCCTTCAAACATGGCGGGAAGGGTGGGGCGATAGTGAATGTCTCGTCCGCCGCATCTCGTCTGGGGGCGCCGGGTGAATATGTCGACTACGCGGCCTCTAAAGGCGCGGTGGATTCGCTGACAATCGGGCTATCGCTGGAGGTGGCGGCGCAGGGCATTCGCGTCAACTGCGTACGTCCGGGGCTGATCTATACCGATATTCATGCGTCTGGCGGAGAGCCGGGGCGAGTGGATCGCGTTAAGTCATTGCTGCCGATGCAGCGCGGCGGCCAGCCGGAAGAGGTGGCGCAGGCGATTGTCTGGCTGCTGAGCGAGAAGGCGTCGTACGTCACGGGCAGTTTTTTAGAACTGGCGGGCGGGAAATAAAAAGCCGGGTGGCGGCTTCCGCCTTACCCGGCCTACTGTTCGTGCAGGCCCGGTAAGCGCAGCGCCACCGGGCAAAAATTACAGCGTCTCGCCGTTGCTGGCAATCACTTCTTTATACCAGTTAAAGCTCTTCTTACGGGAACGGGACATGTCGCCCGTGCCGTCGTCGTGCTTGTTCACGTAGATAAAGCCGTAGCGCTTGCTGTACTGGCCGGTGGTGAACGACACGCAGTCGATGCAGCCCCACGGCGTATAGCCCATCAGATCCACGCCGTCGTGCGTCACGGCTTTGATCATCTCTTCCACGTGGGCGCGCAGATAGTCGATGCGATAGTCGTCGTTGATGCTGCCGTCTTCTTCCACCTTGTCGTAAGCGCCGAAGCCGTTCTCCACGATAAACAGCGGTTTCTGATAACGCTCGTACAGTTCGCACAGGGAATAGCGCAGGCCCACCGGATCAATCTGCCAGCCCCAGTCGGAGGCCTTCACGTGTGGGTTCGGCACGCTGCCTTCGAAGCCGGAAATCGCATCGCCGGTACCGCCTTCCGCTTTCACCGCGTTGGTCATGTAGTAGCTAAAGCCTAAGTAGTCGCAGGTACCTTCACGCAGGATCTGCTCGTCGTCTGCCTCCATTTTGATGGAGAAGCCGCGGCGCTCCCACTCGTTCAGCACGTAGGACGGGTAGTAACCGCGCAGCTGGACGTCGGTAAAGACGTAGCGTTCGCGCATGGATTCCTGGGCGAACATCACGTCTTCCGGTTTGCAGGAGAACGGGTAGAGCGCCACCATGGCCAGCATGCAGCCGACCTTCATCTCCGGGTTAATGCGGCGCGCGGCTTTCACCGCCAGGGCGCTGGCCACAAACTGGTGGTGAAGGACCTGATACATGGTCTCTTCCGGATTGTCATGTTCGGTATAAACCACGCCAGAGCAGCAGTAGCCGAACAGCGGCGCGCGCCAGTTGCGCTGGTTGTTGATTTCGTTGAAGGTCATCCAGTATTTGACCTTGTTTTTGTAGCGCTCAAAGACCACTTCCGCGAAGCGCACAAAGAAATCGACCACTTTACGGTTGGTCCAGCTGCCGTATTCCTGCACCAGGTGCAGCGGCATTTCGAAGTGGGAGAGGGTGATCACCGGTTCGATGTTGTATTTCAGCAGCTCATCGAACATGTCGTCGTAAAACTTCAGCCCTTCTTCGTTTGGCTGGGTTTCGTCACCGTTCGGGAAGATGCGCGTCCAGGCGATAGAGGTACGGAAGCACTTGAAGCCCATCTCGGCAAATAGCTTGATGTCTTCTTTGTAGTGGCCGTGGAAGTCGATGGCTTCGTGGTTTGGGTAGTATTTCCCCGGCACCACGTTCTGCGTGATTTCGCGCGGCACGCCGTGCGCACCGCCGGTTAATACGTCGCAAATACTTGGCCCTTTGCCGCCTTTGTTCCAGCCGCCTTCAACCTGATGAGCGGCAACCGCGCCACCCCATAAAAAATCTTTTGGTAAGGTCAATTTTTTCATCGCTGCTATTCTCAATAAATGGCTTATTGACATCGAGTCTAGCAAAGCGAAATTAAATGTCACGATATAACAATTCACGGCAATTGTGATTTGTTACATCAAAAAAACAGGGTGTTTTATTCTGTGAGTTTCTTCGCCAGTTTACGTCCGAGAGACTCCAGAATATAAATGACGGGAATTTGCGTGGTAATGTCGTATACGCCTGCAATACGCGTCTGGGGCACATGCCAGGAGAGGTTAAAGTCCGCCAGTTTTGCCAGGCGCGAGTGCTCGTGGCTGGTAATGGAGAGCACCTTGCAGTGATGCAGGCTGAACTGGCTGGCAAAGCGCAGGATCTCCTCGGTCTCGCCCGAGACGGAAAGCACGATCGCCAGCGCATTTTTTGCCATATCATTGGTAACCGGGAAATAAGGATCATCAATATGGTTACTGAATTTCCCAATATTCGAGAAGAAACGCGCGCCGTATTTTGCCAGCGATCCTGAGGTTCCTGCACCGACAAATATAATTCGCTCGGAAGATATTATAATATCCACCGCCTGATCTAATAATGTATCGAACTCTTCATTGTTAACGCTTTTAAAGAAGCTGATAATTTCACTGGCACCGAAATTAGCCTGCTGGGGCTCATTCTGCTCTAAATAGAGCTTAAAGCGCACGCGAAACTCCGAGTAGCCTTCACAGTTGAGTTTGCGGCAAAAGCGCAGGATAGTGGTGGTCGAGACGCCCGCCGCATCCGCCAGTTCGCGGATGGTCATGTACATCACTTTGTCGCGGTTTTTGATGACGTAGTTGTAGACCATCATTTCCAGATTATTGAGACTGGCAATGGCCGCGTGGCTGAACATACTCACAATGGCATAACTCTCATTCTGACCTCATCGTCACATCATAACATGCAGCCAGAGGGCAGGATCCATTTTTATGCCCTTGATTCATAATGATTAAATTTTTATGTGAACAATTGTTAGGTGAAAAATTTATTTATATCTATGATTTTTAGGTATAAATCCTGAAGTGAAATTATTTTAGCTAACAGGTGTTCACTGGAATCATTCTCAGTTAGCATAGCTTTGCGATGAATAATCATCTTTTGTTTTCCCGGAGTTTTGTATGGTGAGCAGACCATTAATCGCACAGGGATATTCGCTGGCTGAGGAAGTAGCCAACAGCATCAGCCACGGCATTGGCCTGGTGTTTGGGATTGTCGGTTTAGTGTTATTGCTGGTTCAGGCGGTGGACGCCAATGCCAGCGCGATGGCGATTACCAGCTACAGCCTGTATGGCGGGAGTATGATCCTGCTGTTCCTGGCCTCTACGCTGTATCACGCCATTCCGCATCAGCGGGCCAAGATGTGGCTCAAGAAATTTGACCACTGTGCTATCTATCTTCTTATTGCAGGCACCTACACGCCGTTTCTGCTGGTGGGGCTCAACTCACCGCTGTCGCGTGGCCTGATGATTGTGATATGGAGCCTGGCGCTGCTGGGGATCCTGTTTAAGCTCACCATCGCGCACCGGTTTAAGGTGCTGTCGCTGGTCACCTATCTGACCATGGGCTGGCTGTCGCTGATTGTGGTGTATCAACTGGCCATCAAACTGTCGGTAGGGGGCGTGACGCTTCTGGCCTTAGGCGGCGTGGTGTATTCGCTCGGCGTGATTTTCTACGTTTGCAAGCGTATCCCCTATAACCATGCCATCTGGCACGGCTTTGTGCTGGGCGGCAGCGTGTGCCACTTTCTGGCGATTTATTTGTATGTGGGGCAGGTGTAGCTTTTACACCGTGCGGACGGTTGCCCTCACCCCGGCCCTCTCCCACAGGGAGAGGGAGGACACCTGTAGACGATTACTCTTCTAACGAATACGGCAGCGGCTCAATACTCAACGTATTCGCATCGTCACGCACGCGGAACACGCTGTCGGCTTCCATGTCGTTGTTCATCACCGCCTGCACCAGCAGACGGCCATCATCCAGCTGAACGGCAGCTAACACGGTGCCGGTACGGCGCCAGTTATCGCCCATCTTCAGCTCTAAATCTTCACCCGCTTCAGGTACGCGGCTGGCATGGCCCGCCAGCGTCCATAATGCTCGCTTATTTGCGCCGCGGAATTTTGCGCGCGCGACCATCTCCTGGCCGGTGTAGCAGCCTTTTTTAAAGCTGATGCCCCCCAGCGCCTGCAGGTTGGTTGCCTGAGGAATAAACTGCGCGCTGTTGGCGGCGTCAATGATCGGCAGACCCGCTTCGATATTCAGCGCCAGCCACTGCTGGCTGTTGTTGAACTGCGCTTCGCCGCGCAGCGCCTCGGTCACGCGTTCGGCGGTGTCGGCATCCGTGACTAGCAGAAAACGCTCCGCCGGGTGCTCAAACCACAGGATGGAGGTTGCGCCTTCGCTGACCACCTGCTTTTCGGCATCCGGCAGTTCGCTGAAGAGATTTTTCAGCGCGGCACGCGCCTGGAAACCGGCCACACCCAGCAGGACATGTTTGTCGTCAGGGACGATGGTCACTTTGGAAAAGACCGCGTACTTTTTCAGCTCTTTGAGCTGAGCCTCCTGCAGGCTGCGGCGCTCGATAAAGGCAAAACCGTCCTGACGGCGGAACAGACGCAGGTTGCTCCACATTTTGCCTTTTGGGTCGCAGTGGGCGGCCAGCAGGTGCTGATGTTCGGTCATCTGGCTGACGTCGGCGGTCACCTGGCCCTGCAGATATTTTTCGGCGTCGGCACCGGTGAGCGTTGTCAGCGCCCAGTCATCAAGAGAAATAAGCGTCAGCGGCAGACGCGCAGAGGCGGCGGGCTGGCGAGGAGAAAATGGTGTAAAGGCCATAACGATATCCTGAATTGCTTAACGCTTTGATAATGCCTAATGGTAAAAGAGCCTGCAGGCAATGCAAGCGCTTTCAGCAGGCCATTTGTGCCATCAACCGGTTATGCGTAGCGCTACGCAAAATAATGCAATCCGCTGTCTTTGCAGGGATTATTCTGGAAGCCAGCTCGGCGATCGCAATATTCCAGTAATGAAACGGTCAAAAACACGTTACACTAGCTGGTGTTCCCGTAGAGAAATAAAGAACATTGAACGGGGTACCGACTGTGCCAAACGTAATGCAGGAAACTGAACATGGATATTAACAACAAGGCCCGTATTCACTGGGCGTGCCGCCGCGGCATGCGTGAACTTGATATCTCCATCATGCCTTTCTTCGAATATGAGTACGACACCTTAAGCGATGACGATAAGCGTCTGTTTGTTCGCCTGCTTGAGTCTGACGATCCGGATTTGTTCAACTGGCTGATGAACCACGGCAAACCCGCCGACACCGAGTTGCAACGGATGGTGCAATTAATTCAAACACGGAATCGGGAACGTGGTCCTGTGGCAATCTGATCTTCGCGTCTCGTGGCGCTCGCAGTGGATGTCTTTATTGCTCCACGGCCTGGTTGCGGCCTTTGTGTTACTGATGCCGTGGCCGCTGAGCTATACGCCGCTGTGGCTGCTGTTACTGTCGTTTGTCGTTTTTGACAGCGTGCGCAGCCAGCGTCGCATTAATGCTCGTCAGGGAGAAATTAAGTTACTGATGGATTCCCGCCTGCGCTGGCAGGGGAAAGAGTGGGATATTCTCGGTATGCCCTGGATGCTCAACTACGGCATGATGCTACGGTTACGCAACGTAGAGGGTGGGCGTTGCCAGCACCTGTGGCTGGCGGCTGACAGTATGGACGCTGCCGAATGGCGAGACCTGCGCCGGATGCTGTTGCAACAGACGACGCAGGGGTAATGTGCGTTAGCTAAACTTTTCAGCCATTTCGCCCAGAATCTGCTCGCACCAGCTTTGCAGGCGCTCATCGCTGAGATCGTACTGGTTGGTTTCATCCAGCGCGAGTCCAACAAACAGCTCGCCGTCGGCAATAATCGGTTTTTTACTGGTGAACTCGTAACCTTCGGTTGGCCAGTAGCCGATAAACGACACTCCTTTTGGCGCCAGCTTGTCGTGCAGCATGCCGAGCGCGTCCAGGAACCATTCCCCGTAACCCAGCTGATCCCCCATGCCGTACATGGCAATGATTTTGCCGTCGAGGTTGAGCGCATCAAGCTGGTCCCAGATAGCCTCCCAGTCCTCTTGTATCTCACCGAAATCCCAGGTCGGGATGCCGAGGATCAGTACGTCATACTGCTCCATCAGCGTAACCGCGTCATCTTTCAGGTTATGCAACGTCACCAGTTCCGGACCAATGATGTCGCGAATTTTCTCTGCCGCCATTTCGGTGTAGCAGGTGCTGGAACCATAGAACAGACCAATATTCATCGCGTAACTATCTCAATTCTTGCGTTGACTTTGCGCGTAGTGTACCAGAAACCGGTCGCAATCAGGCATAATGGCCTGACTGCAGAATCAAAGGGGCTGATGTGGAAAAGGATCTCGCACTGATCGAACAGTTTCTCGACGCGCTGTGGCTGGAGAAAAATCTGGCCGAGAATACCCTCAGCGCCTATCGTCGCGATCTCACCATGCTGGTGGAGTGGCTGGCACACCGGGGGTTATCCCTTGCGAGTGCACAGCATGACGACCTGCAGGCGCTGCTTGGGGAACGTATCGCGGGGGGCTACAAAGCCACCAGTTCCGCACGCTTGCTCAGCGCCATGCGTCGGCTGTTCCAGCATCTCTACCGCGAGAAGATTCGTGAAGACGATCCCAGCGCGCTGCTGGCATCCCCTAAGCTCCCGCAGCGGCTGCCGAAAGATCTCAGCGAAGCACAAGTTGAGAGATTATTACAGTCACCGGCAGTTGACCTGCCGCTGGAGTTACGCGATAAAGCCATGCTTGAGCTATTGTATGCTACCGGCTTGCGCGTTTCGGAACTGGTTGGCCTGACGATGAGCGACATCAGCCTGCGTCAGGGCGTGGTGCGCGTCATCGGTAAAGGGAATAAAGAAAGGCTGGTGCCGCTGGGTGAAGAGGCGGTTTACTGGCTGGAAACGTATCTGGAACACGGTCGCCCGTGGTTGCTCAACGGGGTGTCTATTGACGTCCTGTTTCCGAGCCAGCGCGCCCAGCAGATGACGCGGCAAACGTTCTGGCATCGCATCAAGCATTACGCCACACTGGCGGGTATCGACAGTGAAAAGCTTTCGCCGCACGTATTGCGTCACGCCTTCGCGACGCATCTGTTAAACCACGGCGCCGATTTACGCGTGGTGCAGATGCTGCTGGGGCACAGCGATCTTTCTACGACGCAAATTTACACCCATGTCGCGACGGAACGCCTGCGGCAGCTACACCAACAGCACCACCCTCGCGCGTGAGTGCCGACGAATTGTAACAGGATCAACTATGAAAAAGACTATTGCGCTGTTCACCCTGCTGGCAGCCTCCTTTACCGGTTTTGCCCATGCGGACGACGCCGCCATCAAACAGTCGCTGGCTAAGCTTGGCGTTACCGGGAGCGATATTCAGCCTGCACCGGTTGCCGGCATGAAAACGGTGCTAACCAGCAGCGGCGTGCTGTACGTCACCGAAGACGGCAAGCACATTATTCAGGGGCCGATGTACGACGTGAGCGGCGCGCAGCCGGTCAACGTGACCAACCAGCTGCTGATGAAAAACCTGAACGCGCTCGAAAAAGAGATGATCGTCTATAAAGCGGCGCAGGAAAAACACGTCATTACCGTCTTCACCGACATCACCTGCGGCTACTGCCACAAGCTGCATGAAGAGATGAAAGACTACAACGCGCTGGGCATTACCGTGCGTTACCTGGCCTTCCCGCGCGCGGGCGTGCAGAGCCAGCCAGAGCAGGACATGAAGGCGATCTGGTGTGCGAAAGACCGCAACAAAGCGTTTGACGACGCGATGAACGGCAAAGGCGTTAAGCCAGCCTCCTGCGACATTGATATCGCTAACCACTACGCGCTGGGCGTGCAGTTTGGCGTGAGCGGTACGCCTGCGATTGTCCTGAGCAACGGCTATGTCGTTCCGGGCTATCAGGGACCGAAAGAGATGAAAGAGTTCCTCGACGCGCACCAGAAACAGTTTGGTGGTAAATAATCCGCGTGAAAGCCCCGATAAAATTACGCCGCCGCGAGGCGGTTGAACCGGTTGATTTGCCAGGCGATCTCCCGGCGCTGCTGAAGCGACTCTACGCCAGCCGCGGCGTGCGTCGCGCTGAAGACCTTGAGCGCAGCGTGAAAGGGATGCTGCCCTGGCAGCAGCTGAGCGGCATCGAAAAAGCCGCTGAGATGCTCTACAACGCGCTTCGTGAGGGAACGCGGATCGTGGTGGTAGGGGATTTCGACGCCGACGGCGCAACCAGCACCGCGCTGAGCGTGCTCAGCCTGCGCGCGCTGGGCTGCGATAACGTCACGTATCTGGTGCCGAACCGTTTCGAAGACGGCTACGGCCTCAGCCCGGAAGTGGTCGATCAGGCCCACGCCCGCGGTGCGCAGATGATCATGACCGTCGACAACGGGATCTCTTCCCATGCGGGCGTCGATCGCGCCCACGCGCTGGGGATCCCGGTGCTGGTTACCGATCACCACCTGCCCGGGGAAACGTTGCCTGACGCCGAAGCAATTATTAACCCCAACCTGCGCGACTGCGATTTTCCCTCGAAATCCCTCGCGGGCGTAGGCGTGGCGTTTTATCTGATGCTGGCGCTGCGTACCCTGCTTCGCGATAAGGGCTGGTTCGAATCCCGCGGTATTGCCGTACCGAACCTGGCCGAATATCTCGACCTGGTGGCGCTGGGCACCGTCGCAGACGTGGTGGCGCTCGACACCAATAACCGCATTTTGACCTGGCAGGGCTTAAGCCGCATTCGTGCAGGCAAGTGCCGTCCGGGGATCAAGGCGCTGCTTGAAATTGCCAACCGCGACCCGCTCAAGCTGGCGGCAAGCGATTTGGGCTTCGCCCTCGGGCCGCGCCTGAACGCGGCGGGAAGGCTGGACGATATGTCGGTCGGCGTGGCGCTGCTGCTGTGCGACAACATCGGTGAAGCGCGCGTGCTGGCCAACGAGCTGGACGCGCTGAACCAGACCCGTAAAGAGATTGAGCAGGGGATGCAGGCCGAAGCGCTAACCCTGTGCGAAAAACTTGAGCGCAGCGGCGACACGCTGCCGGGCGGGCTGGCGATGTACCACCCCGAGTGGCATCAGGGCGTGGTCGGCATTCTGGCGTCGCGCATTAAAGAGCGCTTCCACCGTCCGGTGATCGCGTTCGCCCCCGCGGGCGACGGCACGCTGAAAGGCTCTGGCCGTTCGATTCAGGGTCTGCACATGCGCGATGCGCTTGAGCGTCTCGATACGCTGTATCCCGGGCTGATGATCAAGTTCGGCGGCCATGCGATGGCGGCTGGCCTGTCTCTGGAAGAGGCGAAATTCGACGAGTTCCAGCGTCTGTTTGGCGAGCTGGTCACCGACTGGATTGACCCGGCCCTGCTGCAGGGGGAAGTGGTGTCCGACGGGCCATTGTCGGCGGCGGAAATGACCATGGACGTCGCGCAAATGCTGCGTGATGCGGGCCCCTGGGGGCAGATGTTCCCGGAACCGCTGTTCGACGGGTGTTTCCGCCTGCTGCAGCAGCGTATCGTCGGCGAACGTCATCTTAAGGTGATGGTAGAGCCCGTGGGCGGCGGCCCGCTGCTGGACGGCATTGCCTTCAACGTGGACACGACGGTATGGCCGGACAACGGCGTGCGCGAGGTCGAGCTGGCGTACAAACTGGACATCAACGAGTTTCGCGGTAACCGTACCCTTCAGATCATCATCGACAATATCTGGCCAA
Source organism: Enterobacter cloacae complex sp. ECC445 (assembly GCF_021892025.1). Classification (NCBI taxonomy): domain Bacteria; kingdom Pseudomonadati; phylum Pseudomonadota; class Gammaproteobacteria; order Enterobacterales; family Enterobacteriaceae; genus Enterobacter; species Enterobacter cloacae complex sp. ECC445. Next base: position 167,711 of record NZ_JAKLRZ010000005.1, on the reverse strand, counting down.
TTTAGCGTCAGTAATCTCTATAAAAAAGGGCGTGGATTCGGTACAATCCCGCTCTTATCACCGCATTTTGACAAGTCCATAAAAGAAAACAGACCATGTTTGAAATTAATCCGGTAAAAAACCGTATTCAGGACCTCACGGAGCGCTCCGACGTTCTTAGGGGGTATCTTTGACTACGATGCCAAGAAAGAGCGTCTTGAAGAAGTAAACGCCGAGCTGGAACAGCCGGACGTCTGGAACGAACCTGAACGCGCACAGGCGCTGGGTAAAGAGCGTTCCTCTCTCGAAGCTATCGTAGATACGCTGGATCAAATGGCCCAGGGGCTGGAAGATGTTTCCGGTTTGCTGGAGCTGGCCGTCGAAGCCGACGACGAAGAAACCTTTAACGAAGCCGTGGCAGAACTCGACGTGCTGGAAGATAAGCTGGCGCAGCTTGAGTTCCGTCGTATGTTCTCCGGCGAATACGACAGCGCTGACTGCTATCTCGATATTCAGGCGGGTTCTGGCGGTACCGAAGCGCAGGACTGGGCCAGCATGCTGACGCGTATGTACCTGCGTTGGGCCGAAGCGCGCGGCTTCAAAACCGAAATTATCGAAGAGTCTGAAGGTGAAGTCGCGGGTCTGAAATCCGTCACCATCAAGATCATCGGTGACTACGCCTACGGCTGGCTGCGCACCGAGACCGGCGTTCACCGCCTGGTGCGTAAGAGCCCGTTCGACTCCGGCGGTCGTCGTCATACCTCCTTCAGCTCCGCGTTTGTCTATCCGGAAGTTGATGAAGATATTGATATCGAAATTAACCCGGCGGACCTGCGTATTGACGTTTACCGCGCATCCGGCGCGGGTGGTCAGCACGTTAACCGTACGGAATCTGCGGTGCGTATTACCCACATTCCAACCGGGCTGGTAACACAGTGCCAGAACGACCGTTCCCAGCATAAGAACAAAGACCAGGCCATGAAGCAGATGAAAGCGAAGCTTTATGAGCTGGAGATGCAGAAGAAAAATGCTGAGAAACAGGCGATGGAAGACAACAAGTCCGACATCGGTTGGGGCAGCCAGATCCGTTCTTACGTCCTTGATGACTCCCGCATCAAAGACCTGCGTACCGGGGTTGAAACCCGCAACACGCAGGCGGTGCTGGACGGCAGCCTGGACCAATTTATCGAAGCAAGTTTGAAAGCAGGGTTATGAGGAACCAACATGTCTGAACAACAAGCACAGGGCGCTGACGCGGTAGTCGATCTTAACAACGAACTGAAAACCCGCCGCGAGAAGCTGGCAGCGCTGCGCGAGCAGGGCGTGCCGTTCCCGAACGATTTTCGTCGTGACCACACCTCAGACCAACTGCACGCTGACTTCGACGCGAAAGAGAACGAAGAGCTGGAAGCGCTGAACGTTGAAGTGGCCGTTGCGGGCCGCATGATGACCCGTCGTATCATGGGTAAAGCCTCCTTCGTGACCCTGCAGGACGTTGGCGGCCGTATTCAGCTGTACGTTTCCCGTGACGATCTGCCGGAAGGCATCTACAACGAGCAGTTCAAGAAGTGGGACTTGGGCGATATCCTGGGCGCGAAAGGTAAACTGTTCAAAACCAAAACCGGTGAACTGTCTATCCACTGCACCGAGCTGCGTCTGCTGACCAAAGCCCTGCGCCCGCTGCCGGACAAATTCCACGGCCTGCAGGATCAGGAAGCGCGCTATCGTCAGCGCTACCTGGATCTCATTTCTAACGATGAATCCCGCAAGACCTTCAAAATTCGCTCCCAGATCATGGCCGGTATCCGCCAGTTCATGGTGAACCGCGACTTTATGGAAGTGGAAACCCCAATGATGCAGGTGATCCCTGGCGGCGCGTCTGCGCGTCCGTTCATCACCCATCACAACGCCCTGGACCTGGACATGTACCTGCGTATCGCGCCGGAACTGTACCTGAAGCGTCTGGTGGTCGGTGGCTTCGATCGCGTGTTCGAGATCAACCGTAACTTCCGTAACGAAGGTATCTCCGTTCGTCATAACCCAGAGTTCACCATGATGGAACTCTACATGGCGTATGCGGATTACAAAGATCTGATCGAGCTGACCGAATCCCTGTTCCGTACCCTGGCGCAGGATATTCTGGGCACCACGCAGGTCCCTTACGGTGAAGAAGTCTTCGACTTCGGCAAGCCGTTCGAAAAACTGACCATGCGCGAAGCGATCAAGAAGTACCGTCCGGAAACCAACATGGCCGATCTGGACAACTTTGATTCTGCGAAAGCGATCGCCGAAAGCATCGGTATCAAGGTTGAGAAGAGCTGGGGTCTGGGCCGTATCGTGACCGAGATCTTTGAAGAAGTGGCGGAAGCGCACCTGATTCAGCCGACCTTCATCACCGAATACCCGGCTGAAGTCTCTCCGCTGGCGCGTCGTAATGACGAGAACCCGGAAATCACTGACCGCTTCGAATTCTTCATCGGTGGCCGCGAAATCGGCAACGGCTTTAGCGAGCTGAACGATGCGGAAGACCAGGCGCAGCGCTTCCAGGATCAGGTTGACGCGAAAGCGGCAGGCGACGACGAAGCGATGTTCTTCGACGAAGACTACGTGACCGCGCTGGAGCACGGCCTGCCGCCAACGGCGGGCCTGGGGATTGGTATCGACCGTATGGTGATGCTGTTCACCAACAGCCACACCATCCGCGACGTGATCCTGTTCCCGGCAATGCGCCCGGTGAAATAAGGCGTTAAGATGCAAAAAAGCCCCGAAAGGGGCTTTTTTATTGCGCGGCGAAGGCTCTGAGCGTTTCGCGAGCGGTCATCGCTTCCATGACCATCCACGGGCTAAAGGCCCACGGCGTCGCGTCCAGCGCGCGGAATAGCGCGTCCAGCTCAACCCACTGATAGTCCATCACTTCATCTTCATTTATCGTCACGTTATTGGTTATCCGAGCGGCGAATACCGGACAAATTTCGTTTTCCACGATCCCGGACGGGTCGGTTTCCCGATAGCGAAACTCAGGGGCAACGGCGGTGATATCCGTCAGCTCCGCGCCCACTTCAAAGCGGCAGCGGCGGATAATGGCCTCTTCCGTCTTTTCACCGGACTGCGGGTGCCCGCAGACGGAGTTCGTCCAGACGCCCGGCCAGGCTTTTTTGCTTAATGCGCGTCGGGTGACCAGACACTCGCCTTTGGCGTTAAAAAGCCAGGAAGAGAAAGCCAGGTGCAGCGGGGTATGTAACGTGTGCGCGGCATATTTTTCCTGAGTGCCAATCACCTTTCCCTGGTCGTTTACCAAAATAACGTGTTCTTGAATACTCATTGATGCTCCAGTGCCAAAACGCCGAGTGGTTCAGCACCATCAGCCGAAGTATTATACTGCATTCTTATACGAACGGTTTGGCTCGTAGAGCGGAAAAGGGCATGACCCATATTCATTTTGGCTGCTATCATAGTGCGCCATTCACGCTGACCGAGGATCTGTTTTGTTTGCAGGAAGCCTGACGAGAAAACCCCTTACCGCTGTTTTTTTTCTGACGTTGACGCTATTCCTGGCGGGCTGTTCAGGGAGCAAATCGACGGATACGGGAAACTATTCCGGTTCGGTCTACACCGTCAAACGCGGGGACACCCTGTACCGGATTTCGCGCGCAACGGGGACCAGCGTGAAGGATCTGGCGCGGCTGAATAATCTCTCTCCACCCTACACCATCGAGGTGGGCCAGCAGCTGAAGGTGAGCGGCGGAGCGTCCTCGGGTAAAAAATCCTCTTCGAAAGGCAAAACCGCCAAAGTGACGCCGTCGTACCAGGTACCGCAATCGTCATGGCCGCCGGTTGGACAGCGCTGCTGGATTTGGCCTGCCAGTGGTAAAGTGGTCGCCCCTTATTCACTCTCTGAAGGTGGCAACAAGGGGATTGATATCGCTGCTGCGCGCGGGACGCCGGTTTATGCCTCCGGGGCCGGGAAGGTGGTTTACGTCGGTAACCAGCTGCGCGGCTACGGTAACCTGATCATGATTAAGCATGGCGAAGACTACATCACGGCCTATGCGCACAACGACACGATGCTGGTCAACAACGGGCAGAACGTCAAAGCCGGGCAGAAGATTGCCACCATGGGCAGCACCGGTACGGATTCAGTGAAGCTGCATTTCCAGATTCGCTACAAGGCGACGGCCATCGACCCGCAGCGTTATCTTCCTGCGCCCGGCAGTAAGCCGAAGTGCTAAGTGATTATTTTATCGCCGGTTAGTTGAGAATAGGCTTGTATGAAGGTGTGTAAGGTCTATAATGCCTTACGCACCTCAAAGCGGGCGTAGTTCAATGGTAGAACGAGAGCTTCCCAAGCTCTATACGAGGGTTCGATTCCCTTCGCCCGCTCCAGAACACTTCTTAAAACATCTTAACTAACTGAATAAGAAAAGAATTCTATAAGGATCTTTCAGTGCAACAATGTTAGCTATTGTTGGGCCAGGGATGAGGGGATACGCATTAGCATTGTTTCACCAGTTTGTGGGTTGCTGCCTGTTTCTGTGTCAGGTGGCGGTGATCTGGTCTTGCAGTCAATCATCGACAACCTTTACCAGTCAATGCGGCTAACAATCTATCCTACTTGCACCGCTCGAAAACATCTGCTTCGCTGCATTCCTGCAAAGACCGGAATACAAAAGTCAGAAGAATTTATCCCGGTGGTTCTGAACTGAAACTTACTATCAGTCATATATTAAGTCTTAAGGAATTATCAGTTACGAAATTCTGATAATTCCTTCTTAAATATATTTTTTCAGGTAATGATTTTTTATTTAAGCTTTAAGTATCATTTTTCATTATCTTCAAATAACGCCAAAGAATATACCCATGACGGTAGTTCATTGATTTTATCTGTATACGATTGTTTTGTGTTAGAACATTCATTTTTAATGTTGTATCTGAAGCTTGGTAGCCCGGAATTAATTAAATACTTATCTATAATAGATGATACGCAAAAATACGGTTGATTATTCGCTTCTAGGGCGACTTTATTTAAATTGGTATCGTTACCTGCAGCAACAAACACAGGGACATCTCCATAATCGGTTGGGTTTATATCCCATTTGAATACAAAGTCGTCATCTTTGTCGCCTATCTTACTGAAAAGATTAGCAGGTAAAACATTCCTGTCCATGAAAAATTTATTTAAAGCAGGTTTATGGTCTCCATAAATAACAACAACGGCATTAGGATCTATCTCTCGTACTTCTTTGTAAAAATTAACGAAGCGATCGACCGCTTGTTTTAATTCATACGTATATACATACTCTCCTGAGTCATTCTCTCTAGGGTATGGGCCATGTGTAGACATAGTGATTAAATTCATAAAAATATTTTTGCCGTCAGCCTTTTTAAGATGTTCAATTGCTGACTTATAAAGAAGATAGTCATCGGCTTGCCATTGCCATTTCTTTTTGGTTGCGGCAATTTCTTCTGGTAGATTTATATGAGACATTTCATAAAGGCCATCAAATTGTTCAATGCCAAATTTTTTATAAACAATATCTCTATGCCAAAATTCTTTTAGATAATTATGTGCTGCATAAGTGGTGAAACTTTTTTCTTTTAAAGCACTTGCAATATTATCTGAGTTCGATCTGAGTTGCGAAGCATATTCTTGATAAATTGTCCCAGATAAAACTCTCGAATTGCTTGGCAGCCCGGTTAGCATTTCAAATTCAACATTCGCGGTGCCTCCGCCATAAACTGGAGAAGTCGCACGAAAAGTAACAAAGCCTTCATTCAATATTGGGGTAATAATTTCTTTGAAATTAGCATTGTCATACCAGCATGACTCACAGAGTATATAAATAATAGTTTTATGTTTTGGTATTGTCTTCCTGCCGGCTTCCTTTTCAGTATTATAATTCTCTTTATTATTTTTGTCAGCCAAAGGTGTGGATTTGCGTGAACTGGTCATGACAATGTGCATGGCCATGCCATTTTCCTGAAGATTTACAGGCCAGTTCCATGATCTATAAGTTACGTTCATTTCTTTTGCTAATAATATCATTTTCCTGGAAAGAAAACTGTCTTCTCCAAAGAGTGCGCTGAAATGAGAGTAAAATGAGAATGGTAATGTTATTATAAATGAGATGGCGAGTAATGATTTATTTGTCTTTGTTGTGTAAAATGCTCTGCTGATGATAACTAAAAACACAAGAAATGATATTGCGAGGAAAATATAAAATGCCAGCCATGGTGTAAAATAGTGCTTTGCAATAGATAGATTGGAATGAGAAGATAAATCATTCCAGGATAGTACCTCACCTGTAAGTGATAATTTGATACTGTTTATATACTCTAATAATTTAAATGCCAAAAAGACAGCGTAGGCCGAAATCAATGATGGTATTTTAATTAAACGAAGTAAAATATAGGCTAATGGTAAAGGGCTGGCAAGCCATAAATAGTGTATTATTGAATATAAATGATTGGGCAGGGGTGCCGAATTTCTAATGCCTGTGATAGCGAACGTAAAAAAAAGAAATATGAAAATGAAGTCCAATAGTGAGGATTTTATTTTTTTGGAATAACTAACTGAGATTAGTGGCTTAGTCTTTAGGAATAAGTTCATTTTTTGAACCTTAAAATTAATAATTCAGAGTATATCATGTAATTATAATGACTGTAAAAGGCTATCTCAATAGGTAAGTAATGCCTACACTAAGCAGTAGTAGATGACATTCGATGACATGTTCATCATAGAGCGATCTTTGCGCTAAACAGCGAAAGGTTACTTACCGAGTTAGCCTCTTTTATAGAGTTATGGTGCTGACCCCAAAATCGTAATATTCGAAATTAGTAAGATTACGTACGCTCATCACGGGGAGTGCTCGATAGTCATGTCCGCGTTATAGGAGGGCTCACGAAACCGTTTAAACCAGAGGGATAAATATCATGAGCTTAGAAAACTCAGAAGTATTTACTCTAAAAGAGATCGAGCAGGTCAAGATTACACTGGATTTACTCGGTAACGTATGACAACGCTTTGCGCATCGGCAGTAACGTCAGACCTTATCGCCGTCTTAAGGTAAGATATCATCAACGTGGTCCGTTCAGCATGCCCAGCCTTCGATGTGGCATGAGCGGGAACTGCTATTTTTTCCCTTACTGTCTTACCGGACTATTGCGCTGATAAAAACGCGTTACGCTGATTTCGCACCCTCTGGCACGTGAAAAGATTGAATAACTCCATAGGCTGTCTCACGGCAAAGAAATTGTTCGGCATATCATAGTCCGGGCTGAGTTAAGGATCCTTTGTAATCAACGAACTGCAAGGAAGTCTCCCACGGTTATGATCGTCCTTGTAATGCTTTTTTTCCTTAAATCTAAGTCTACGTTTTCTTACTTCGGATCAACACGTCTTTATATCGATAAGGATGGCAAATCATTGTACTCTAAGACGATGAGGCCGGTATTAGTCGCGTTAGCAATAAAAAGCCAGCGTGGTGGGGAGTTAATTCGTATCGAAGCATGATGTCAATCATCCTGTTGCGTCAGTCGCAAGAAAGTTAACCACCAAAACAGCATGCGAACTTATAATTAAGCCAGAAAGCGGTCATTCGGATTGAGCTTCTACACTTACAAAGGCCGCATCCCGCAGCCTTTTCCTCACACACTCACCCTTTTGGGAACACCCAAACATGCTTCTCCGGCAGCGAAAGATGGCAGTGCTGCGGATCCCGCACCTCATGCCCATACGCGCGGATGACAAAATCATCCCCCACCGTGCGGAACAGGTACTCCCAGCGGTCGCCGAGGTACATGCTGGTGAGCAGCGGCAGCTCAAGCTGATTTTCCCCTGGCCCCTCGACCACCGCCACGCGCTCGACGCGGATCACCGCCGTGGCGTCATCACCGCTCTGAACCCCTTCACCCGCCTGACCCCACAGCACCCAGCCTTTGCCTTCGATGCGCGCTCTGCCGTCGCGCACTTCGGTGACCTTGCCGTGCAGGCGGTTGTTGCTGCCCATAAACTCGGCGGTAAAGAGCGTTTTAGGCGAGCCGTACATCTCCTGCGGCGTGCCCTGTTGCTCGATCTTGCCGTTGTTCAGCAACAGGATGCGGTCGGAAATCGACATCGCTTCGTTCTGGTCGTGCGTCACCATCAGCGCGGATAGCCCGAGCTTGATAATCAGCTCGCGCAGGAACACGCGGGCCTCTTCGCGCAGCTTGGCGTCGAGGTTAGAGAGCGGCTCGTCCAGCAAAATCACCGGCGGGTTGTACACCAGCGCGCGGCCAATCGCCACGCGCTGCTGCTGCCCACCGGAGAGCTGGTGCGGGTGACGTTTACCAAGATGGCCCAGGCCAAGCTGGTCCAGCACGTCCTGCACGCGCTGCTGGATCTCTTTCGCCGGCACTTTGCGCAGCTTGAGCGGATAGGCCACGTTCTCAAACACGGTTTTGTGCGGCCACAGGGCGTAGGACTGGAACACCAGCCCCAGGTTACGCTCTTCCGCCGGGACCTCGCTGCGCGGCGTGCCGTCGTAAACTTTATTGTTGCCAATGACAATCGACCCCTGCGTCGGTTTTTCCAGACCCGCAACGGCGCGGAGCAGGGTGGTTTTGCCGCTGCCGGAAGGGCCTAACAGGGAGACCACTTCGCCGCGCTTCAGGTTCATGGAGACACCTTTTAAAACAGGATTGTCGCCGTAGGTTAAGTGCAGATCGTCAACCGCTAATTCAATCATGTATTTTCACTCCGAAACGAAGGGCAATGCCTAGACCTACCACGACCAGCAGGATATTAATGAAAGAGAGCGCCGCCACGATATCGATGGCACCCGCTGCCCAGAGGGAAACCAGCATCGAGCCGATGGTCTCCGTGCCGGGTGAAAGCAGGTACACACCCGTTGAGTATTCGCGTTCAAAGATCAGGAACATCAGCAGCCACGAGCCAATCAGACCGTAGCGGGAGAGCGGTATGGTGACGTGGCGGGTGATCTGCCCGCGCGTCGCCCCGGTGCTGCGCGCCGCCTCTTCAAGCTCCGGTCCTACCTGCAGCAGCGTGGAAGAGATAAGCCGCAGCCCGTAGGCCATCCACACCACGGTATAGGCCAGCCAGACGCTGAAAATGGTGCTGCGCAGAGAACGCAGCCAGACGATGACGTTTTCACGCATCCAGTCGGTCCAGGCGAACCCGGAAAGCCAGCCGGATTTCAGCGAGTTATCCAGCCACATCGGCAGAAACAGGAACACCCACAGGAACGCCAGACCTGCCAGCAGGCCCGGCACGGCGCGCGGTACCAGCACGCTGTAGTCGAGGAAACGCGTGGTGTTATCCGGCTTGCGGTGCATGGCAATCCCGACAAACAGGTAGCACACCACGGCCAGCGCGCCGCCAATGACGCCAATCGCCATGGAGTTGACGATGGCGCGCAGCAGGTTGGGCTGCGCCCAGATGGTGCGGAAGGTGTTCAGGGAAAGCTCGTCCCACAGCGAAACGCCCACGCCCCAGTTGGAGATAAACGCGCGCAATACCACGCCAAGCAGCGGAACGCCGATGGTGACGGTGAGCCAGAAGGCAATCACTCCGCCAGCCACCCAGCGCCATTTACCCAGCGGCAGCGCGCGGGCCTGCGAGGCCTTGCCCTTCATGGTGACGAAGCGGTTGGCGGTGCGCATCAGGCGACGCTGGAGCATCACCAGCGGGATGGTGATGCAGATCAGCACCACGGCAACCGCCGCCATCAGGTTATAGGATGGGGTACCCATCTTGTTCGTCAGCTTATAAAGATAGGTCGCCAGCACCATGTTGCCTTCCGGGTCGCCGAGGACCAGCATCAGGCCGAAGACCTCTAGCCCGAGGAAGAACAGCAGCACGGTCGCGTACAGAATAGAAGGACGCACCATCGGCAGGCTGACGGAGGTCATCACCTGCCAGGGCGACGCGCCCGCGGTGCGCGCGGCCTCTTCCACGTCGGAGCCCACGCTGCGCAGCGCTGACGAGATATACAGATAGGCGTGCGGGACGTGCGTCAGGCCGGCAATGACCACAATGCTCGACATGTCGTAGATATTCCACGGCACAAAGCCAATCAGCGCCTGAGCCCACTGGGAGAGAAAGCCCACCGGACCGGCGGCCACCACGTAGCCGAAGCCCAGCACCATTGGTGAAACGAAAATCGGGACCAGGATCAGCGGCTCAATCAGCCGGCGGCCGGGCAGGTCGGTACGCACCATCAGAAACGCCAGCACGCCGCCCAGCGGAATGGAGATAAAGACCAGCCCAAATGCCAGAATAAAGCCGCTTTTCAGGGCATTATAAAAATCAGGGTCGGTGAAAATAAAATCAAATGATTCAAAGCTCCACTCTTTTGACGGCGAAAAGAACGGGGCGGACAGGAAGCTCTGTATCACGATAAACGACAGCGGCGTGTAGATAACCAGGGCGGTTATCAGCACGACGATGCCTCGCGGCAGGCTTTGCCACTTTCTGCGTAATGTATTCATGGGGTATCCCTGGTGTTGCAGCCCAGAAAAACGAACTCAGTCGATAAGGGAGCGCGGCGGCTCGCGCCGCGCCGAGAAGCTTATTTACCGGCGGCGGTACGCCACTCTTTGATGTACTCCAGGCGTTTTTTCGGCTGCAGATATTCCAGCAGCGTTTCATCAACCGGGATCGGCTTCAGCGCGTTGCTGAGGATTTTGGTCAGGCCGTCGATATCATTTTTCCCTTCGATATCGTTACGAATGGAGGGAATATCCGCCTGGTTGGCCAGAATGCTTTGCCCTTTTTCCGACAGCACGTAGTCCAGCCACAGCTTCGCGGCGTTGCCGTTTTGCGCCTGCTGGCTGATGAACGACACGCGCGACAGCACCAGGGTGTAATCCTTCGGATAGGCAATGCCGAGCGACGGATCGTTCTTCGCGCGCGCTTCCGCGTAGGATCCGAGGATATTAAAACCGATCAGGTTTTCACCGGAGGAGACGCGCTCCATCATGGTGCCGGTCGACGACTGCACCGATAAGCCACCTTTGGCGACGTCCGCCAGGGTCTTAAAGTAGTTTGGATCGGCGTTGTGATCCTGCACCGAGAGCATAAAGCCCAGACCCGATTTTTCGATGTCGTAGGTGGTGACTTTATTCTTAAATTTGTCCGTCTGGCTGGCAATTAGCTTCGCCAGCGCGGCGTGAGAATCCGGCACGTCGCCGGCCGGGATCAGGCGCTTGTTGTAGATAAAGACCACCGGCTCATAGGTGGTGCCGTAAGCCTTATCTTTCCAGACCGCCCATTTCGGCAGCTGGCTCTGTTCCGGGGACTTGTACTCCATCGCGTAGTCGGTGGCGAGCTTCAGCCCTGTGTCCATCGAGGAGCTCCATACCACGTCGCCGCTCACGCCGCCGGAGGCCTGTTCGCTGATGAAACGGTTGTACAGCTCCGTGCTGTTCATATCGTTGTATTCAACTTTGATGCCCGGGTAGGTTTTTTCGAAGCCCTGGATCAGCGGCCCGGCGGCTTTGATGTCGGTGGTGGAGTAAATAACAACCTTGCCCTCTTTGGTGGCGGCATCAACCACTTTTTGATACTCAGCAGGATAGCCCTGCGGCAGGGCAGACAGTGCAGAAGCAGAGAACAGTACGGTAGCGGTAAGCAGAGAAATTCGGAACGTGTTCGACATTATAGTTAACCTTTTAGTTACATTTGAGGAACTAATTGTCAACATAGCCTATCGGGTTCCACCCACAATAGGGTGAAGCGGGCGATGATTCCGAAGTGTGATTGTCGCCGTCGTTTCAGCAATTAACACCATAAAATCCGCGAACGTTAGCCTGTGAACGGTTTCGGATTACGGTTTATCGGCGGCTTTGCGGTAAAGCCTGCGCGGATGACCAATATTGCCATACAGCATCTCGACGCTGACTAATCCGCTCTCCACGCAGTATTCAAGGTAGCGGCGCCCCGTGGTTTTGCTGATCCCCACGTTTTCCACCACCTCTTCAACCGACATCGCGCTGTCGGGTCGATCGGCGAACAGCCGTTTAATCCGTTCCAGCGTCTGGGGCTCAATGCCCTTCGTGGAGGGCGTAACGGAGGCTTCCGCGGCAGGCAGATTAAACAGGCGATCCAGCGCATGCTGGTCGACCACCTTCACCTGCTGCACGGTGTGGATGAAGCGCATAAACCGCTCCAGCGAGGCGTGCAGGCGCTGGAAAAAGACGGGCTTGATGAGGTAGTCAAACGCCCCGCTGCGCATGGCGTGGCTGCAGGTCTGCATATCGCTGGCGGCGGTGATGAAGATCACCGAGCACTCATAGCTTTTCAGCAGCGGGTTATCGATGAGTTCCACGCCTTTACCGTCCGGAAGATAGTTGTCCAGCAGGATAAGCCGCGGCTGATGCTGATGAATCAGGCTGCATGCCTGCTCAATCGACGCGGCGATGCCCACCACGCGTAAATGAAAATTCTGCTCGATATACTCGCGATGCAGCTCCGCCAGGTGCGGCTCATCCTCAACGATCACAACATCAAGTGCTCGGGTCATGCTTTAGCCCATTCGGAATAAACACAGAAAAAATAGTTCCCTGCGGCGTGTTGTCGGCAATCTCTATACTGCCGCCAGCCTTGTCGATATATCCTGCCACCAGAAACAGGCCAATACCGTGCTCGGTGCCCACAATGTCGTTTTCGCTTTCCGGCTTGCTGCTGAACCCCTGGCGGAAAATGTGCGGCTTCACGGCATCGTCCACCCCGCAGCCCCGGTCGGCCACCTCGATCAGCAGCTCCTGGTTACGATCGGAAATGTAGAGCTCGACCGGCGCGTGGACCGGGGCGTTGAGAGTCGCGTCCACGGCGTTATCCAGCAGATTACCGATAATCGACATCAGCTCCGTTTCGCAGAGCGCGGCAGGCATGCGGGTGAGCTGGCAGGCGGGGTCAAACAGCAGCTCAATGCCTTTTTCGCGCGCGCTGACGTATTTTCCCAACAGCAGCCCACACAGCGCGGGAGATGAAAAACGCGCGGAGACAAAGTCCAGCACCCGCTGCGCGCCTTCGGACTGCACCTGGATGTAACGGATCGCCTCGTCATAGTGTTTCATCTGCAGTAACCCGACCAGCGTGGCGGTCCAGTTCAGCTGTTCGTGGCGCATAATGCGCAGGTTGTCCGCATAGCGTTTGATCTGGCTGAGCTGGCTGCTGAGGGTGTTAATGTCATTTTTGTCGCGAAAGCTGTACACCCAGCCGCTTTCAACTCCGGGCTCAACCTCAATCGCCACGCGGTTGACGATCACCTCGCGCTGGTTGAGCACCGCAATCTGGTCATGGCGGCCCGCGCTCACCGAGGCATAGCGCTGGGAGAAAAAGCCCGGCGATGTCTGAAGGATATCTTCCAGCGGTTTACCAATAAGGTCTTTCTCACTTTGCCGAATATCCAGCATCTCGCGTGCGGCGCGGTTAATTAAAATCAGCTGCTTCTCCTGATTAACGGCAAATACCCCTTCGTACATGGCTTCTAATAGCGCGCGCTGCTGCAAAACCAGCTGAGCGATATCTTTCGGCTCCAGCCGGAACATCTGTTTTTTGAGATTGCGGGTAAACAGCCAGGAGAAAATAAACAGCAGCAGCAGAAGACCCGCGCCGTAAAGCCCGGACTGCCAGAGAATGCGCGCATTAATATTGGCAATGTACGAGGTCAGATAGCCGACCGAGACAATACCAATCACCTGATGCCGGGCGTTGAAGATGGGCGCTTTGCTGCGCAGTGAAACGCCAATGCCGCCCTGGCGTACGGAAATAATGGTTTTGCCCTTTAAGACTTCGGCATTATCTCCGCCGATCATCGGTAAATTAATGCGTTCCGGGGATTCCGAATGATAAAGGTGCTGCTCCTCGGTATCGCCAATCACAATGTAGCTGGCATCGCTTTCAGCCCGCAGCGGCTGAATTAACCGGGCGATGCCGGGGATATCTCTGGCCGCAACCTTTTCCGCCAGGCCCGGCATCAGCGCGATCTGGCTGGCCTGCACCCGGGCGCGCTGGCCGAGGTCGTGATGGAGCTGTCGGTCAATAAAATGAAACAGGATGGTTCCCAGCAGAACTAACAGCAGGCAGGAGAAGCACACCAGCGCTAAAAATAGCTTTACCTGAAAAGAGAGTCTGCGTTTCATTCAACCTGCGGTAGCCCTGTAAACGTGAAAGATTTGCGGAGCCTGACATGGTCAAATAGCGGACGCAATCCGGCGAGAAAAGAGTTGTGACCTGGCTTTTCGTTTTCGGCGTTATAGCCATCAGGATCCCGTGAGGCTATGCTTCATTCAGCACGATAATAATTACGGAGGCAATGTCATGGATAAAGAGCTACTGGATGCGGGTTACCGGGCCTATACCGGCGAGAAAATTGACGTTTACTTCAATACCGGGATTTGCAAACACTCCGGTAACTGCGTGCGTGGGAGCGCAAAGCTGTTTAATCTGAAACGTAAACCGTGGATTATTCCCGATGAAGTGGACGTTGAAACGGTTGTCCGCGTGATTGATACCTGCCCGAGCGGTGCGCTGAAGTATCGCCAAAAATAAGCGAGGAACCATGGATATTCTGGAAGGCCACAACAAGTTTTACGTGAATGATGCAAGCGGAAATCAGGTCGCGGAGATTGTCTTTGTCCCGACCGGCGAGCACCTGAGCATTATCGAGCACACCGATGTAGATGAGAGCCTGAAAGGGCAGGGCGTTGGTAAACGGCTGGTGGCGAAAGTGGTGGAGAAGATGCGCGGTGAGAACCGCAAAATTATCCCGCTGTGCCCGTTCGCGAAGCATGAGTTTGATAAAACGCGGGAGTATGACGATATTCGGGCGTGATTCACTGGAGCAATCATTGCCGGGTAAGCGCAGCGCCACCCGGCACAATGTCTGGCAGGAACCTTAGCCGACAAACATCACCGACACGCACAGCACGCCGACGATCAGCGTCAGCAGGTTGCCAATGGAGCGGTACTGTTTCAGCGAGGGGATAAGATACGTCGACAGCGTCGGCATGATAAACAGGATCATGGCGATAAGCGGGCCGCTGATGGCGTAAATCATCGAAATGGCGTTGGGGTTAATGCAGCAGACCGCAAAGGTGATTAACGACACCCCCATGATGGAAATCGCGCGGTTAAAGGCGCGGCTCTTTTTCACGCCCACCTGATTGAGCGACGACTTCACGATCTCCGTCGCCCCTTCAATCACCCCAAAATAGGTGCCGAGGAACGATTTCGACATCGCAACAATCGCCACGATAATTCCGGAAATGCCCAGCCACGCCGGAGAAGAGGGCATCATCGACAGCGCGGACAGGATCGTCACTCCTTGCTCTTTGGCCGTCACAATGTACGACGGCGGAATAGAGAGCAGGCAGCTGAAGACAAAGAACAACACGCTCAGGCAGATGATCAGGTAAGCCACCTTCATGATCTTCTTGCATTTATCCATGGCGCCGTCGGCAAACTTCTCCCGACGGTCAACGGCAAAGGTTGAGATAATCGGGGTATGGCTGAAGGCAAACACCATCACCGGAATCGAAATCCAAACCTGGTGCAGCGTATGGCTATCGACGGCCATCTGGCTGGTCAGCAGCGCTGGTTGCCAGCTGCCGATCAGATAGAGCGAGACAAACAGAAAATAGGCAATCAGCGGAAACACCAGGAAGCCCATTACCTTTATCGTGATATGGCGTCCCATCAGGAAGATCAGATTCAGGACCAGCACCACCCCGAGGCTAACCAGCACGCGAACGCCGGTATCCACCGTCAGGTGCTTCGCCAGCTGTTCCGTTAACGAGTTGGTGATAGCCACCGCATAAATCTGCACCACCACGAAGAAGGCGACGAAATAGAGGGTAGTGATCAGATTGCCAATCTTCCGGCCGTAGTAGTGCGAGACAGCGCCGGTGATCCCTTCATTGCCTTTTGTTTTTGACGACAGGATAAATTGCGCCAGCGCTTTGTGCGGCCAGTAGGTTAAGGGGTAGGCCACGAGGGCGGTAATAAACAGGACTATAGCGCCTGCGGAGCCCAGCTGAATGGGCAAGAACAGCGTTCCTGCGCCCACGGCTGTGCCATAGAGAGCGAAACTCCAGAGAGTCTCATCTTTTGACCAAATTTTCGACATTAGAGCAACGTATCAACTATCAAACCAACGGAATGGCGTGCAATTTACCATAGATAAGCTCGGAGAGCGCAGTTGCTTCGACGGCGTTTGGCCGGAACGGGCGTCCGGCCAGAAGGCATTTAGCCTGCCAGGGCGCGCCGTTGCTGGCGACGCTTAAGAAATTTTTCGCGAAGGCAATCGTACACCCAGTTATAGAACATGGTGTACGGCAGGAAGAACAGGAAAAAGCCAATTTCCAGCGTGAATGCCTGCAGCAGGGTGACCCCCAGCACGGCGGCGACAATCGACACGCCAATCACAATAAACCCGCATTCGAAACCCAGCGCATGCAGCGCACGCACTTTTGCCGTACGTTTGACGCGCTGAACGGGCCAGAAACGGTCGAAGCCGAAGTTATAAATAATGTTCCACAGCATGGCGGTGGTCGCCAGAATAATGGTCAACCCACCCATTTCCACCACGGAACGCTGCATGAGCCACGCCGCCGTAGGGGCGAGGATCGCCGTCGCGATCCCTTCAAAACAGACAGCATGAAAGATCCGCTCCGGCAGTTTACGTTGGAGTGCATCCTGGTGTTGCATAGTCATAGACCTCGTTAATTCGCCGGTATGGGCGTTGATGTGGCCTATTTTCATCGCTAAAGCTGATATATTAAAGATAGTATCCATCGCTAAAGTAGATAGGTTATGCGCTATTCACCCGAAGCCCTTACCGCGTTTGTCGAGACCGTGGCGGCAGGCTCTTTTTCTGCCGCCGCACGCCGGCTGCGTAAAAGCCAGTCGACGATCAGCACGTCGATTGCCCATCTTGAAGCCGATCTCGGTTTCGAACTGTTTGACCGCTCGGCGCGCCAGCCGGTGTTAACGGCCCAGGGGGAGCAGGTGCTGGGCTACGTGCAGGCCATCCTGGCCGCCAGCACGCGGCTGGATGAACTGGCGGTATCGTTAACGGCGAAAACGGAGGCGCGTCTGACGTTTGTCCTTTCCGATACCCTCAACCCGGACGTGCTGGAAGAGATGATGAAACAGTTTGACGCCCGCTTTCCCCATACGGAATTCGAATGCCTGATTGGCGAGGAAGAGGACGTAATCGATCTGCTGCAAAAGGAGCGCGCGCAGATTGGCCTCACCGAAGCGCGGGACGGTTATCCGACGGATATCGGCGCCACCCGGCTGCCGATGCAGACCCGTATGGCGATCTACGTCGCGACCACGCATCCGCTGGCCGGGCAGCATGACGTCCAGCGTGACGAACTGCACGGCTGGCGGGAGCTGCGGTTGAGCACCTATCTGGAGCGCGAGGCGGAGATTGCGCGCGGGCCCGTCTGGTCAGCGCCGAATTACCTGTTACTCTTGAGTATGGCGGTGCAGGGATTCGGCTGGTGCGTATTGCCCTGTGCGCTGGTGGATGAGTTCGCAGCCGCAAAATCGCTGGTGCAGCTCAACGTTCCCGGCTGGCCCAGGGCGATCGGCATCGATCTGCTGTGGAATAAACGCACCCCTCCCGGCGTGGCCGGAAGCTGGCTGCGGCAGTATCTGCAGGATGCACGCTGAACCTTGTGATTAAACTCACTATTTTTAAACAATTAAGATAATTACCAGTAACAATCCTCTACTATCGTCATGTCATTTAACACAGAGGTCGTGATGAAAGATGTCGTAATAGTGGGTGCGTTGCGTACGGCTATCGGCTGTTTTCAGGGAGCGCTTGCGCGTCACTCGGCGGTTGAACTGGGCAGCGTGGTGGTGCAGGCGCTGGTGGAGCGTAGCGGGATCGCAGCTCACGAAGTTGACGAGGTGATCCTGGGACAGGTCCTCACGGCCGGTGCCGGGCAAAACCCTGCGCGCCAGGCGGCGCTCAAGGGCGGGCTGCCCAATACCGTCTCCGCCATCACCATTAACGACGTCTGTGGTTCAGGATTAAAAGCGCTGCATCTCGCGACGCAGGCCATTCAGTGTGGTGAAGCGGACGTGATCATTGCGGGCGGGCAGGAGAATATGAGCCGCGCGCCGCACGTGTTGACCGACAGCCGTACCGGCGCACAGCTGGGCAACAGTCAGCTGCTCGACAGCCTGGTGCATGACGGGCTGTGGGATGCGTTCAATGACTATCATATGGGCGTGACCGCGGAAAACCTGGCGCGCGAGTACGGCATCAGCCGTGAGGTGCAGGATGCCTATGCGCTAAGCTCGCAGCAAAAAGCGCGAGCGGCGATTGATTCCGGCCGTTTTCGCGACGAAATTGTCCCGGTCAGCACCCACCGCCAGAGCGGCGAGCCTGTCGTTGTGGATACCGATGAACAGCCGCGCACCGACGCCAGCGCTGAAGGCCTGGCGAGGCTCAATCCTGCGTTTGAAATGCAGGGATCGGTGACGGCGGGAAATGCCTCTTCCATTAACGACGGCGCTGCCGCCGTGATGATGATGAGCGAAAGCAAAGCCCTTGAGCTCGATCTCCCCGTGCTGGCGCGCATTAAGGCATTCGCCAGCGTAGGGGTTGATCCGGCATTAATGGGGATCGCGCCGGTCTACGCCACTCGCCGCTGTCTGGAACGCGCGGGGTGGCAGCTTTCGGATGTGGATCTGATCGAAGTGAATGAGGCCTACGCCGCGCAGGCGATCTCCGTCGGAAAAATGCTGGAGTGGGATCCGCTGCGGGTCAACGTCAACGGCGGGGCGATCGCGCTGGGGCACCCGATCGGGGCGTCCGGCTGCCGGATCCTGGTTTCGCTGGTCCACGAAATGAAAAAGCGCAATGCCCGCAAAGGGATTGCCACGCTCTGTATAGGCGGCGGGCAAGGGGTGGCGCTGGCCATCGAACGCTAACCTTTCCTGATTAATGAAACCTCCTGCGGGAGGTTTTTTTTATCCTCCCCTCATTCCCATGCCTCTTAACCGTGATCCGGGTGTCATTTTCGATATAAACAAAATAAAAAATGAAACGTTGTTTTGAATTTAATTGAAAAGCCTATTTTATGCCGATAGTATGTGTTCATCATGAAAACGGAACGTTGTTTCGTTTATTTTCTTCTTTTGGGCATGACCACATCTGGAGGTTACCGTGGACGTCAGACAAAGCATTCACAGCGCACACGCCAAAACGCTGGATACGCAGGGGCTGCGCAGTGAGTTTTTAGTTGAGCAGGTGTTCGAGGCCGATAGGTACACTATGGTCTACAGCCATATCGACCGCATTATTGTGGGCGGGATTATGCCGGTGGCAAAAACCGTCTCCGTGGGCGGAGAAGTGGGTAAACAGCTGGGCGTGAGCTATTTTCTGGAGCGTCGCGAGCTGGGTGTGATTAATATCGGCGGTCCGGGCACCATCACCGTGGACGGCCAGTGCTACGAGATTGGTCACCGCGATGCGCTGTACGTCGGTAAAGGGGCGAAAGAGGTGGTATTTGCCAGCATTGACGGCGCTAAACCCGCGAAGTTTTACTACAACTGTGCCCCTGCGCATACCGCATACCCGACAAAAAAAGTGACGCCTGAGGACGCAGCGCCCGTAACGCTGGGCGACAACCTCACCAGCAACCGCCGCACCATCAATAAATACTTCGTGCCGGACGTGCTGGAAACCTGCCAGCTCAGCATGGGGTTAACCGAGCTGGCGCCAGGCAACCTGTGGAACACGATGCCGTGCCATACCCACGAACGACGCATGGAAGTTTACTTCTACTTCAACATGGATGAGGACGCCTGCGTGTTCCACATGATGGGGCAGCCGCAGGAAACGCGCCATATCGTGATGCACAACGAGCAGGCGGTCATTTCGCCAAGCTGGTCCATTCACTCCGGCGTTGGGACGAAAGCCTATACCTTTATCTGGGGTATGGTGGGCGAAAACCAGGTCTTTGATGACATGGACCATGTTACGGTCAGCGATCTGCGCTAGTCGCGGGCAGTGAAGCATAAACCTGCCTGTGAGTGACAGGCTCTGAAAGAGTAAGGAATAAACATGATTCTGGATGCATTCTCTCTGCAGGGGAAAGTGGCTGTGGTTTCCGGGTGTGACACCGGGCTGGGTCAGGGGATGGCGTTAGGCCTGGCGGAAGCAGGCTGTGACATCGTCGGGATTAACCTTGTTGAACCCACGGAAACCATCGAACGCGTGACCGCGCTGGGCCGTCGCTTTCTCAGCCTGAACGCCGATCTGCGTAAAATCGACGCCATTCCGGAACTGCTGGATCGCGCGGTGGCTGAATTCGGCCATATCGATATTCTGGTCAATAACGCCGGGCTGATTCGCCGCGAAGATGCGATCAGCTTCAGCGAGCGCGACTGGGACGACGTGATGGATTTGAACATCAAGAGCGTATTTTTTATGTCCCAGGCGGCGGCGAAGCATTTTATTGCGCAGGGGAAAGGCGGCAAGATCGTGAATATTGCCTCTATGCTCTCGTTCCAGGGCGGCATCCGCGTACCGTCTTACACCGCGTCCAAAAGCGCCGTGATGGGCGTGACCCGCCTGCTGGCAAACGAATGGGCGAAGCATAATATCAATGTGAATGCGATTGCGCCGGGCTACATGGCGACCAACAACACCCAGCAGCTGCGCGCGGACGAACAGCGTAGCGCGGAAATCCTCGACCGCATTCCTGCCGGGCGCTGGGGCCTTCCGGGCGATCTGATGGGCCCGGTGGTATTTCTGGCCTCGTCGGCATCAGACTATATCAACGGCTACACGATTGCGGTTGATGGCGGCTGGCTGGCGCGTTAACCCGCTTCAGATTCATACCTCTGCTTTTGAGCAGAGGTTTTTTTTGCGTAAAATTTGCCAAAGTCCATATTGATAAACACGAAAAATCCATATTAAAAAATCATGAATGACTGTCATCACACTTTTAATGCTTAAAAATGAAGTGATTAGTAAAAATCTGTGATTATTCACCGTGAGTTGAAATTGTAATGTCCATCACAGATCGCTATGCCGCAGCGAAATAATCCATATCTTCACCTTTTCCCGCCTGACACTTTTCCGCGCTTTCTCGTAATTTCAGTTAACGAATTTTGCTGTTGAGGCAGGAAAAATATGACATCTATCAATGACTCTACCCTGATGCCCGCTGCGCTGCGCGATACTCGCCGCATGAACCAGTTTGTCTCCATTGCCGCCGCCGTGGCGGGCCTGTTGTTTGGACTGGATATCGGCGTCATTGCCGGGGCATTACCGTTTATTACCGATCACTTTACCCTCAGCAGCCGCCTGCAGGAGTGGGTGGTGAGCAGCATGATGCTTGGCGCGGCCATCGGCGCGCTGTTCAACGGCTGGCTTTCGTTCCGTCTGGGGCGCAAATACAGCCTGATGGTCGGGGCGATTCTGTTTGTCGCAGGCTCCATTGGCTCGGCGTTTGCCGCTAACGTTGAAGTGCTGCTGCTCTCCCGCGTGCTGCTGGGGGTAGCGGTGGGGATTGCCTCCTACACGGCGCCGCTTTATCTCTCCGAAATGGCAAGCGAAAACGTGCGCGGCAGGATGATCAGCATGTATCAGCTGATGGTCACGCTGGGCATCGTGCTGGCGTTCCTGTCCGACACGTATTTCAGCTACAGCGGCAACTGGCGCGCGATGCTGGGGGTGCTGGCCTTACCGGCGCTGGTGCTGATCGTGCTGGTGGTTTTCCTGCCAAACAGTCCGCGCTGGCTGGCGCAAAAGGGACGCCACGTGGAGGCGGAAGAGGTCCTGCGCATGCTGCGCGATACCTCTGAAAAAGCGCGCGAAGAGCTGAACGAGATCCGCGAAAGCCTGAAGCTGAAGCAGGGCGGCTGGGCGCTGTTTAAGATCAACCGCAACGTGCGTCGCGCGGTCTTCCTCGGCATGCTGCTGCAGGCGATGCAGCAGTTCACCGGCATGAACATCATCATGTACTACGCGCCGCGCATCTTCAAAATGGCCGGGTTCACCACCACCGAACAGCAGATGATCGCCACGCTGCTGGTGGGCCTCACCTTCATGTTTGCCACCTTTATTGCGGTATTCACCGTGGACAAAGCCGGGCGTAAACCGGCGCTGAAAATTGGCTTCAGCGTGATGGCGCTCGGCACGCTGATCCTCGGCTACTGCCTGATGCAGTTTGATAACGGCACGGCCTCCAGCGGCCTTTCCTGGCTTTCCGTCGGCATGACCATGATGTGTATTGCAGGCTACGCGATGAGCGCCGCGCCCGTGGTGTGGATCCTGTGCTCCGAAATCCAGCCGCTCAAATGCCGGGATTTTGGCATCACCTGTTCCACGACCACCAACTGGGTGTCGAACATGATTATCGGCGCGACCTTCCTGACGCTGCTGGACGCGATTGGCGCGGCGGGAACCTTCTGGCTCTATACGGTGCTGAACGTAGCCTTTATTGGCGTGACCTTCTGGCTGATCCCGGAAACCAAAGGCGTGACGCTGGAACACATCGAGCGCAGGCTGATGGCCGGGGAGAAACTGCGGAACATCGGCGAGTAAACGTAGTACCTCTTTAAGTTAAGCGCTTACAAAGTATGCAGAAAGGGCAAGGGTGGCGCTTAACCAGAGTAATTACGCAGTGAAATTGTCTACTAATTTTGGCAGGGGAGGGCTAAATCATAAGAATTGAACTTAGGATAATTCTTAAGGTGCTGTATCATCGGACCACCGCTAACGTTTGAGCAAAGATGCAGGGCATCCTAAAAATAATTCATATGTCTGAGATAGATATCAAAAAAAATAGCGATCTTGATTTCCCCCATTATGCCCCCCCGGCTATTCACGCTAAAGAGATAGATCTTTTAGGCCTGTTAGGGGTTCTTCTCGCGGCGAAAAAACGCATCGTCGCGGTTACCTTCGCGTTTGCACTGGTTGGTCTCGCCATTTCATTTTTACTGCCGCAGAAGTGGACCAGTAAAGCGGTGATCACCCAGGCGGAGCAATCGCAGTGGAACCCCCTGCGTCAGATGCTGGTGGCACTTCAGGTGCTTGACGTAGACGCGCAGATTACCCGCCCGGAAGTCTTTGACCTCTTTATTAAAAAGTTTCAGTCGCAGTCGTTGCTCGAGGAGTACCTGAAATCCTCCCCTTACGTGATGGCGCAACTTAAAGAGGCCGAGGTGGATCCGCTTGATCTTCATCGGGCGATAGTGAACATCTCGGACCGAATGAAAGCGGCAAATGACGCTCAGGGAAAAGACGCGGATAAAGCGCCTTACGTTTCCTGGACGTTAAGCTTTACTGCGCCGACGGCAGCCGATGCGCAAGCCGTCCTGTCGGGATACATCGATTATATCGCAGCTATTGTTGAAAAAGAGACGGTGCAGAATATCCGCAACCAGATCGCCCTGAAAACCAACGTCGTTGCCCAGCAGCTGGAGCTGGATCGCGTCCGTTTGACCAATATTCACAATACCAACCTGCAGCGTCTGAATTATTCCCTGGAAGTAGCGAATGCCGCAGGCATTAAGAAGCCGGTCTACAGCAACGGGCAGGCGGTAAAAGACGATCCGGACTATTCCGTTTCGCTCGGCGCTGACGGCATCGCGCAAAAGCTGCAGATTGAAAAAAATCTCAGGGACGTGACCGAGCTGAATGCGGATTTCCAGAACCGGGAATACCACCTCGCGCAGCTGAAAAAGCTCTCCTTTGCAGACGTTAAGCTTGAGCCATTCATGTATCAGCTCTCTCCTTCCATGCCGGTGAAAAAGGATGGCCCGGGCAAGGCTCTGATTGTTGTTCTGGCGGCGCTCCTGGGTGGGCTGTTTGCCTGCGGCAGCGTTTTGCTGCGCGAGGCGATGCTCAGCCGTAACCCGCTCCCCGAACCGGTGACGGAATAAACCCCGCAGTTAAAAAAGGCGCTGATTAAAGCGCCTTTTTTTATGTACATCGGTTGTGTTACAAAAAGAGATCGAAGATAAGGAGGGATGATGAAAACGATCGGCCTGTTAGGGGGGATGAGCTGGGAATCGACAATCCCGTATTATCGCCTGATTAACGAAGGGGTAAAGCAGCGTCTGGGCGGTCTGCACTCCGCAAGCCTGCTGCTGCACAGCGTTGATTTCCATGAAATCGAAGCCTGCCAGTCGAGCGGCGAGTGGGATAAAGCCGGGGAAATCCTGGCCCAGGCGGCGCTGGGACTGGAGCGTGCCGGTGCCGAGGGTATCGTGCTTTGTACCAACACCATGCACAAAGTGGCGTCGCATATCGAGGACCGCTGCTCGCTGCCGTTCCTGCATATTGCGGACGCGACCGGGCGTGCAATTGCGGCATCCGGGATGCGCCGCGTAGCGCTGCTGGGCACGCGCTACACCATGGAACAGGATTTTTATCGCGGACGCTTGCACAGCGAATTCGGGATCGAAAGCCCGATCCCTGATGAAGAAGACCGGGCGCGCATTAATCAGATTATCTTTGACGAGCTCTGCCTTGGGACCTTCAGCGAATCTTCCCGCGCCTTCTACGTCAGCGTCATCGAGAAGCTTGCGCAGCAGGGGGCCGAGGGGGTTATCTTCGGCTGTACCGAGATTGGCCTGCTCGTACCGGCTGAGCAAAGCCCTATTCCGGTATTTGATACCACCGCCATCCATGCAGAGGATGCCGTGGCGTTCATGCTGTCATAATGCGTTTTGCAGGTCAGGCAAGCGAAGCGCCACCTGACGTGCGTGCTCAATCATGTGTTCTGTAAAAGCCTCCACCAGTGCGGAAGCCGGGCGGTGCAGGGGGCGGATCAGGCTCACGGTGAACGGGACGGATACGCTAAAACGGCGGATGACGATCCTGCTTCCGGCATAGTCCAGCGCCGTGAGCGGGTTAACCACCGCGACGCCCACGCCCGCCCGCACCATCGCGCAAATCGACGCCGCGCTGTGCGTTTCCACCACCATTCGCCGTTTGACCTGATGCTCGGCAAACAGCGTATCCAGCAGCTGTCGGTAACTGTCGGTCTGCGACAGGCTGATGTAGTTTTCCCCGTGAAAATCCTCCGGCGCGAGCACCGCCTTATCGGCAAGCCGATGCCCGGCGGGCAAAACGCACACTTCATCTAATGAGATCAATTCCGTACGCGCCGTTCCCGCTGGCGTGGAGAGGGTTTCAGTCAGGCCTAAATCGTGACGCTGCGCCGAAAGCCACTCTTCAAGCAGGGGAGACTCCTGCGGCACGATGGTGAGACTGACCTCCGGGTAGCGGGCCAGAAAGGGCTGCAGCAGCATCGGCAAAAAGGATTGCGAAAAGACGGGCAGGCAGACGATTGACAGCTCGCCCTGACGAAATTCGCGCAGGCTTTCCGCAGCACTCACGATTCTGTCCAGCCCGTACCAGGAGCGCTGGACCTCCTCGAACAGGCGTAACCCCTGCACCGTCGGGTGAAGCCTGCCCCGGGTGCGCTCGAACAGCTTCAGCTCCAGCACTTTCTCGAAGCGCGCCAGCTCGCGGCTCACGGTCGGCTGCGAGGTATGCAGCATCTGTGCGGCTTCGGTGAGATTACCGGTGGTCATCACGGCGTGAAAAATCTCGATGTGGCGTAAATTGACGGCGGGCATAGGGCACCTGAAATCAGATAACTGTCCATATCATTTTTGCATAGACTCGCGATAAAACGATATTTTTTATTCTCTTTGCGCTGTGGCGTAATCATAAAAAATGAATTTATCCGGAGATGACCATGCCACGCCCGCTTAACCAGACTGATACCGATTTGAACGCCGACAACCTGCTGCGCCTGCCCGCCGAGTTTGGCTGTCCGGTGTGGGTCTACGACGCGCAGATCGTCCGCGAGAAGATCGCCGCCCTGCATCAGTTTGACGTGGTGCGTTTTGCCCAGAAGGCCTGCTCCAATATCCATATTCTGCGCCTGATGCGGGAGCAGGGCGTGAAGGTCGACTCCGTCTCACTTGGCGAAATCGAGCGCGCGCTGGCGGCCGGATTCGATCCGAAAGCCGACAGCGATGCGATCGTCTTTACCGCCGATGTGATCGACGATGCGACGCTGGCGCGCGTTCACGAACTGCAGATCCCGGTGAACGCCGGCTCTGTGGATATGCTGGAGCAACTGGGTCAGGTTTCCCCCGGCCACCGCGTCTGGCTGCGCGTAAACCCGGGCTTTGGTCATGGTCACAGCCAAAAAACCAATACCGGCGGCGAGAACAGCAAGCACGGGATCTGGTATGCCGATATGCCTGCCGCGCTGGCGGTACTGCAGCGCTACGGCCTGAAGCTGGTGGGGATTCATATGCACATTGGATCCGGCGTGGATTACGGCCACCTGGAGCAGGTGTGCGGCGCGATGGTGCGTCAGGTTGTCGACTTCGGTCAGGATCTGGAGGCGATCTCTGCCGGTGGCGGTCTCTCCATCCCGTATCGCGAAGGGGAAGAGGCGATCGATACCGATCACTATTACGGCCTGTGGAGCGCCGCGCGCGATCAAATCGCCGCGCATCTGGGCCATGCGGTGAAGCTGGAAATTGAGCCGGGTCGTTTCCTGGTGGCGGAAGCGGGCGTACTGGTTTCGCAGGTGCGCAGCGTGAAGGAGATGGGCTCTCGCCACTTCGTCCTGATTGACGCAGGCTTTAACGATCTGATGCGTCCGTCCATGTACGGCAGCTATCACCACATAACCGCCCTGGCCGCCGACGGCCGCGACTTAACGCAGGCGCCGCGCCTTGAGACGGTGGTTGCCGGGCCGCTGTGCGAATCGGGTGACGTATTCACCCAGCAGGAGGGTGGCAAAGTGGAGACCCGCGCGCTGCCGGAGGTCAAGCCGGGTGATTATCTTGTGCTGCATGACACCGGTGCCTACGGGGCGTCAATGTCCTCTAACTACAACAGCCGCCCGCTGCTGCCGGAAGTGCTGTTTGATAACGGCAAGGCACGGCTTATTCGTCGTCGCCAGACCATTCAGGAGCTGCTGGCTTTAGAGCTCATCTGATGAAAGTACGGCCCCGCCGTGACCGAATCGCGTAAAACCAGCGTGCCGGTAAACGGTGGGATCGCATCGACCGGCTGGTTTTTTGCCAGCCGGATCGCCTGATCGATGGCCGTGACAATCATACTGTCGATAGGCAGATACACCGATGAGAGCGCAGGCTCCAGCCATTTCGCGCATGGGGCATCGTCAAAGCCGAACAGAGAAATATCCTGCGGGATTTTAAGCCCCGCCTGGTGCAGCGCTTTAGACGCACCCAGCGCCATATCGTCGTTACAGGCGAACAGGGCGCTAAACGATACGCCGTCGGCAATCAGCTCCTTGCACAGCTCGTACCCCCTCGTCATTCCCGCATCGCCGTACTTTATCCGACGTTCGTCCAGACGGATGCCGTGCTTTTCCAGCGCCTTGCGATAGCCCATCAGCCTTGCTTTCCCGGTTGGGGTGTGGATCGGAACGGTGATACAGGCGATCTCCCGATGGCCCTGGCCGATCAGGTAATCAACGGCCTTAAACGCGGCATCCTGCTGTTCGAAGAACACGCAGCGATCCGGCGCCTGACTCACTTCACGGTTAATGACCACCAGCGGCGTTTTCACGGTGTTCATCATTTTGACGATCGTTTTTTCGCTCATGTAGCGGGTATAAAGCACGATGGCATCGCACTGGCGATCGGCCAGCATCTGCACCGCCTGTTCTTCCTGCTCCGGCGCGTCGTGACCGTCGGTGACGATCAGCTGTTTCCCGTGGGTTTCGGTCTGCCGCGATGCCTGCTGGAGAAGCCGGCCAAAGTAAAAGCCGTCGAAGGTGGAAACCACCAGACCAATGCTGTTGCTGGTCTGGTTAGCCAGCGAGCGCGCGAGAAAGTTTGGGCGATAGCCCAGCGCTTCCATTGCCGCAAATACCTGCTGACGCGTACTCTCTTTGACCTGACCCGTGCCGTTCAGCACGCGCGATACCGTGGCCTTCGACACGCCCGCACGCAGTGAGACATCCAGCATTGTTGCCATTCTACATTCCTGCTTCCACGTAATGGCCTGCAGTTTAACACAGACCTCACGGCGTATAAGCGATGCGGGAAGCGCAAAACTTCTGCCACGATCACGCTTTTCGGTAACGATTCGTCTGACTCTGGTAAAATAATCGCCGAGTCCGGCTGGGGCGTCAGGCCAGCAACCCCATGAGAAAACGCAGGTGAAACGTGAATAAAACTGTCATCCTCCCGCTTTACCAGGCACCGCACTATGCGGAGCAGGTTACCGACTGGCTCTGGCAGGCCTTTGGCGAAGGGCTGCCCCGGGAATTTTTCCACAGCATTATTGAGCACAGCCAGGCGCCGGGCGCATTACCGCTGACCTTTATCGCCGTAGAAGACGAACGGATTCTTGGCACGGTAGGGCTCTGGCGCTGCGATTTGATCGCCCGCCAGGATCTCTTTCCGTGGCTGGCGGCGCTCTACGTTGACGACGCGGCGCGAGGCAAGGGCCTGGCAGGAAAGCTACAGCAGCATGTCATCAGCTGGGCCGCGCGGGCGGGATATGAAGAGCTGCACCTCTGGTCCGCCTGCCGCGACTTTTACGAACGTTACGGCTGGCGGTACGTTGGCGATGCGCTCGAATACCCGAACAAGACGGTACACCTTTACCGCTATTCGCTCTGCGCTTCTGACGGGGACGCAACGGAGTGACGGCGCACCAGGGTTGGGCTGAAAAGATGGGTAATATCCGGCGGCTGGCGCTGCTCCGCCAGGGCTAACGCCAGCTCGGCGGCCTGCGTTGCCATGGTAACGATCGGGTAGCGCACGGTGGTCAGGCGCGGGCGCACGTAGCGAGAGACCAGCACGTCATCAAAGCCAATCAGTGAGATCTCTGCCGGTACCTCAATCCCGTTGTCGTTCAGCACCCCCATCGCGCCTGCGGCCATGGAGTCGTTATAGCTGGCCACCGCCGTGAAGTTTCGTCCGCGGCCCAGCAGCTCGGTCATGGCCTGCTCACCGCCGCTCTCATCCGGTTCACCGTAGGCTACCAGACGGTCATTACACGGCAGCCCGTTCTCGCGCAGGGCATCGTAATAGCCCTGCAGGCGGTCTTCCGCATCAGAAATCGGATGATTGGAGCAGAGATAGCCAATCCGGGTGTGGCCCTGTTGAATCAGATGGCGGGTCGCAAGCCACGCGCCGTAACGGTCGTCGAGCGCCACGCAGCGTTTTTCAAACCCGGGAATAATGCGGTTGATGATGACCATTCCGGGGATCTGCTTCATCAGATGAATCAGTTCGGCATCCGGGATCATTTTGGCGTGAACCACCAGCGCAGCGCAGCGGTGGCGGATCAGCTGTTCGATGGCCTGGCGTTCTTTTTGTTCATTATGATAGCCATTGCCGATCAGCAAAAAATTGCCTGTCTGATAAGAAACCTGCTCAACGGCTTTCACCATGGCGCCGAAAAAGGGATCGGAGACATCGCCCACCACCAGACCAATGGTTTCTGTGGACTGCTGCGCGAGCGCGCGGGCGTTGGCGTTGGGATGATAATTCAGGGATTCCATGGCGCTCTGTACCGCCTGACGTGAAGCGTCACTGGCTTTGGGTGAATCATTAATCACGCGCGAGACGGTTGCCACCGACACGCCAGCCAGACGGGCCACATCCTTTATTGTCGCCATTCATTACCTTCTTATTGGGGGTAAGCGTTTACACACCAAATAGTGTTGCGGAAAAGCGGCGTGCATTCAAGGGGTGCGGATTCCCCTACGCCACAAACGTGACGCAGCACACCCCCGGTAGTGTAATCGTTACACGCGCAGTCATGTCTGAATAATGTCAATCTGAACCTTTAGTTACACTTTGCCTCAGGCTGTTGCGATTGTCCGATGGCGAGGATGTTAAAGAGATTGATACAGTCGAGATCCCAGAGGTATTGATTGGTGAGAATTCTTAGTACGGTTTCGTACTCATCTCTTGCACCAACCTGCGCGGATGCGCAGGTTTTTTTTCGCCTCCACTTTTGCTGTCGCTCCTCTATTACTTCTCGTGTAATCTGCCACCATTTACTTCCACCCCTCCACGCTGGCTGGCAAAAGGAGTTGAGATGCTATTTGGGTTCTTCCGTACTCTGTTCCGTATTCTTTTTCGCATTCGCATCACTGGCGATGCCCAGGCGCTTCGCGGCGAACGCGTTCTCATCACACCAAACCATGTCTCCTTCATAGACGGCATCCTGCTGGCGCTGTTTTTACCCGTGCGTCCGGTGTTTGCGGTCTATACCTCCATCAGCCAGCAGTGGTACATGCGCTGGCTCACGCCGCTGATTGATTTCGTGCCGCTCGACCCGACCAAGCCGATGATGATTAAGCATCTGGTTCGCCTGGTTGAGCAGGGGCGCCCGGTGGTTATTTTCCCGGAAGGGCGTATTTCGGTGACCGGTTCGCTGATGAAAATCTACGACGGCGCGGGGTTTGTCGCGGCGAAGTCAAAAGCGACCGTGGTGCCGCTGCGCATTGAGGGCGTAGAGCTGACCCATTTCAGCCGCCTGAAAGGGCTGGTGAAGCAGCGTCTGTTCCCAAAAATCACACTGCACATTCTGCCGCCAACGTCACTGCCCATGCCGGAAGCGCCGCGCGCCCGCGATCGCCGTAAAATCGCCGGGGAAATGCTGCATCAGATTATGATGGAAGCGCGCATGGCCGTGCGCCCGCGCGAAACGCTGTACGAATCTCTGCTTTCCGCGCAGTACCGCTATGGCGCGAAGAAAAACTGCATCGAAGACATCAACTTTACCCCGGATACCTACCGTAAGCTGCTGACCAAGACCCTGTTTGTGGGCCGCATTCTGGAGAAGTACAGCAAGAAGGGCGAGAAGATTGGCCTGATGCTGCCTAACGCAGGCATCAGCGCGGCGGTGATTTTTGGTGCGGTCTCCCGCGGGCGTATTCCGGCGATGATGAACTACACGGCGGGCGTGAAGGGGTTGACCAGCTCGATAACCGCTGCGCAAATCAATACCGTATTTACCTCCCGCCAGTTCCTGGACAAAGGCAAGCTCTGGCATCTTCCCGAGCAGCTGACCCAGGTGCGCTGGGTCTTCCTGGAGGATCTGAAAGCGGACGTCACCACCGGCGACAAGCTGTGGATTTTTGCGCACCTGCTGATGCCGCGTCTGGCGCAGGTCAAGCAGCAGCCGGAAGATGACGCGATTATCCTCTTCACCTCGGGATCGGAGGGTAACCCGAAAGGCGTCGTCCACAGCCACAAGAGCATTCTGGCGAACGTCGAGCAGATCAAAAGCATCGCCGACTTTACCGCAAACGACCGCTTTATGTCGGCGCTGCCGCTGTTCCACTCCTTTGGCCTCACGGTGGGGCTGTTTACGCCGCTGCTGACCGGCGCAGAAGTCTTCCTCTACCCGAGCCCGCTGCATTACCGTATCGTGCCGGAGCTGGTGTATGACCGTAACTGCACCGTCCTGTTCGGCACCTCGACCTTCCTGGGGAACTATGCGCGTTTCGCCAATCCGTATGATTTCTATCGCGTGCGGTATGTGGTGGCCGGTGCGGAAAAACTGCAGGAGAGCACCCGTCAGATCTGGCAGGACAAGTTTGGCCTGCGCATTCTCGAAGGCTATGGCGTTACCGAGTGTGCGCCCGTAGTCTCGATTAACGTGCCGATGGCGGCGAAGCCGGGCACGGTAGGCCGCATTCTGCCGGGAATGGACGCGCGCCTGCTGGCCGTGCCGGGCATTGAGGACGGTGGCCGCCTGCAGCTGAAGGGGCCAAACGTGATGAACGGTTATCTGCGCGTGGAAAATCCGGGCGTGCTGGAAGTGCCAACGGCGGAAAACGTCAACGGCGAGGTTGAAACCGGCTGGTACGACACCGGGGATATTGTCCGTTTTGATGAACAAGGCTTTGTCCAGATTCAGGGGCGCGCGAAACGCTTCGCCAAAATCGCCGGTGAAATGGTCTCTCTGGAAATGGTTGAGCAGCTGGCGACGGCCGTCTCTGCGGATAAAATGCATGCGACGGTGGTGAAGAGCGATGCCAGCAAAGGCGAGGCGCTGGTGCTGTTTACCACCGACGCTGAGCTGAAGCGCGACCGGTTACTGAGCTACGCGCGTGAACACGGTATCCCTGAACTGGCCGTGCCGCGCGATATCCGCTGCCTGAAGCAGCTTCCGGTGCTCGGTAGCGGGAAGCCCGATTTCGTGACCCTGAAAGGCATGGTTGAAGAGGCGGAACAGCAAAATGCGTGAGTCAGTACACACTAACACATCGCTCCGGTCGAAAGGCATGATGGCCGTTATCGCCGCGCAGTTTCTCTCTGCGTTCGGCGATAACGCGCTGCTGTTTGCCACCCTGGCGCTGCTAAAAGCCGAGTTTTACCCCGACTGGAGCCAGCCGATCCTGCAAATGGTGTTTGTGGGCGCTTACATTATCTTTGCACCGTTCGTCGGTCAGGTGGCGGACAGTTTCCCCAAAGGCCGGGTGATGATGTTTGCCAACGGTCTCAAGCTGCTGGGTGCGGCCAGCATTTGCTTTGGCTTCAACCCGTTTATTGGCTACACGCTGGTGGGCATTGGCGCTGCCGCCTACTCCCCGGCGAAGTATGGCATTCTCGGCGAGCTGACCACGGGCGATAAGCTGGTGAAAGCCAACGGCCTGATGGAGTCATCCACCATTGCCGCTATCCTGCTCGGATCCGTCGCGGGCGGCGTGCTGGCCGACTGGCATGTCCTGGCGGCGCTGGGCGTCTGCGCGTTAGTGTACGGCGGCGCGGTCGTGGCGAACCTGTTTATTCCTAAGCTGCCGGTGGCTCGTCCGGGGCAGTCCTGGCGCTTTAAGCCGATGACCGGCAGTTTCTTTACCGCCTGTCGCGTGCTGTGGCGTAACGGGGAAACGCGTTTCTCCCTGATGGGGACCAGCATGTTCTGGGGCGCTGGCGTCACGCTGCGCTTCCTGCTGGTGCTGTGGGTGCCGGTGGCGCTGGGCATTACCGACAACGCGACGCCAACCTATCTTAATGCGATGGTGGCCATCGGCATTGTGGTGGGGGCAGGTGCGGCGGCGAAGCTGGTGACGTTCGAAACGGTGGCGCGCTGCATGCCCGCGGGGATCCTGATTGGCGTGGTGGTGCTTATTTTCTCGCTGCAGCATGCGTTATTGCCCGCTTATGCTCTGCTGATCCTGATTGGTATTCTGGGCGGGTTCTTCGTGGTACCGCTCAACGCGTTGCTTCAGGAGCGCGGCAAGCAGACGGTCGGTGCGGGGAACGCCATTGCGGTACAAAACCTCGGTGAAAACCTGGCGATGCTGTTAATGCTCGGGCTCTACTCGCTGGCGGTGAAGGTGGGCGTGCCGGTGGTGGGGATTGGCGTCGGCTTTGGCGGACTGTTTGCGATTGCGATTGCTGCATTATGGGTTTGGCAGCGTCGGCGTTGATAAGTGCGGCCTGATGCCCTCATCCCGCCCCTCTGCCACAGGGAGAGGGAGCAACCCCTAAAAACGGCAACGTGCGTTGCCGTTTTGCTTTTATTACGGTGCCGGGTAGGTATAAACCTGATGCACCGCTTCAATCTCCGCTAACACCTCTTCACTCAGGTTCAGGTGGAAACTCTCAATATTGGTTTTCAGCTGTTCCATCGTGGTCGCGCCCAGCAGGGTGCTGGCGACAAACGGCTGACGGCGCACGAAGGCCAGCGCCATCTGCGCAGGGTCAAGACCGTGGCGCTTTGCGATATCTACATAGGCTGCAACGGCTTTTTGCGTCTGCTCGCCGCTGTAGCGGGTAAAGCGGCTAAAGAGGGTATTACGCGCCCCGGCCGGTTTCGCACCGTTCAGGTATTTCCCCGTCAGCGTGCCGAAACCGAGACAGGAGTAGGCGAGCAGCTCCACCTCTTCATACTGCGTCACCTCGGCCAAACCCACCTCATAGCTGCGGTTAAGCAGGCTGTACGGGTTCTGGATAGTCACGATACGCGGCAGATCGTGTTTATCTGCCAGATGCAGATAGCGCATGACCCCAAACGCCGTTTCGTTAGAGACGCCGATGTAGCGGATTTTTCCCGCTCGCTGGCATTCGGTCAGCGCTTCCAGCGTTTCCAGCAGCGTGACGGCGGGGGCACTTTCATTCCAGCTGTAGCCGAGCTTACCAAAGCAGTTGGTGGGACGCTGCGGCCAGTGCACCTGATACAGGTCGATATAGTCGGTTTGCAGGCGCTTCAGGCTGGCGTCCAGCGCGGCGCGGATATTCTTGCGATCGAGGATCTGGTTCGGGCGGATCCCGGCATCGTTGTTGCGCGAGGGGCCGCTAACCTTTGAGGCAATCACCAGCTTTTCACGGTTGCCGCGTGTTGCCAGCCAGTTACCGACGTAGGTTTCGGTCAGCCCTTGCGTTTCAGGGCGCGGGGGAACAGGGTACATCTCTGCGACATCAATCAGGTTAATGCCCTGGCTGACGGCGTAATCGAGTTGTGCATGGGCATCGGCTTCGCTGTTTTGTTCACCAAATGTCATCGTGCCCAACCCCAGTTGGCTGACTTCGAGAGCGCTGTGGGGGATACGGTGATAATGCATAGCCGGCTTCCTCAGTAGACTTATAGACCGCGTCAGGGCGTACCCGACAAAGGAATATAAACATGGCAGAGGGGAAGCAAAAGGGGAAGAAAAAAATCAAAAAGGCCAGCAAGCTACTGACCCCTTTCTGTTTATCGCTCGATAATTTGCGACACTTCGTCGCGATTGATCTGCATTTTATTGCCTTGCTGATCGCGGTAGCTCACCAGGCCGGTATCATCGTCGACTTCGGGTTTGCCGTCGGTCAGGATCATTCGTCCATCCTTTGTCGCCATAACGTAATCGCTGCTACATCCGGATACGGCAAACGCTAAACCGACTGCTGACACTAACACTGCCCATTTTTTCATCGTTATCGTCCTCATCTGGCGCGTATCAAATATCATCTAGTATTAACCCGATATGGCGACTTGAGGAAGCGGTAAAATCTTAAAAAGCAGTCGATTATGTTTGAGAGCTCGCAAAATAAGTAAAAAACTATGTTGTTAACAGGAAATGACGGGCAAGGAGTGCGCCGGTGAAATTCTTTTTGAGATAAAAACCGCGCGGCAGCGTCAGTATGGGCTGACCCTTCGCGCCAATTGCCTCGGTTAGCGCTTTACTGTTGGCCGCTTTTGGGCGCAGCTGTAATACCTCCCCGTGGCGCGCGGTGATGCGCTCTACCTGCCCAAGCACAATCATGTCCATCAGCTCCTCCCAGTCCAGACGCAGCTGATGATCCTCATCCTCGCTCGGGCTCCAGAGCAGCGGCGCGCCAACGCGACGGTCAGCGAGGGGGATCTGTCGCTCGCCTTCAACCGGCACCCACAATACGCGCTTCAGCTTATGGCGAACGTGGCTGGTTTCCCACGTCACGCCGGTGTTGCCGGTTAATGGCGCAACGCAAACAAAGGTGGTTTCAAGCGGCTTGCCCAGGCTGTCTATGGGGATGGTTTTTAACTCCACGCCCAGTGCGGCAAAATCCTGCTCTGGTTTGCTCCCTGCGCTGGCACCCAGCCACAGTTCAAGCAGCATGCCGATCCAGCCTTTATCCCGTTTCAGATCCTTCGGGATCGGCAAACCTGCCATCGCCGCCAGCTCGCCAAGCGAAAAGCCTGCAAGACGCTGCGCCTGCTGTAGAAGCTGGCTCTCGCTGGACGGCGGTGAGAGCAAGGGTGTAAGCGGATGCATGAAGGTAACCTTTTGATTAAAAAATAAACGAAGAAATTGTCCCCTGTGGATAGAGTTTAACTATTTCTGTACCAATATTCCATGTGTATGATTTATAGGTTTTTTTATTGGTTTGAAATCGTTTCACCGGCGTCATAAAACCGGTTGTTCAAATCTGGTCACTGACAATGAACAGGATCTTACACCATGTTATCCACAGAAAAATGGGATAACTGGGCATAACCCTAACTACTGTTTCAATTTACAGCCTTGACGTGCGATGAAAATCGAATTTTCAGACAATTTGTGACTAACTTATTGGCACAATCTGTGGATAAAACCGACGCTGTTCGATCTTTCATCAGCACGACGATCCCTGGTGTGACGAACGTCACGCTATTCTGTTTTGCGATCATGAAAATACATTTAACTGATTGAAAGTTATCTGATTATATAATTGAGCTCACAAGAGGCGCACGACAGCGTCTGAGGTTGTTCATCGGTAATCAGACACTTCTTCACAACTATATCCACAGAAAAGGTGAATAAAATTCCCTTTGCCGTCGCTCATCTGTTTATAACTCAGCGCTAATTTGTGAGTTATTCAAATGTTATTAGGTTGCAGCCCTGTAAGAGAGTGGTTTACCGCCTCCCTGTAGTGTGAAACAATCATTCATATATAAGGTTTAGTTTGGGGTAGTCCGGTGATTGATGACGATGGCTACCGCCCGAACGTAGGAATAGTAATTTGTAATCGTCAGGGCCAGGTAATGTGGGCCCGGCGATATGGTCAGCACTCCTGGCAGTTCCCGCAGGGCGGGATCAATCCGGGAGAGTCCCCAGAACAAGCGATGTACCGGGAGCTTTTTGAAGAGGTCGGTTTAAGCCGAAAAGAT
The DNA here is from genome assembly GCF_021892025.1 of Enterobacter cloacae complex sp. ECC445. Classification (NCBI taxonomy): domain Bacteria; kingdom Pseudomonadati; phylum Pseudomonadota; class Gammaproteobacteria; order Enterobacterales; family Enterobacteriaceae; genus Enterobacter; species Enterobacter cloacae complex sp. ECC445. The sequence continues at coordinate 131,115 of NZ_JAKLRZ010000005.1, read as the reverse complement.
GTTCGCATCCTGGCTTCGACCCGCAACTGGTTGCGTTACAAGTTACCGAAACGTTTGGTGCGTTGGGACACAAAGCCGGTTTGTATCGGCCAGAAACAGAAGTGGTTTCTGTTGCAGTTGGTGGGCAACGATTCAGACATCAATATGCAAACCAGCAGTACGCCGGAGTTCGATGGCTGGCGCTGGGTGAGCTATTGGTATCCTGTTCGTCAGGTCGTGTCATTTAAACGCGATGTTTACCGTAGGGTGATGAAAGAGTTTGCAAGTGTGGTTATGCAGCTTCAGGAGATCCCGCCTAAGCCGCAGAGCGCACCTGCCTGGCGACGTAAAAGAGGTTAAGCTACGCAAATCATGCTCACCCGCTTGCGAGAAATAGTCGAGAAGGTGGCCAGCGCGCCGCGTCTGAACGAGGCGCTGAATATTCTGGTCACCGACATCTGTCTTGCGATGGAGACCGAGGTCTGTTCGGTGTATCTGGCCGACCACGATCGGCGCTGCTATTACCTGATGGCAACCCGTGGTTTAAAAAAACCGCGTGGACGCACCGTCACGCTCGCATTTGATGAAGGTATCGTGGGCCTGGTCGGGCGGCTGGCTGAGCCCATCAACCTGGCCGACGCGCAAAAACACCCCAGCTTCAAATACATTCCTTCCGTAAAAGAAGAACGCTTCCGCGCTTTTCTTGGCGTACCGATTATCCAGCGTCGCCAGCTGCTCGGCGTGCTGGTCGTCCAGCAGCGTGAGCTGCGTCAGTACGATGAAAGCGAAGAGTCATTCCTCGTTACGCTGGCCACGCAGATGGCGGCTATCCTCTCCCAGTCTCAGCTTGCCGCGCTCTTTGGTCAGTATCGCCATACGCGCATTCGTGCCCTTCCGGCCTCGCCAGGCGTGGCGATAGCGGAAGGCTGGATGGACGCCACGCTGCCGTTGATGGAGCAGGTTTACGAAGCCTCAACGCTCGATGAAGCGCTTGAGCGCGAGCGTCTTACCGCCGCGCTGGAAGAGGCGGCAAATGAGTTTCGCCGCTACAGCAAGCGCTTTGCCGCAGGCGCGCAAAAAGAGACGGCGGCCATCTTCGACCTCTATTCGCACCTGCTCTCCGATGCGCGCCTGCGCCGCGAGCTTTTTGCCGAAGTGGATAAAGGGTCGGTCGCGGAGTGGGCGGTTAAGAAGGTTATCGAAAAATTTGCCGATCAATTTGCGGCATTGACCGACGGTTACCTGAAAGAGCGGGCAGGCGATCTTCGCGCCCTGGGACAGCGGCTGCTGTTCCATCTTGATGACACCATTCAGGGGCCGAATGCCTGGCCAAAACGGTTTGTTCTTGTTGCCGATGAACTCTCGGCAACGACGCTGGCTGAACTGCCGCAGGACAGGCTGGCCGGTGTGGTGGTGCGCGATGGTGCCGCCAACTCACACGCCGCCATTATGGTGCGCGCGCTGGGTATTCCAACCGTTATGGGCGCGGATATCCAGCCGTCGGTGCTGCACCGCCGCACGCTGGTGGTCGACGGCTATCGCGGTGAGCTGCTGGTCGATCCTGAGCCGGTTCTGCTTCAGGAATACCAGCGTCTTATCAGCGAAGAGAATGAATTAAGCAAGCTGGCGGAAGATGACGTTAACCTGCCCGCACAGCTCAAGAGCGGCGAGCGGATCAAAGTCATGCTCAACGCGGGCTTAAGCCCCGAGCACGAAGAAAAGCTCGGCAGCCGCATCGACGGTATTGGCTTATACCGTACTGAAATTCCGTTCATGCTGCAGAGCGGTTTCCCCTCCGAAGAGGAGCAGGTGGCGCAGTATCAGGGCATGCTGCAGATGTTCAACGACAAGCCTGTTACGCTGCGAACCCTGGACGTCGGCGCGGATAAACAGCTGCCGTATATGCCGATCAGCGAAGAGAACCCGTGCCTGGGCTGGCGCGGGATCCGCATCACGCTCGATCAGCCAGAGATCTTCCTGATCCAGGTGCGCGCCATGCTCCGCGCCAACGCGGCGACGGGCAACCTCAGCATCCTGCTGCCGATGGTCACCAGCATTGATGAGATCGACGAGTCACGGCGGCTGATCGAACGTGCTGGTCGTGAAGTGGAAGAGATGATCGGCTATGCGATCCCGAAACCGCGGATAGGAGTGATGCTTGAAGTGCCGTCGATGGTCTTCATGCTGCCGCAGCTGGCGAACCGCGTTGATTTTATCTCTGTCGGCACGAACGACCTGACGCAATATATTCTGGCCGTCGATCGTAACAACACCCGCGTCGCCAGTATCTACGACAGCCTGCATCCGGCGATCATTCGCGCGTTGGCGATGATTGCTCGTGAGGCGGAGCAGTACGGCATTGATTTACGCCTGTGCGGTGAAATGGCCGGGGATTCCATGTGCGTTGCGATCCTGATTGGTCTGGGATACCGCCATCTGTCGATGAACGGTCGCGCCGTTGCCCGCGTGAAATACCTGTTGCGGCATATCGATATCGATGATGCCCGCGAGCTGGCTGAACGCAGCCTTGAGGCGCAGCTGGCTGCTGAGGTTCGTCATCAGGTTGCGGCGTTTATGGAACGACGCGGTATGGGCGGCCTGATCCGCGGCGGCCGCTAATCGTTTTTCGCCCTCTCCCTGTGGGTGAGGGCGCCAGCGCGCATAAAACCCTATACACATCTTTTACATCTCTGGCGCATCCTCCGCGCCCGCCTTATGCTATGATTCGCAACTTTGGAGCCTCTGCTTACAGCAGAATCGCATTTCTACCGCTGTCCACTTTCAGCGGAATAACAACATCTTGTGGTGACAGATGAACAGTGGTTATCTGCATTTTCCGGAATTTGATCCGGTCATTTTCTCAGTAGGACCTGTTTCGCTTCACTGGTACGGTTTGATGTACCTGGTGGGCTTCATTTTTGCCATGTGGCTTGCGGGTCGTCGCGCCAGCCGTCCCGGCAGCGGCTGGACCAAAAACGAAGTGGAAAACCTGCTGTACGCGGGCTTCCTCGGCGTGTTCCTCGGTGGCCGTATTGGGTATGTGCTGTTCTACAACCTCCCGGTATTCCTGAACGATCCCCTCTATTTATTCCGCGTCTGGGATGGCGGCATGTCCTTCCACGGCGGCCTGATTGGGGTGATCCTGGTGATGGTGATTTTTGCCAAACGCACCAAACGCAACTTCTTCCAGGTGTCAGATTTTATCGCACCGCTGATCCCGTTTGGTCTGGGCGCTGGCCGTCTGGGCAACTTCATCAACGGTGAGCTGTGGGGCCGCGTCGACCCAAGCGTGCCATATACCATGCTCTTCCCGGGCTCGCGCGCGGAAGATATCGCACTGTTGCCATCCCACCCGGAGTGGCAGTCCATTTTCGATACCTACGGCGTGCTGCCGCGCCATATGTCTCAGCTGTACGAGCTGGCGCTGGAAGGCGTGGTGCTGTTTATCATCCTCAACCTGTTTATCCGCAAACCGCGCCCGATGGGGGCTGTCTCCGGCCTGTTCCTGATTGGCTACGGCGCATTCCGTATCATCGTCGAGTTCTTCCGCCAGCCGGACGCACAGTTTACCGGCGAGTGGGTACAGTACATCAGCATGGGGCAGATCCTCTCCATTCCGATGATCGTCGCGGGTGCCATTATGATGATTTGGGCGTATCGTCGTCGTCCACAGCAACAACTTTCCTGAGGAACCATGAAACAGTATCTTGAATTGATGAAAAAAGTGCTCGATGAGGGCACGCCGAAAAACGACCGCACCGGCACCGGTACGCTCTCCATTTTTGGCCACCAGATGCGCTTCAATCTGCAAGAAGGCTTCCCGCTGGTGACGACAAAGCGCTGCCACCTGCGCTCGATCATTCATGAACTGCTTTGGTTCCTGCAAGGCGATACCAACGTTGCGTATCTGCACGAAAATAACGTTTCAATCTGGGACGAATGGGCAGACGAGAACGGCAACCTGGGCCCGGTTTACGGCAAGCAGTGGCGCGCCTGGCCAACGCCCGATGGCCGCCATATTGACCAGATCACCACCGTGATGAACCAGCTGAAAAACGATCCGGACTCGCGCCGCATCATCGTTTCCGCCTGGAACGTCGGCGAGCTGGACAAAATGGCGCTGGCACCGTGCCACGCGTTCTTCCAGTTCTATGTGGCGGATGGAAAGCTCTCCTGCCAGCTCTATCAGCGCTCCTGTGACGTGTTCCTCGGCCTGCCGTTTAACATTGCCAGCTATGCGCTGTTAGTCCACATGATGGCGCAGCAGTGCGACCTGGAAGTGGGCGATTTTGTCTGGACAGGTGGCGATACTCACCTTTACAGCAACCACATGGAACAGACGCATCTCCAGCTGACCCGCGAACCGCGTGCGCTGCCGAAGCTGATTATCAAACGTAAACCGGCGTCAATCTTCGACTACCGCTTTGATGATTTCGAGATTGAGGGCTACGACCCGCACCCCGGCATCAAGGCGCCCGTCGCTATCTGATGCGGTAAAGCCTGACACAACCGGTGCTGTTTAGCGCCGGTTTTTTTTCGCCTTTATTCCGTTTTTCGAAGCGCTATCCAGAAAGCCTGCAACGCGCTGCAACTCTTCCAATTCTCCGGATAACGCCTCGTAAAACGAGGATCCGACGCTCGTCATGTTCGCGCCGCTTCGCCACACTCCCGGTATGAAAAAAGAGAACGGTTTTACGCTTATCGAAACGCTGGTCGCGATTTCGCTTGTTGTTATCCTGAGCGCCTCTGGCCTGTACGGCTGGGACAGCTGGCAACAGCAGCAGCGGCTGTGGCAAACCGCCAGCCAGGTGCGAGATTACCTGCTGTTTCTGCGCAACCATGCCAACCGCCACAACCGCGACCATCAAATTTCCCGTCAGCGGATGGGTGACCGGGACTGTCTGGCGAGCTCTGCCGTGCAAGGCTGTGAGAAGGGCAGTCCCTTTGTACTGATCCCACTCTGGCCTGAGGTCGCGATCGGCGAGGTCACGCCGTCACTCGGGTTCTATGGATTACGGGATACGGCTTGGGCGGGGAGAATACGCGTTCAAAGCCGTGCGGGAGAGTGGCTGATTATTGTCTCAAATGGGGGGCGGATCAGGATGTGTCAAGTCTCTGAGGGAGGTTCATGTTGATGAGGCAGCGCGGTTTTTCTCTGACTGAAGTTCTGATTGCCATGGCGATTAGCAGCCTTTTGCTGATGAGCGCATCGCGTTTTTTACCCAGACTGCAGCGGGCGGTCTTACTGCAGTCCGGCCAGAGAGAGCTGGAGGAAGAGGTCTGGCAACAGCTGTTTGCCCTTGGCAAACAGCTTCAGCGTGCGGGGTACTGCGCGGGAAGCTGTCAGGGACAGGCGCTGACGATCGCGAGGCAAGGAGGTTGCGTCATTGTGCGGTGGGATGCCAACGGTAACGGCAGCTGGGACAACACGGCATCAGAAAATGACAGCACCGGCTTTCGTCTGGAATCGGGCGCGCTGGAAACTCAGCGAGGGGCGACGTCGTGTGAAGGGAAAGGATGGGAAAAGCTTACCGACCCGGACAGGCTTACGATCGCGCATTTTGTCGTGCGGAAAGTGGAACATGCCGGTTTTGCGCCAGAGGTGAATATCGAACTGGCCGCGATGCGTAAAGGCGAGCAGGGGGAACCCTGGCAGGCGCGGTATACGGTAACAGGGTACAACCTGTGAATCGTCAACGCGGAATGTCTTCGCTGGCGCTGGTTCTGCTTTTACTGGTGCTCGGTACCCTGATCCTCACAGGGTTCAATCAGCAGCTCACCACGTTTAGCACGCTCGTGGGCGATGAGAGCCGCTCGCTTCAACAGCAGGCGAAGATACAATCCGCGCTTGAGTGGGGACGGGTTCAGAGCTGGTCGTCAGAGCCACAGGTTCAGTGCAAAAACACATCGGCGTGGCAGGTGTGTTTGCGCCCGCTGAGCGAGGCGCGCGTGTTGCTGATTGCCGGAGACCGTGACCTGCTATTCTGGCGCGCAGGAGAGATTGTCGATGGGAAAGTTCGCTTTTCGCCTCACGGCTGGAGCGATTTTTGCCCCCTTAAGGAGAGCGGGTTATGTCAGCTGCCGTAAGCAGAGAAAAGGGGTTTAGCATGGTTGAGGTCCTGCTGGCGATGGTGCTGCTGACGATCGTCGTGACGGCGCTGTCGGGCTATCACCGGGCGCTGGCGGCGCGCTTTACCGTGCTCAATCAGTATCGCCAGCTCTGGCACCATGCCTGGAACCAGTCTCAGCTCTCAACAAATGTTCTCCCCGCGGGCTGGCAGGCCAGCCGGGTGCAGACAACGCACGCAGGATGTGTCAGCATCACGGTTACACTTATTTCTCCTCTGGGGCGGCGCGGTGAGATAACGCGTCTGCATTGCCCGGTTAGCCAGTAGTCGGGAGCGTCTATGTTAAGGGTCTACCACTCAAATCGTCTGGATGTGCTGGAAGCGCTGATGGAGTTTATCGTTGAGCGCGAGCGGCTTGACGATCCTTTTGAGCCCGAAATGGTGCTGGTGCAGAGCACCGGTATGGCACAGTGGCTGCAAATGTCCCTTTCCCGCAAGTTTGGCATAGCCGCGAACATCGATTTTCCGCTGCCCGCGAGCTTTATCTGGGACATGTTCGTGCGCGTGTTGCCGGATATTCCAGAGCAGAGCGCATTCAACAAGCAGGCGATGAGCTGGAAGCTGATGGCGTTACTGCCGGAAATGCTGCAGCGCGATGAATTTGCCATGCTGCGCCACTACCTCAACGATGACACCGATAAGCGCAAGCTGTTCCAGCTGGCGTCGCGCACCGCCGATCTCTACGACCAATACCTGGTTTACCGTTCTGACTGGTTAATCCGTTGGGAAGCGGGCGAGCTGGTCGACGGGCTGCCGGAGGCGCAGGTATGGCAGGCACCGCTGTGGAAAGCGCTGGTGGATCATACGGAGAAACTTGGCCAGCCTAAGTGGCACCGTGCCAATCTGTACGATCGGTTTATCTCGATACTTGAAAATGCGTCGGAGCGCCCGGCACGGCTGCCGTCACGCGTCTTTATCTGCGGGATATCCGCATTACCCCCCATTTATCTGAAGGCGTTGCATGCGCTGGGTAAGCATATTGATATCCATATTTTGTTTACCAACCCCTGCCGGCAGTATTGGGGGGATATCCTTGACGAACGCTGGCTTGCACGGCTGGTGACCCGTCAAAGAAAGCGCCTTTTTGAAGAGCGAACGGTGCCTCTGTTTAAAGACGTTTCGGCTGTCGGGCAGCTTTTTGATGAAGAGGGGATCCAGAACCTGCCCAATCCGCTGCTTGCCTCATGGGGTAAGCTGGGGCGTGACTACATTCATATGCTTTCAGACATCACGTCCTCAGGTGAAGGTGACGTGGATGCCTTTGTGGAGATCGCCCCGGACAGCCTGCTGCATAATATTCAGTTAGACATTCTGGACCTGGAAAACCGCGTCGTGATGGGCGTGACGGCGAACGAGTTCGAACGCAGCGACGGTAAGCGAAAACTGGATCCCGACGATCGCAGCGTCACGTTCCACGTTTGCCACAGCCCGCAGCGCGAGGTCGAAGTGCTTCACGACCAGCTGCTGGCGATGCTGCAGGAGGACCCCGACCTGACGCCGCGCGACATCGTGGTGATGGTGGCGGATATCGACAGCTACAGCCCCTTTATTCAGGCCGTCTTTGGCAGCGCGACGGGTGAGCGATACCTGCCTTACGCTATCTCTGACCGTCGTGCCCGCCAGTCGCATCCGGTATTGCAGGCCTTTATCACTCTGCTGTCACTGTCGGATAGCCGGTTCATCTCCGAAGATGTTCTGGCGTTACTGGATGTTCCCGTGCTGGCCGCACGCTTCAACATCAATGAAGAGGGGCTGCGCTACCTTCGCCAGTGGGTGAATGAGTCTGGGGTGCGCTGGGGGATCGATGACGATAACGTGCAGGAGTTCGAACTTCCTCCAACCGGGCAGCACACGTGGCGATTTGGTCTGACGCGCATGCTGCTGGGCTACGCCATGGAGAGCAGCCAGGGCGAGTGGAACGAGGTGCTGCCTTACGATGAATCCAGCGGGTTGATTGCTGAGCTGGTGGGGCATTTAGCGTCGCTGCTGATGCAGCTTAACCGCTGGCGACACGAGCTGCTCCAGCCGCGTACGCTTGAAGCGTGGCTTCCGGTGTGCAGGGCGTTGCTCAATGATTTCTTCCTGCCGGACAGCGACACCGAAGCGGCAATGGCGCTCATTGAAACACAGTGGCAGGCCATCATCGACGAAGGCGTGAATTCCCACTATCAGGAAGCCATTCCGTTGTCGCTGTTGAGGGATGAGTTGACGCAGCGGCTTGACCAGGAGCGAATCAGCCAGCGTTTCCTGGCGGGTCCCATCAATATCTGCACCCTGATGCCCATGCGTTCCATCCCGTTTAAAGTGGTCTGCCTGCTCGGCATGAACGACGGCGTATATCCCCGCGCGCTGGCGCCGCTGGGGTTCGATTTGATGAGCGCAAATCCAAAACGGGGCGACCGTAGCCGCCGTGATGATGACCGCTACCTTTTCCTTGAGGCGCTTATCTCCGCCCAGAGTAAGCTCTATATCAGCTATATTGGTCGATCCATCCAGGACAACAGCGAGCGTTTCCCTTCCGTTCTGGTGCAGGAGCTGGTGGACTATATCGGCCAGAGTCACTATCTGCCGGGGGATGAAGAACGCAACTGTGACGAAAGCGAGCAGAGGGTGAAAGCCCATATCACCTGTTACCACAGCCGCATGCCGTTTGACCCTGTGAATTACGTTGCCAGCGAGCGCCAGAGCTATGCTCAGGAGTGGCTACCCGCGGCAAAAAAAGAGGGGAGAGCACATACCGATTTCATTCAGGAGCTTGACCCACGGCCTGTCGACACCCTGACCTTTGAACAGCTTCAGCGGTTTTGGGCGCATCCGGTGCGCGCCTTCTTCCAGCAGCGACTACAGGTCAACTTCCGTTCTGAAGAGAGTGAAATTCCTGATGCAGAGCCCTTTACGCTGGAAGGGCTGGAGCGCTACCAGTTAAACCTGCAATTGCTGAACGCGCTGGTTGAAGAGGATGATGCGGACAAGCTTTACCGCCGCTACCGTGCCGCAGGGCAGCTGCCCTACGGCGCGTTCGGGGAGATCGTCTGGGAGGCGCAGTGTCAGGAGATGACCGCCCTGGCAGAGCGCGTGAGAGCGTGCCGACAGCCAGGAAAAAGTATTGAAATCGATCTCAGCTGCAACGGTGTACAGCTCACTGGCTGGTTAACCCAGGTGCAGCCTGACGGGCTGCTGCGCTGGCGGCCCTCAATGCTTAGCGTTTCCCAGGGATTGCAACTCTGGCTGGAACATCTTGTCTACAGTGCGTTGGGTCATCAAGGTGAAAGCCGGATCTTCGTGCGCAAAGAGGGCGAGTGGCGCTTCCCGCCGATGGAGTCTGAACAGGCGTTACGTTATCTGTCTTTGTATATTGAGGGCTACGGCCAGGGAATCAACAAACCGCTTCTGTTACTACCTGAAAGTGGCGGTGCGTGGATAAAAGCCTGTTATGACGCGCAGAATGATGCGATGTTAACGGATGAGTCTTCGCTGCAGAAAGCGCGCAGCAAATTTATGCAGGCCTACGAAGGTAACATGATGGTGCGTGGTGAAGGTGAAGATGTGTGGTATCAGCGCTTGTGGCGAACGCTTGAGCCAGAATACTTCGACGCTATCACGGAAGAGGCGCAGCGCTACCTGCTGCCGTTGTTTAGATTTAATCAGTCCTGAGCGCTGTATAAAAATTGCGCAGTCAGAGGTGTTCATTTATGATGCACCTCTTATCACGGACTGATGTACCCAATAAAGAGATGTTGGCGTGTCCAGCACGCAGTGTGTTAATGATGTAGCCGTGATAAAGAGGTAGCACCTTGTTTAAAGCGTTTGTGTTGTTTTTCGCCCTCTGGGTACCTGTCACTCAGGCAGACTCCGGTTGGCAACCCGTCCAGGAAACTATTCGTAAAAGCGAAAAAGATACCCGCCAATATCAGGCTATTCGTCTTGATAACGGGATGACCGTGCTGCTGGTTTCCGACCCGCAGGCGGTGAAATCCCTGTCGGCATTAGTGGTGCCGGTTGGATCGCTGGAAGATCCTGACGCGCATCCTGGGCTTGCACACTATCTGGAACATATGACGCTGATGGGGTCAAAAAAATACCCGCAGCCAGATAGCCTGTCCGAATTTCTGAAGATGCATGGCGGCAGCCACAATGCCAGCACGGCACCGTACCGCACGGCCTTTTATCTCGAAGTCGAAAATGATGCGCTCGAAGGGGCTGTCGATCGTCTTGCCGATGCTATCGCCGCGCCGCTGCTCGATAAAAAATACGCCGATCGTGAACGTAATGCGGTGAATGCCGAGCTGACCATGGCCCGCACGCGAGACGGTATGCGCATGGCGCAGGTCAGCGCCGAAACCATCAACCCCGCACACCCCGGTTCGCGCTTCTCCGGCGGTAACCTGGAAACCCTGAGCGACAAGCCGAACAGTCCGGTGCTTGAGGCCCTGCACGCGTTTCGCGATAAATACTATTCCGCCAACCTGATGAAAGCGGTCATCTACAGCAATAAACCCTTACCAGAGCTGGCAGGTATGGCGGCCAAAACGTTTGGCCGGGTGCCGAATAAAAATATCGACCTGCCGGAAATCTCCGTTCCAGTGGTCACGGATGCGCAAAAAGGCATCGTGATCCACTACGTCCCTGCCATGCCGCGCAAAGTGCTGCGCGTGGAATTCCGCATCGATAACAACACGGCACAGTTTCGCAGTAAAACCGATGAGCTGGTGACCTATCTGATAGGTAACCGAAGCCCGGGGACGCTGTCGGACTGGCTGCAAAAGCAGGGGCTGGTGGAAGGTATTCGCGCCGACTCCGATCCGGTTGTGAACGGCAACAGCGGCGTGCTGGCGATCTCCGCCACGCTGACCGACAAAGGGCTGGCAAACCGTGATGAAGTGGTGGCGGCGATCTTCAGCTACCTTTCATTACTCCGTGAGAAGGGCGTCGATAAGCGTTATTTTGACGAACTTGCCCACGTGCTGGATCTCGATTTCCGTTATCCGTCCATTACCCGCGACATGGATTACGTGGAGTGGCTGGCGGATACCATGATCCGCGTGCCGGTGGAGCACACGCTCGACGCGGTCAATATCGCCGACCGGTATGATGCCGAGGCGTTAAAGGCCCGCCTGGCGATGATGACGCCGGAGAATGCCCGCATCTGGTACATCAGCCCGGACGAACCGCATAACAAGACGGCCTATTTTGTTGATGCCCCTTATCAGGTGGATAAAATTAGCGCGCAGGCCTTTGCCGACTGGCAGAAGAAGGCGGGGGAGATTGCGTTGAAGCTGCCGGAGCTGAACCCCTATATTCCGGACGACTTCTCGCTTATCAAAACGACGAAAGATTACCCGCACCCTGAACTCATCATTGATGAGCCGACGCTGCGCGTGGTGTATACCCCCAGCCGCTACTTCGCCAGCGAGCCTAAGGCCGATGTCAGCGTGGTGCTGCGCAACCCGAAAGCGATGAACAGCGCTAAAAATCAGGTGATGTTCGCGCTCAATGACTATCTTGCCGGAATTGCGCTCGATCAGCTCAGCAACCAGGCGGCCGTAGGCGGGATCACCTTCTCCACCAACGCCAACAACGGTTTGATGCTCAATGCAAACGGCTATACCCAGCGTTTGCCTCAGCTGTTCCAGGCACTGCTGGAGGGTTATTTCAGCTATACGCCGACGGAAGAGCAGCTTGAACAGGCCAAATCGTGGTATGCGCAGATGATGGATTCTGCGGAGAAAGGCAAAGCTTACGATCTGGCGCTGATGCCCGCGCAAATGCTGTCGCAGGTGCCTTATTTCCAGCGAGAAGACCGCCGCGCGCTGCTGCCTTCGATCACCTTAAAAGACGTGCTGGCTTACCGTGACGCGCTGAAAACCAACACGCGCCCGGAGTTCCTGATCGTCGGCAACATGGGTGAGGATCAGGCCAAAACCCTGGCGGAGAACGTGCGCACTCAGCTCGGTTCGAAAGGCGACGAGTGGTGCCGCAACCAGGACGTGCTGGTTGAGAAAAAACAGAATGTGATTTTTGAAAAGGCGGGTAACAGCACGGATTCCGCGCTGGCCGCGGTATTTGTGCCAACGGGCTACGATGAATTCGCCAGTTCAGCGCAAAGTGCCGTGCTGGGACAGATTATTCAGCCGTGGTTCTATAACCAGTTACGCACGGAGGAGCAGCTCGGCTACGCGGTGTTTGCCTTCTCCATGAACGTTGGTCGTCAGTGGGGGCTGGGCTTCCTGCTGCAAAGCAGCGATAAACAGCCGGCGTATCTCTGGCAGCGTTACCAGGCCTTCTTCCCGCAGGTCGAAGCTAAACTGCGCGCCATGAAGCCGGAAGAGTTCGCCCAGATCCAGCAGGCCGTCATCGCGCAGGTGATGCAGCCGCCGCAGACGCTGGGTGAAGAAGCCTCGCAGCTGAGCAAAGATTTCGATCGCGGTAATCTGAAATTTGATTCGCGTGATAAAGTAGTGGCCGAGATAAAACAGCTGACGCCGCAGAAGGTTGCCGACTTCTTCCATCAGGCGGTCATTAAGCCGCAGGGGATTACCATCCTGTCTCAGGTTTCTGGTAGCCAGAACGGGAAAACGGAGTACGTGAACCCGAAAGGCTGGAAAGTCTGGAAGAGCGTCAGCGCGCTGCAGCAATCTATGCCCTGGAGTAAGAAAGAATGACCGACACCGCTGAGTCCCTTGATCCCTTACGTTTACCTCTGCAGGGTGAACGATTGATTGAAGCCTCAGCGGGAACGGGAAAAACCTTCACCATTGCCGCCCTCTATCTGCGCCTGCTGTTAGGGCTTGGCGGCAGCGCCGCTTTTCCACGCCCTTTGAGCGTGGAAGAGCTGCTGGTGGTGACCTTCACCGAGGCCGCCACCGCAGAGCTGCGGGGCCGTATTCGTACTAACATCCACGAGCTGCGCATCGCCTGTCTGCGTCAGAGCACCGATAACCCCCTTTACGCGAGCCTTCTTGAAGAAATTGCCGATAAGCAACAGGCAGCCCAGTGGCTGCTGCTCGCTGAACGGCAGATGGACGAAGCGTCCGTCTTTACCATCCACGGTTTTTGCCAGCGCATGCTGAGCCTGAATGCGTTTGAATCCGGCATGCTGTTTGAACAGCAGCTTATTGAAGATGAATCCGTGCTGCGCTATCAGGCCTGCGCGGATTTCTGGCGTCGCCACTGCTACCCGTTACCGCGCGATATCGCCGAGGCGGTACATGCGTTGTGGAAGGGGCCAGAGGCGCTGCTGCGGGCTATCGATCGCTATCTGCAGGGGGAAGCGCCGGTCATCAAATCCCCGCCGCCTGCGGATGAAACGCTGGCTTCACGGCATGAAAAAATCGTCGCGAAAATTGCCGGGATCAAGCAAAAATGGTTGGCGTCAGTCGGCGAGATTGACGCCATCATCGAAAATTCCGGGATTGACCGACGCAAGTTCAACCGCGGCAATCAGGGGAAATGGATCGACAAGATCAGCGCCTGGGCGCAGGAGGAGACGCGAGGCTATCAGCTCCCGGACGCGCTGGAGAAATTCTCCCGGCGTTTCCTGGTTGAGCGAACCAAAGCCGACGGCATTGTGCCTGAGCATCCCCTGTTTGAGGCGATTGAAGCCCTGCTGGCGGAACCCCTCACGCTCAACGATCTGATGATTACCCGCGCCATGACGGAAATTCGCGAAGCCGTCGCGCGTGAGAAACGCCGCCGGGGGGAACTGGGCTTTGACGATATGCTGAGCCGCCTCGACGCTGCGCTCTGCAGTGAAAATGGTGAAGCGCTTGCCGCCGCGATTCGCACCCGTTTCCCGGTGGCGATGATTGACGAATTTCAGGATACCGACCCTCAGCAGTACCGGATTTTCCGCCGCATCTGGCGCCAGCAGCCCGACACCGCGCTGCTGCTCATCGGCGACCCGAAACAGGCCATTTACGCCTTCCGCGGGGCGGATATTTTCACCTACATGAAAGCCCGCAGTGAGGTTGACGCGCACTACACGCTCGACACCAACTGGCGCTCTTCCCCCGGCATGGTGGAAAGCGTCAACGCGCTCTTCAGCCGCATGGATACGGCGTTTATGTTCCGGGAGATCCCGTTTCAGCCGGTAAAATTCGCCGAGAAAAATGCCTCGTTGCGCTTCGAGTTTAACGGCGCGACGCAGCCTGCCATGAACTTCTGGCTGCTGGACGGTGAAGGCTGCGGCGTTGCCGACTATCAAAATGCCATGGCCCAGCACTGTGCCGCGCAAATTCGGGACTGGCTCAGCGCGGGCGCGCGGGGTGAGGCACTGCTGTTTAAGGGAGATAAACCTGCCCCGGTAAAGGCGTCTGATATTACGGTGCTGGTGCGCAGCCGTCAGGAGGCCGCGCTCATTCGCGACGCCCTGACGTTACTGAATATCCCCTCCGTCTACCTCTCGAACCGCGACAGCGTCTTTGAAACGCTGGAAGCGCAGGAGATGCTATGGCTACTCCAGGCCGTGCTGGCTCCCGAGCGGGAAAGCACGCTGCGCAGCGCCCTGGCGAGCGCGATGCTCGGGCTGAACGCGCGGGACATTGATGCGCTCAACCATGACGAAGCCGCGTGGGATGCCGTGGTAGAAGAGTTTGTTCGCTACCGTGAAAGGTGGCAGAAGCGCGGCGTGATGGCGATGGTGCGCGAGCTTATGGCACAGCGGCACATTGCGGAGAATATGCTGGCAACGGCAGGCGGCGAGCGACGGCTAACCGATATTTTGCACATTGGCGAACTCTTGCAGGAAGCGGGGACCCAGCTGGAGAGCGAACACGCCCTGGTGCGCTGGCTGGCGCAGCAGATTGCCGATCCGAACAGCAATTCGTCCAGCCAGCAGATGCGCCTTGAGAGCGATAAGCATCTGGTGCAGATCGTCACTATCCACAAGTCGAAAGGCCTGGAATACCCGCTGGTCTGGCTGCCGTTTATCGCTAATTACCGCGTGCAGGATCAGGCTTTTTACCACGATCGCGAGTCGTTCGAAGCGGTGCTCGATCTCAGCAACACGGAGTCCAGCGTAGAGCTGGCAGAGGCCGAACGTCTGGCGGAAGATTTACGCCTGCTCTACGTGGCGCTGACCCGCTCGGTCTGGCACTGTAGCCTGGGCGTTGCGCCGCTGTTCCGCCGTCGGGGCGAAAAGAGCGGGGAGACCGATTTTCACCTGAGCGCGCTGGGGCGGCTTGTTCAGCAGGGGGAACCCAAAGACGCGGCGGGCCTGCGCAAGTGCATCGAATCGCTTTGCGCGGAGCATATTGCCCTGCATATTCCGTCGCAGCCCGACAACAGCCGCTGGCAGATGCCGGACCTGCGCGAGTCAGCGCTCCATGCCCGCCAGGTTGTGCGTACCATTGACGACGACTGGCGCGTCACCAGCTACTCCGGTTTACAGCAGCATGGGCAGAGTATTGCGCAGGATCTCATGCCAAAGCTGGACGTGGATGCCGCAGGTGCCGGTAGCGTGCCCGTGGAGCCGCTGCTAACGCCGCACCAGTTTCCGCGCGGCGCCTCGCCCGGCACGTTTTTGCACAGCCTGTTTGAAGAGCTGGATTTTACCCAGCCGGTTTCCGAAGAGTGGGTGCTGAAGATGTTACAAAGCGGTGGCTACGACGCACAGTGGCAGCCGGTTCTCACCGACTGGATCCGCGCGGTACTGCACGCGCCGCTCACGACGCAGGGGATCTCGCTTAGCCAGTTGACCGCAAAAGATAAGCAGGTGGAGATGGAGTTTTATCTCCCCATTGCCCGCCCGCTCAGGGCCGAGGCGCTTGACGCGCTGGTCCGCGAGTTCGATCCGTTATCCGCGGGGTGCCCGCCGCTGAACTTCCGCCAGGTGCAGGGGATGCTCAAGGGCTTTATCGACCTGGTGTTCCGCCACGAAGGGCGCTACTACCTGCTCGATTACAAATCGAACTGGCTGGGTGAAGACTGCACAGCCTATACCCAGCAGGCGATGGCCTCGGCGATGCAAATGCATCGCTACGATTTGCAGTATCAGCTCTATACCCTGGCGCTGCACCGTTACCTGCGTCACCGCATGGCCAATTACCGCTACGAAGACCACTTTGGCGGCGTTATTTACCTGTTCCTGCGCGGCGTGGACGCCAACGACACGCGTTCCGGCGTCTTTAGCACCCGTCCGGCTGCGGAACTGATTGAAAAAATGGATAGCCTGTTTGCTGCAGGCACGGAGGAGGTGGCATGACGATGCAGGCGCTACTGCTGGAGGCGGTTGAACAACGATTACTGCGCCACCTGGACGTGCAGTTTGCCATGATGGTTGCAGGCGAAGAGCCTGCCGTCATGCTTGCCGCCGCTATTCTGAGCAAAGACGCGGGGGAGGGGCACGTGTGTCTGCCGCTGTCGCGTCTGGCGGTGGATGAGAAAACGCCTCCGGCTTTACAGGCGTGTTTCGCGCTGCTGGGTGACGCGGTGGACTGGCAGGCGACATTACTCAGTTCGCCTGCCGTGAGCGGAGCCGATACCGGGACGCCGATGATCCTGGTCGGCGAGCGCTTGTATCTTAACCGGCTGTGGCGTAACGAACTGACGGTAGCGCGCTTCTTCAGCGAGACCAACGCGCCGCTTCCCTGCGATGAAGTGCAGCTTCGGCAGGTGCTGGATGCGCTGTTTATCTCTGACGAGGCGACGGACTGGCAGAAAGTGGCGGCTGCCGTGGCGCTAACGCGACGGATTTCGGTGATATCGGGCGGCCCGGGCACCGGAAAAACGACCACCGTTGCAAAACTGCTTGCCGCGCTGATTCAGCTATCGGGGGAGCAAAAGTGCCGTATTCGCCTGGCGGCCCCCACCGGCAAAGCGGCGGCACGCCTGACGGAATCGCTAGGCGGCGCGCTGCAAAAGCTGCCGCTCACCGGAAAGCAGCTTGCGCACTTCCCGAATGAAGCCAGTACCCTGCACCGGCTACTGGGCGCTCAGCCGGGTAGCCAGCGCCTGCGCTATCATGCCGGTAACCCCTTACACCTTGACGTGCTGGTGGTAGATGAAGCGTCGATGATTGACCTGACGATGATGTCGCGGTTGATCGATGCGCTCCCGCCGCACGCGCGCGTCATTTTTCTCGGCGATCGTGACCAGCTTGCCTCCGTAGAGGCGGGGGCCGTGCTGGGTGATATTTGCACGTATGCCAGCCTGGGATATACCGCTGAACGCGCGCAGGAGCTTGCCCGTCTCACCGGATGTTCGCTCACGTCTGAAAACCATTCGCTTGCCGGGGCGCTGCGCGACAGCCTGTGTCTGCTGCAAAAAAGCTACCGTTTCGGCAGCGACTCCGGCATCGGCCAGCTTGCGGCGGCCGTGAATCGCGGGGATCGGCGCACTACCGCGGCGGTATTTGACGGCACCTACACCGATATTGAGAAAAAATCCCTGCAAAGCGGGGAAGCCTATCAGGCGATGCTCGATGATGCCCTGCAGGGGTACCAGCGCTTTCTGACGGCTGTACATCAGCACAGTTCGCCGGAGCAGGTCATTGCCGCGTTTGGCGAATATCAGCTGCTCTGTGCGCTGAGGGAAGGGCCTTTTGGCGTTCGGGGGCTGAACGACAGGCTGGAACAGCTGCTGGCGCAAAAACGCAAAATTAACCGTAACCCGCACTCGCGCTGGTATGAGGGGCGACCGGTGATGATTTCCCGCAACGACAGCGCGCTGGGGCTGTTTAACGGTGATATCGGGATTGCGCTCGACTGCGGCCAGGGGCTGCGCGTCTGGTTCCAGATGCCGGACGGGAGCGTGAAGTCCTTCCAGCCCAGCCGTTTGCCCGAGCATGAAACCGCCTGGGCGATGACGGTGCATAAATCTCAGGGCTCCGAGTTTAACCACGCGGCGCTGGTCCTGCCCACGCAGCTTTCACCCGTCATTACCCGCGAGCTGATCTATACCGCCATTACGCGCGCGCGTCAGCGACTGTCGCTGTATGCCGATGAACGCGTGCTGGTGCAGGCGATTGCCACCCGAACGGAACGCCGAAGCGGGCTAGGCGCGATATTTGAATCTCTCTGAATGAAAGCCCTCGCCGGACGGTGAGGGCATCGTATCATCCCAGGTCCGCCATCAGCACTTTTGAACGACGCTGATAGTTGTACATCTCTTTCTTCGTTTCAGGCAGAGAATCGATATCCACCGGCGTGAACCCGCGCTCCTGGAACCAGTGAATGCTGCGCGTCGTCAGCACGAACAGCTTGCTCAGCCCCATCTGGCGCGCCTGTGCCGCTACGCGCTCCAGCAGCATTTCGCCGCGGGAAGAGCTGCGGTAATCAGGATGCACCGCCACGCAGGCCATTTCACCAATCTTCTCTTCCGGGAAGGGATAGAGCGCGGCGCAGGCGATGGTCAGGTTATCGCGCTGAATAATGGTGAATTTGTCGATCTCCATCTCCAGCTGCTCGCGCGAGCGACGCACCAGAATGCCCTGCTGTTCCAGCGGGCGGATCAGCTCCAGAATACCGCCGATGTCGTTGATGGTGGCGCGGCGGATCTGCTCCGCGCTCTCCATCACAATCTGCGTACCGATACCGTCGCGGGAGAACAGCTCCTGCAGCAGGGCGCCGTCTTCCTGATAGCTGATCAGGTGGCTACGGCGTACGCCGCTGCGGCAGGCCTTCACCGCGCCACGCAGAAAACGCACGGTGCCGGAGTGGTAATCCCCTTCGGCTTCCAGCGCCTCCACGCGAGCCTGGGCTTCATTCGGGAAGAGTTCCGGCACAATCACACCTTCATCGTTTACGACGCCCTGGGAGGAGCAAAACCCAATCATTTTTTCTGCCTTCAGCTTGATCGCCAGCTGCGTGGCAATCTCTTCTGACGTCAGGTTAAAGCTTTCGCCGGTGACGGAAACGGCAACCGGGCCCATCAGCACGATGGCGCCGCTGTCCAGCTGGCGGTGTATGGCCTCTTCATCAATGCGACGAATGCGGCCGCTGTGGCAGTAATCCACGCCGTCGTCCACGCCCAGCGGCTGGGCAATGATAAAGTTGCCGCTCACGACGTTGATATGCGCCCCCTGCAGCGGCGTATTGTTCAGGCTCATGGAGAGGCGAGCGGTAATATCCAGCTGCAGCAGACCCGCCGCCTGTTTTACCAGCTCCAGGGTTTTCGCATCGGTGACGCGGGTATGCTTATGGTAGATAGGCTCGTGGTGATGAGCGGCCAGGTTGGCGTCGATCTGCGGACGCGCGCCATACACCACCACCAGGCGGATACCGAGGCTGTGCAGCAGGCCAATGTCATTGACGATGCTGGAAAAATTTTCATGCTCAATGGCTTCGCCGCCAAGCATGATGACAAACGTTTTTCCCCGATGGGCGTTGATATAGGGAACAGAATGGCGGAATCCCTGGACCAGTTCGGTTCTACGTTCCTTCACCATGGCACAACCCTTAATGAATGTTTATTCGTAATTTCTGTATTTTTATTCGATTGTGGCCGCGTGTGCAAGCGCAAATTTTCCGCGACCCACAGAAATTGATAAGTAATCCGTGCGTTAGCGTATGATTGTTTACCCTTTTATAGATGACAGTTTATGCGTCATTCGTTAAAGTTTTCGGTCAATCTGGACATTTTGTATATCAGTCAGTGTTCTTGCTCGGGAGAAGCATGTCGGGATCCAATTCAGCAATAAGCCGCCGCCGTTTGTTAAAAGGGGCCGGGGCAATGTGGTTGCTTAGCGTCAGTCAGGTCGGTCTTGCCGCCACCAGCCAGGTCGTGGCGGTGCGCGTCTGGCCGTCGTCGACCTATACGCGCGTGACGGTAGAATCCAATCGCGTGCTGAAATATAAGCAATTTGCCCTCAGTAACCCTGAACGCGTGGTGGTGGATCTCGAAGGCGTTAACCTCAACTCCGTGCTGAAGGGAATGGCGGCGCAGATCCGCGGTGACGATCCGTTTATTAAGTCGGCGCGCGTCGGGCAGTTCGATCCGCAAACCGTGCGCATGGTGTTTGAGCTTAAGCAGAACGTAAAGCCGCAGCTGTTTGCCCTCGCGCCCGTTGCGACGTTTAAAGAGCGTCTGGTGATGGATCTCTATCCGGCCAATGCGACGGATATTCAGGATCCGCTTCTTGCCCTGCTGGAGGACTACAACAAGGGCGATCTTCAGCGTCAGGTGCCGCCTGCGCAAAGTGGTCCGCAGCCCGGAAAAGCAGGGCGGGATCGTCCGATTGTGATCATGCTCGATCCCGGTCACGGCGGCGAAGACTCCGGCGCGGTGGGGAAATACCGCACGCGTGAAAAAGACGTGGTGCTGCAAATCGCCCGTCGCCTGAAGGCGTTGATTGATAAAGAGGGCAATATGCGCGCCTATATGACGCGCAATGAGGATATCTTTATTCCGCTGAAGGTCCGGGTGGCGAAAGCGCAGAAGCAGCGCGCCGATTTATTCGTCTCGATCCATGCGGATGCCTTTACCAGCCGCCAGCCAAGCGGCTCGTCGGTATTTGCGCTCTCAACCAAAGGCGCGACCAGTACCGCCGCCAGATACCTCGCGGATACCCAGAACGCCTCGGACCTGATCGGTGGCGTAAGCAAAAGCGGCGACCGCTACGTCGACCACACCATGTTTGATATGGTGCAGTCGCTGACCATCAACGACAGCCTGAAGTTTGGTAAAGCGGTGCTGGGCAAGCTCGGCAACATCAATAAGCTGCATAAAAACAGCGTTGAGCAGGCCGGGTTTGCGGTGCTGAAGGCGCCGGATATCCCGTCCATCCTGGTTGAAACCGCGTTTATCAGTAACGTGGAAGAGGAGCGTAAGCTCAAGACCGCTAAATTCCAGCAGGAAGTGGCGGAGTCGATTCTGGCGGGGATACGGGCGTATTTCTCTGACGGGGCGACGCTGGCGCGACGCGGGTAAATCTTTTTGCCGGGTCATTGCCCGGCACATTCACAAACGACAGATACAAAAAAACACCCTTGAGGGTGTTTAGTGTTTTCAGAAGTGTTGGTTGCGGGGGCCGGATTTGAACCGACGACCTTCGGGTTATGAGCCCGACGAGCTACCAGGCTGCTCCACCCCGCGTCACCGTACTGCTTTTACTTCTTCACATTGTGTTGGTTGCGGGGGCCGGATTTGAACCGACGACCTTCGGGTTATGAGCCCGACGAGCTACCAGGCTGCTCCACCCCGCGTCACCGTACTGCTTTTACTTCTTCACATTGTGTTGGTTGCGGGGGCCGGATTTGAACCGACGACCTTCGGGTTATGAGCCCGACGAGCTACCAGGCTGCTCCACCCCGCGTCCGTGGATGCGCACTATACTCGGATAGGTTTGTGATGCAACCCCTTTTTCACATAAATCATGATTTTGTATGCAAATTGAACGACATGGCCCTGTTTGGGCTATTTTTTGCGCAAAATTTGCCAAAGGGCATGCGATCGCATTTCATTAGCCCTGGCGGTTTGTTATCTTCATCACGCGGAAATGGGCAACTTAAAGACGAGATAGAATGAAAGGACGTTGGGCGAAGTATCTGATGGCGGGCGCAATGGTAGCGATTCTTGCGGCCTGTTCTTCCAAACCGACCGATCGCGGTCAACAGTATAAAGACGGGAAGTTATCCCAGCCTTTCTCTTTAGTTAATCAGCCTGATGCCGTCGGCGCACCGATTAATGCCGGTGATTTCTCCGAGCAGGTCTACCAGATCCGCAACGCGTCGCCGCGTCTGTATGGCTCCCAGAGTAGCGTCTATAACGCGGTCCAGGACTGGCTGAAAGCGGGCGGCGATACGCGCAATATGCGCCAGTTTGGTATTGACGCCTGGCAGATGGAAGGGGCCGATAACTACGGCAACGTCCAGTTTACCGGCTATTACACCCCGGTTATCCAGGCGCGACACTCGCGTCAGGGCGAGTTCCAGTATCCTATCTACCGCATGCCGCCGAAACGCGGTCGTCTGCCGTCTCGTGCCGAGATCTACGCCGGGGCGCTGAGCGAAAACTACGTTCTGGCCTACAGCAACTCCCTGATGGATAACTTCATCATGGACGTTCAGGGCAGCGGCTACATTGATTTTGGCGACGGCTCACCGCTTAACTTCTTTAGTTATTCCGGTAAAAACGGCCACGCCTACCGCAGTATTGGCAAGGTGCTAATCGACCGCGGCGAAGTGAAGAAAGAAGACATGTCGATGCAGGCGATCCGCGAGTGGGGCGAGAAGCACAGCGAAGCCGAGGTGCGTGAGCTGCTTGAGCAGAACCCGTCGTTCGTCTTCTTCAAACCGCAAAACTTTGCGCCGGTGAAAGGGGCGAGTGCGGTACCGCTGATTGGCCGCGCGTCGGTGGCATCGGATCGTTCTATTATCCCTGCGGGTACCACGCTGCTGGCGGAAGTGCCTCTGCTGGACAACAACGGCAAGTTTAACGGCCAGTACGAGCTGCGTCTGATGGTGGCGCTGGACGTCGGTGGGGCGATTAAAGGCCAGCACTTCGATATCTATCAGGGTATCGGTCCTGACGCGGGCCATCGCGCGGGCTGGTATAACCACTACGGACGCGTGTGGGTACTGAAGGCGGCACCGGGTGCCGGAAACGTATTCAGCGGCTGATTGTGGTATTCTGAGCGCAATACGGATTACTGTTCAGGGTGAGGAAAACCTCACCCTTTTTACATCTGAGGTTTTATGTCTGTGGTAATCAGCGACGCCTGGCGCCAGCGCTTTGGCGGTACGGCACGTTTATATGGTGAAAAAGCCCTGCAGCTGTTTGCGGATGCGCACGTCTGCGTCGTGGGCATTGGTGGTGTCGGGTCGTGGGCGGCTGAGGCGCTGGCGAGAACCGGTATTGGCGCAATCACGCTGATTGACATGGATGACGTCTGCGTCACCAATACCAACCGTCAGATCCATGCCCTGCGCGATAGCGTCGGCCTGGCGAAGTCTGAGGTCATGGCGGAGCGCATCCGCCTGATCAACCCGGAATGTCAGGTTACGGTGATCGACGACTTTGTGACGGCAGATAACGTCGCGGAGTACATGAGCAAAGGCTACAGCTACGTGATTGACGCCATCGACAGCGTGCGGCCAAAAGCGGCGCTGATCGCATACTGCCGTCGCTACAAGGTGCCGCTGGTCACGACGGGCGGCGCGGGCGGGCAAATCGATCCGACGCAGATCCAGGTGGCCGATCTGGCGAAAACCATTCAGGATCCGCTGGCGGCCAAGCTGCGCGAACGCCTGAAAAGCGACTTCAACGTGGTGAAGAACAGTAAAGGCAAGCTGGGCGTCGAGTGCGTGTTCTCGACCGAAGCGCTGGTCTACCCGCAGGCGGATGGCTCTGTGTGTGCAATGAAGAGTACGGCGGAAGGGCCAAAACGAATGGATTGCGCCTCCGGGTTTGGGGCGGCCACCATGGTGACCGCCTCCTTTGGCTTTGTGGCGGTATCTCACGCCCTGAAGAAGATGATGGCGAAGGCGGAACGTCAGGCCTGAGCCTGCCGTGCGGCGTCCAGTACCGCTTCGCTAAGCGCGATCAGCCCCTGACCGCGCGAGGCGCTGAGCTGCGCGCGCAGCCCAAGCTCGTCAAATAACGCCAGCGGCGAATGCGCCAGCAGCTCCGCCGCGCTTTTCCCTTCAACCGCGGTCAACAATACGGCCAGCAGGCCCCGGACGATGCGGCCTTCGCTGTCGCCGAAGAAGTGAATCTTCTCCCCGGATACGCTAAACCCGAGCCAGACGCGGTTTTCACAGCCCGCGATTTCTCTCGCCTGCGCTTTGAGATCGTCTGAAAGGGCAGGGAGCTGTTTACCCAGCAGGATCAGCTGGCGATATTTATCTTCCCACTGCGAGAGCGGGGCGAAGGTCTGTTTTAAGGTCTCTTCCGTGATGACCGTGCCAAACGGATGTCCGGCTAAAGCAGCGTGAGTCATTAATCCACCAGTATTTCAAGGGCGCGGTCAACGGCGCTCACCAGCGCGTCAACGTCGCTTTGGTTATTGTACGGCGCAAACGAGGCGCGCAGCGTGCCGCTCACGCCGAGCGCCGCCAGCAGCGGCTGGGCGCAGTGCTGTCCGGCACGCAGGGCGATGCCATACCCGGCCAGCAGCGTCACCATGTCGCTATGGTGCACGCCCGCAAAATCAAAGGCGAGCAGGCTGGAGTCCTGAACGCGGAACGAGCGAAAGCCGGGGCGTTTTTTAAGTTCTTCCTCTGCCAGCGTCGCCAGCCCCCGGCTCCAGCTTTCAGCCTGAACAATGTCTGTCTCAGCCAGCCACTCCAGCGCCGCGCTCAGGCCAATCACCCCCGCCACGTTCGGCGTACCGGCTTCCAGGCGATAGGGGACATCCTGCGTTTTGAAGCCATCGAACGACACTTCGGTAATCATTTTGCCGCCACCGAGCCATGGCGTCATTTTTGCCAGCAGTTCCGGCTTACCGTACAGCGCCCCTATGCCGGTTGGCCCGTAGAGCTTATGTCCTGAGAAGGCATAGAAGTCGATATCCAGCGCCTGCACGTCGGCGGGGAAGTGCACCACGCCCTGCGCGCCGTCAACCATCACCACCATCCCGCTGGCATGGGCTATACGAATAGCCTGAACCAGATCCGGGCAACCTCCCGTGACGTTCGACATCTGTCCGAGCGCCAGAATGCGGCTGCGGGGGGTAATCAGCTCGGGTAAACGCGCCACGTCGGGCAGCAGGTCTGCACCCAGCGGGAGCTTCACCACGCGCGCACCCGTTTGTTCGGCCACCATCAGCCACGGCACCAGGTTGGCGTGATGCTCCGCTTCGCTGACGACGATCTCATCGCCCGGCTGCAGCAGCGGGCGCGCGTAGCACTGGGCCACCATATTGATGGCCTCGGTCGTGCCGCGCGTCCAGACGATGTTTTTCCCGCTTTCGGCGTTGATCAGCTGCGCCACCCGATCGCGTGCGGCTTCATAGCGCGCGGTTAACCGCTGCGCTTCGGCGAACTGGCTGCGATGCACGTTCCCGGCGCTCAGGCCGTAGAACTGCTGGGTAGCCTCAATCACCGCCTGCGGCTTCAGGGCGGTGGCGGCGCTATCCAGGTAAATACCGGCATCTGCCAGCGACGGAAACTGTGCGCGGAACTGCGCGGGACTGAAAGCGTTCATGGGATTCCTCATGTCAATACAGCGATCGTCGCGCAATTTACGCGGCAGGGCAAGGAGGTTGATATCTATCAGAATTGTCTGTTTATCCTTACGACCTCAAAAAAGCAGGTTATGCTAAATAGTGTTAGGCGGATGTTTTAGCCTGTTATAAATCGAGGTTTGAATAGCATTAATTGCTAAAGGAGAATAATCATGAATAAGACAGCTGCAATCATTTCTGCCTGTGCGTTTACTTTTGCCCTGAGCGCCTGTTCTGGTAACAACTACGTGATGCACACTAACGATGGTCGTTCTATCGTTTCGGAAGGGAAACCGACTACCGATAATGATACCGGGATGATTTCGTATAAAGATGCTAACGGGAACAAGCAGCAGATCAACCGCACGGACGTGAAAGAGATGAAAGAGATCGCGCGTTAACAGATCGTAAGCGAAAAAAAAGCACCGCAAATTGGCGGTGCTACATTAATCACTATGGACAGACAGGGTAAATGTACAGGAAGTGAAAAATTGGTAGCGTTGCTACCGTGGTCTGAATCGCAGACCAATTGCAAACACAACAACACAACATCACAACCGTAAGCCAAAAGCCCTTCAGAACACGCATTCCGAAAAAAGCTCTTCGTTCCGGCTCAGGAAGTGCCGCCACTATAGGTATTTGCTGGTAGTTCCTCAACGGACAAATTATAATGGCTCAGATAAAAAAAACTAATAGGTTAAACGTTGTTTCCTGTTTGTTAAAATCCGTTAACATCTAAGCCAGATAACCATGTCAAAGCGATTGCCACCCCTCAATGCATTACGTGTTTTTGATGCAGCAGCACGTCACCTGAGCTTTACCCGCGCAGCAGATGAGCTTTTTGTGACACAGGCCGCAGTAAGTCACCAAATCAAGTCTCTGGAGGATTTTCTGGGCCTTAAGCTGTTTCGTCGACGCAACCGTTCGTTGCTGTTGACCGAAGAGGGGCAGAGCTATTTTCAGGATATTAAAGAGATTTTTTCCCAGCTTACGGAAGCCACGCGTAAGCTACAGGCTCGCAGTGCAAAAGGTGCTCTGACCGTCAGTTTATTGCCCAGTTTTGCCATTCAATGGCTGGTTCCCAGACTCTCAAGCTTTAACTCAGCTTATCCGGGGATCGACGTTCGAATCCAGGCGGTCGACCGTCAGGAGGACAAGCTTGCCGATGATGTCGACGTCGCCATTTTTTATGGTCGCGGTAACTGGCCGGGCTTGCGCGTTGAAAAATTATACGCAGAATATCTCCTGCCGGTCTGTTCTCCTCTGCTGTTAACGGGAGATAAGGCGCTGAAGTCACCCGCTGACCTGGCTCAGCATACGCTTTTGCATGATGCCTCTCGCCGCGACTGGCAAACTTATACCCGTCAATTAGGTCTTACACATATAAACGTGCAGCAGGGACCCATTTTTAGCCACAGTGCAATGGTGTTACAGGCTGCCATTCACGGGCAGGGCGTGGCGTTGGCGAACAACGTCATGGCGCAGTCCGAAATTGAGGCAGGCCGCCTGGTTTGCCCTTTTAATGATGTTCTGGTCAGCAAGAATGCATTTTATCTGGTTTGTCATGACAGTCAGGCAGAACTGGGTAAAATAGCCGCCTTCCGGCAGTGGATACTGGCGAAAGCGGCAACCGAGCAAGAAAAATTCCGCTTCAGGTATGAACAATAACGTTTGTGTGCCGGGCACGCATCAATTCAGGACGTAAACATGACCAGCCGATTCATGCTGATTTTTGCCGCGGTAAGTGGCTTTATTTTTGTCGCACTGGGCGCCTTTGGCGCACATGTATTAAGCAAGTCTTTGGGCGCAGTAGAGATGGGCTGGATCCAGACCGGCCTTGAGTATCAGGCATTCCATACGCTGGCTATTTTTGGGCTGGCGGTGGCGATGCAGCGCCGTATCAGTATCTGGTTTTACTGGAGCAGCGTGTTTATGGCGCTGGGTACCGTGTTGTTTAGCGGTAGCCTGTACTGCCTTGCGCTCTCGCATTTGCGCCTGTGGGCGTTCGTTACACCTGTCGGCGGCTTCAGCTTCCTGGCGGGGTGGGTATTAATGTTTATCGGAGCTATCCGTCTGAAACGCAAGGGCGTTGTTCATGAATAAGGTTGTTTTATATTGTCGCCCGGGGTTTGAGAAAGAGTGCGCCGCGGAAATTACCGATAAAGCGGCGAAGCGCGAGGTCTTCGGCTTTGCCCGCGTAAAAGAGAACGCGGGCTATGTGGTCTTCGAGTGCTATCAGCCTGAAGATGCAGACAGGCTGGCGCGCGAGCTGCCGTTCAGTTCGCTGATCTTTGCTCGCCAGATGTTTGTCGCGGGTGAGCTGCTGAAGGATCTGCCACCGGAAGACCGCATCACGCCCATCGTCGGCATGCTGCAGGGCGTGGTGGAGAAGGGCGGCGATCTGCGCGTTGAGGTAGCGGATACCAACGAAAGTAAAGAGCTGATGAAGTTCTGCCGTAAGTTCACCGTGCCGCTGCGCGCGGCGCTGCGTGATGCGGGCGTGCTGACGAACTACGAAACGCCGAAGCGTCCGGTGGTGCATATCTTCTTCATCGCGCCGGGCTGCTGCTATACGGGCTATTCGTACACCACCAACAACTCTCCTTTCTTTATGGGCATCCCGCGTTTGCGCTTCCCGGCCGATGCGCCAAGCCGTTCCACGCTGAAGCTGGAAGAGGCGTTCCACGTCTTCATTCCGGCGGACGAGTGGGACGAGCGTCTGGCAAACGGCATGTACGCCGTCGACCTTGGCGCGTGCCCGGGCGGCTGGACCTATCAGCTGGTGAAACGCAACATGTGGGTATCGTCCGTTGATAATGGCCCAATGGCGCAAAGCCTGATGGACACCGGGCAGGTTACCTGGCTGCGCGAGGACGGCTTCCGCTATCGTCCGAACCGTAACAACATCTCCTGGATGGTGTGCGACATGGTCGAAAAGCCGGCAAAAGTGGCCGCGCTGATGGCCTCCTGGCTGGTGAACGGCTGGTGCCGTGAGACCATTTTCAATCTCAAGCTGCCGATGAAAAAGCGCTATGAGGAGGTGTCGCAGAACCTGGCGTACATTCAGGAGCAGATGGATGAACACGGGATTAACGTGGAGATCCAGGCGCGTCAGCTGTATCACGACCGCGAAGAGGTGACGGTGCATATTCGTCGCTGGTGGGCAGCGGTGGGCGGGCGTCGCGACGAGCGATAGTGCGCTGATTGCCCCTCACCCCGGCCCTCTCCCCAAAGGGGCGAGCGGGAAAAGACCGCACCGAGAGCTCCCTCTCCCCTATGGGGAGAGGGTTAGGGTGAGGGGGTATTAACGTTCTAGACGCAGCTGCTGCAAATTCCCGTCCAGCCGTAAATCCGTCTGTAGCGTTGCGATTTCACGGCAGATAAACGCCATCTCTTTATGCGCCTCCAGCTTTTTGCGCCACTTTTCCGGCACCTCATCGAGACGGGCGTAAATTCCTTCCAGATTCTGAAAATCGGTCAGCAGCTGCGCGGCGCTCTTCGGTCCAATACCGGCGACGCCCGGAACCTTTGAACTGCTGATGCCCGCCAGCCCCCAGTAATCCGGCAGCTGCTCAGGCGATACGCCAAACTCGCTGGCGATGAACGGCGCGTCCAGCCAGCGTTTTTGAAAGTAGTCGCGGATGCGGATAGTCGGGGAGAGCAGCTGGCAGTAGCCTTTGTCCGTTGAAACGATCGTGGCCTGATGCCCGGCTCCCGCCACCTTTACGGCCAGGGTGGCTGCAAGATCGTCAGCTTCATTTCCCTGCGCGCCCCAGCAGGGGACGCCCCGCTGTTCAAATGCGGCGCGCAGCATGGGTAATTCGGCGTGAAGGTCGTCCGGCATCGGCGCGCGTCCGGCTTTGTAGTCCGGCAGACGCTGGTGTCGCCAGCCCGTGTTGCGGGCTTCGTCATCAAATACCGCGACCGCGTGGGTAGGCTCACTGTGGCGGATAAGCTGTTCCAGCGCGTGCAGGCAGGTGTCTTTACAAGGCGTCCCCTGTACCGCATGGATACGGCGAATCAGGTTAAGAGCATCGACGATAAGTAAATGAACGGCCACAGATAATCTCCCTTCTATCTCATGCGTGAAGGGTAACACTGTCAGCAGCGTGAAACTATGAATGGTGGGGAAAACAGGAAGAAGCCTCGCAAAACGAGGCTTCCTGAGTGGCTTAATCGCAGGTCACGATCTTCATCGCCAGGCCGCCGCGAGAGGTTTCACGGTATTTGGCGTTCATATCTTTACCGGTTTCGTACATGGTTTCGATAACCTTATCGAGACAGACGCGCGGTTCGCTGGTGCGGCGCAGCGCCATGCGTGCCGCGTTCACCGCCTTCACGGAGGCAATCGCGTTACGCTCGATGCACGGTACCTGTACCTGCCCGGCAACGGGGTCGCAGGTCAGCCCCAGGTTATGCTCCATGCCGATTTCCGCCGCAATGCACACCTGCGTCGGGCTGGCACCCAACAGTTCGGCCAGGCCCGCCGCCGCCATGGAGCAGGCCACGCCGACTTCGCCCTGACAGCCTACTTCCGCACCGGAAATCGACGCGTTCATCTTATACAGCGAACCAATCGCGCTTGCGACCAGCAGGTAGCGCGCCAGAGAGTTAGCGTTCACTTCACGGATAAACTTGTCGTAGTAGGCCAGCACCGCCGGAACGATACCGCAGGCGCCGTTAGTCGGCGCGGTGACCACGCGGCCTCCGGCGGCGTTCTCTTCGTTCACCGCCAGGGCGAACATGTTGATCCAGTCTACGACGGCCATCGGGTCGGTAGTCGTTTTATCGGTGCTCACCAGCATACGGCGCAGCGCCGCCGCACGACGCGGGACGCGAAGCTTGCCCGGCAGAACGCCTTCGGTGGTGATCCCGCGCTCAATGCCGCCGCGCATCACTTCCCAGACGCTGGTGAAGTGCTGTTCAAGCTCTTCTTTGCTGTGGAGCGCCAGCTCGTTTTTCATCATCAGGCCGGAGAGGGAAAGGCCCGTCTCCTGGCAGTGACGCTGAAGATCCGCCGCCGTTTTGTACGGATACGGCACCTCGACAGACGAGGTGCTGGTTTGACCAAAGTGGTCTTCGTCGACGATAAAACCGCCGCCGATAGAGTAATACGTCTGGCTGTATACCGCTTTGTCGCCGGCCAGCGCGGTAATGCGCATGCCGTTTTCGTGCAGCGACAGGTTGTCCGCATGGAAATTCATGCAATGGTCAACCGGGAATTCCACTTCATGTTCGCCGTTTGCCAGCAGCAGGCGTCCGTGGGTGTTCACATCCTGGATGAAGCCAGGGATCGCATCAATATCAACGGTATCCGGCAGGTTTCCCGCCAGGCCCATGATAATGGCGATATCGGTATGGTG
The DNA here is from genome assembly GCF_021892025.1 of Enterobacter cloacae complex sp. ECC445. NCBI lineage: Bacteria > Pseudomonadati > Pseudomonadota > Gammaproteobacteria > Enterobacterales > Enterobacteriaceae > Enterobacter > Enterobacter cloacae complex sp. ECC445. The sequence goes on along the minus strand of NZ_JAKLRZ010000005.1, from coordinate 100,546 downwards.
GCCTTTCCCGGTCAGAGAAAGGGAACCGTATACATCGACAACCACGCGGGTAACGTCGTGCAGGATGCCGCGTGCAATCAAGTCGTCCGTGAACTGCTTACCGGCTTTCATTGGTCCGACGGTGTGAGAGCTGGAAGGTCCAATACCGATTTTGAAGATATCGAATACGCTAATCATGATGCGTCCATTGCTTTCAGTCAGAGGGGAGGAGTGGGGGGGGCGGGGCCGGCGCAGGAGGTATTAGCTGAACAGCGAGTAGAAAATAGCGGAGATGGCAATCAGGCCCATAATCACAACAAACGCGTTGCTGATATGGCCGCTGTATTTACGCATCGCAGGCACTTTCTGAATCGCGTACATCGGCATCAGGAACAGAATCATCGCGATGACCGGGCCGCCCAGGGTTTCAATCATGCCCAGGATGCTTGGGTTCAGCGTAGCGACCGCCCAGGTGGTGAGCAGCATGAACAGGGCAGTGATTTTGTTCAGCTTGTTGATTTCAATGCTCTTGCCTTTACCGCGCAGAGATTTAATCACCATACCGTTGAAGCCTTCGCGCGCGCCGAGGTAGTGGCCCAGGAAGGATTTGGTGATGGCGATAATCGCGATGATAGGCGCCATCCACGCAATGACAGGTGCGTTAAAGTGGTTCGCCAGGTAAGACAGAATAGAGATGTTCTGCTCTTTCGCTGCCGCCAGGTCCGCCGGGGAGAGGCTCAGCACGCAGCTGAAGACGAAGAACATCACGGTCAGCACCATCATGATGTGTGCGCGTGCCAGGATGCTGGAGCACTTCTTCTCTGCGCCATTACCGTACTCTTCACGTTTCGCCACGGCGAAAGAGGAGATGATTGGGGAGTGGTTGAAAGAGAACACCATCACCGGAATTGCCAGCCAGAGGGTCATCAGCAGGCCGTTACCGGTAGCCGATGCGCTGCTCAGGGAGAGGGTTTCCAGCGCTGCGCCGTTCCACTGTGGGATCAGGTAGCAGGCCAGCACCATCAGTGCAATCACGAACGGGAAGACCAGTACGCTCATCGCTTTCACAATCATCTGCTCACCGAAGCGCACGATGGTCATCATGCCCACAATCAGGATCAGCGACAGGATCGCACGCGGAGGCGGCGTCATGTGCAGCTGGTGCATCATGAAGCTTTCAACGGTGTTGGTGATCGCCACGCTGTAGACCAGCAGAATAGGGTAAATCGCGAAGAAGTAGAGCAGAGTGATCAGTTTACCCGCGCCAACGCCGAAATGCTCTTCAACGACTTCCGTGATGTCTTCGCCCGGGTTTTTACCGGACAGCACGAAGCGGGTCAGGCCGCGGTGTGCAAAGAAGGTCATCGGGAAAGCGATGATAGCCATAATGATCAGCGGGATCAGGCCGCCGACGCCTGCGTTGATAGGAAGAAACAGTACACCAGCGCCGATTGCCGTGCCGTAAAGGCCAAGCATCCACATGGTATCCGTTTTGCGCCAACCACTTCGGGATTCAATCGAAGCAACGGTGCTGGTTTGAGTGGTTTCCATCTATATCTCCTGGAGGAAGCGAATTGTCAGGTTTTTAGTCAAATCCGATGAAAAAGTGCCTGACGGTAATATGAAATTCGTTCAGTGACGGTTTTTTAATAATTTTTGCCCGTAACTATTGGCGGGCGGAAAGATACATTCTAGTTATGAATCTATCAGTGATCGCGATCTCAAATGCAATAATCCACTTATGATGTGGGCATCTTTAGACCATTTATCTGTTAAAAAAACATCAAAGAGAATTTACGGGCGCGAAGGCTACCACCAACGACATGTGTGCCGAAAGTCTGACCCGTGATATAGGTGTCTTTAGCTGTAAAAAAATGGGTTTTTAGGATTTTCTGGCGAGTAATTTGGATTAAGGCTGATAACTTACGGTTGTAAAAAAGAGGTAATCGTTTGCGTTTGTGGAGAGTTTGAAAAAGAGATAAGTAATGCCTATGAATTGCTTCGGTAAAAAAAAACCGGGACGCGTTACGGGGCGACCCGGTTTTGATGAGACGCTGCTAAGCGTTATGTGCAGATTTCATAGCAAGGAATGTAGGCGGAGCCCGGCAGCTTCATGCGGTGCTGAGCAACGAAGCCCTGCAGCATGTCGTCCATGCGGCGCATCATCTCCGGGTCGCCGTGGATCTTGTACGGACCATGCTGTTCAATGGCGCGGATGCCCATCTCTTTCACGTTGCCCGCCACAATCCCGGAGAAGGCGCGACGCAGATCGGCCGCGAGGACTTCTACCGGCTGGTCCGGGTAGAGCTTCAGGTTAGCCATATTCTCATGCGTTGGCTCAAACGGGATCTGCAGGTCCGGCGCGATGCGGATTGACCAGTTAAAGCTGTAGGCATCTCCGGTGTCACGGCGGTTCTCTTTCACCAGCGGCATCGCTTTTTTCATCTGGCGCGCCACTTCTGCGGCATCGTCAATGATGATGCGATAGTGACGACGCGCGGCTTCACCCAGGGTGTGTACGATAAACTCGTCCAGCACGCGGAAGTAGTCGGCGCTCTCTTTTGGCCCGGTCAGGATCAGCGGCAGAACCTGATCTTTGTTTGCCGGGTTCATCAGAATACCCAGCAGATAGAGCAGCTCTTCCGCGGTGCCCACGCCGCCCGGGAAGATGATAATGCCGTGGGCGATACGGACAAACGCCTCAAGGCGTTTCTCGATATCCGGCATGATGATCAGCTCGTTAACCAGCGGGTTAGGCGGCTCAGCGGCGATGATGGACGGCTCGGTCATGCCGATAAACCGCCCCTCTTTGTAACGCTGCTGCGCGTGTCCCACCGCCGCACCCTTCATCGGCGCTTCCATCGCCCCTGGACCGCAGCCGGTACAGATGTTCAGCTCGCGCAGGCCAAGCTGCGTTCCCACACGGCGGGCATAGAGATATTCGGTTTCGTTAATGGAGTGGCCGCCCCAGCAGACGACCATGTTCGGCGCTTCGCCAACGTGCAGGGCACGGGCGTTACGCAAAATAGAGAATACCAGGTTGGTGATATGGACCGAGCTTTCCAGGTCGAGATGCTGGAAACGGCCTGCGTTGTGGATCTGTCCGTTAACAAACAGGATGTCACGCAGCACGGCAAACAGGTTAGCCTGAAGTGAACGAATGATGCGCCCGTCGACAAAGGCCTCTTCCGGCGGGTTGATGACTTCAAGCTTCACGCCGCGCTCGCGGCGCAGCACGTTGATATCAAAGCTTTCGAAGCGGGACAGCAGTTCTTTACTGTTATCTGTCAGGCTTCCGGAGTTCAGAACGGCAAGTGAACAGTTACGAAACAGTTGATAAAGATCGCTGCTGGCCGTGCGCTTAAGCATGTCCACTTCCAGCTGCGACAACATATCCATTGAGCCAAGCGGGCTAATATGTGTAATCAAGTGAGCTCCTTACGGGACGATTATCGTCTTTCCCTGTTGATTACAATAGCCCTGCCGCGTGACGTTTCACAACCTAAAGCGCGGAAGATACCGCGCATATTGTGAAAATATTTATCTTACTGGCGCACCAGCCGTCCCGTTGCGGGCACAAAATCGGTATTGGTGCGCCACGGGTTAATGTCCAGCCCGCCGCGGCGGGTATAGCGTGCGTAAACGCTTAGCTTCTCTGGCTGGCAGAAACGCTGAATATCGCTAAAAATGCGCTCCACGCACTGCTCGTGGAATTCGTTGTGATGGCGGAACGACACGAGGTAGCGCAGCAATTTTTCCCGGTCAATTTTCGGGCCGCGATACTGGATCTGCACCGAGCCCCAGTCCGGCTGGTGGGTGATCAGGCAGTTGGATTTCAGCAGATGGCTGACCAGCGTTTCTTCGACCACCTTTCCGCTCGCCGCGTTCTCGAGGTAGTCCGCGCTGAATTCATAATTCTCCACCTCGATATCCTGATCGTCGATGCAGGTTCCGTTGAAGTGGGCGACTGGCTGTCCTTCAAGCTCGTTCAGGCGATACAGTGAAACGCCCACTTTTCCCTGCGCGCAGGCGCTTAAATCACGTTCCAGTGTGAGCTGAACATCGTCCCAGCTGTTGAATTTTGTCTGGTTAAAGCTGTTGAGATAGAGCTTAAAGCTTTTGGACTCGACGAGATTCACGCTGGCGTAGTCCAGCTCAACGTGGCCCACCGCCACCTGCGGCAGGCCGCGCGCGTTGAGCCACGAGAGTTCGTACAGCGTCCAGATATCGCCGCCGACAAACGGCAGCGCGTCCGCGTGCAGGCCCAAAGGATCGCGATTCAGACTGCGCGGCACGCCCTGCAGAAGGCTTGCATCGTAGGTATCGCGGTAATCGGTGGATTTACCGAGCGTTAAGCCGGTTAACGCCTGATGATTTTCGTAAGACATGTTTCATAGCCACTTTACAGGTACACTTATGCCCTGAGTTTATCCTGTCTGACAAGAAGAGAGAAATCGGTGGACATCGAAACGGCAAATGCCCTCACTACCTTCACGACCCGCTATTGCGATGCCTGGCATGAAAAGCAGGGTTCGTGGCCGCAAAGTGCTGATTTATATGGCGTACCCTCACCGTGCATTATCTCTTCGCTTGAGGATTACGTTACCTGGCAGCCAAAACCTTTCAGCGGCGAGCAAAATGTAAATGCGGTTGAACGGGCAATGGACATCGTGGTACAACCAGCGGTTCACGCGTTTTACACCACGCAGTTCGCAGGGGATATGCCCGCGCGCTTTGCTGATATTACGCTGACGCTGTTGCAGACCTGGAGCGAAGACGATCTGCAGCGTGTTCAGGAAAACCTGATTGGTCATCTGGTCACGCAAAAACGCCTTAAGCTTTCTCCGACGCTCTTTATTGCCACGCTGGACAGTGAACTGGACGTTATCTCCGTCTGTAACCTGTCAGGTGAAGTGGTTAAAGAGACTATCGGCACCCGCAATCGCGAAATGCTCGCCCCCTCTCTTGCGGATTTCCTTACCCGACTTGAGCCACTTCTGTAATCCATGATGCTATAGCGCGTGTGAGAGATCTCTTACAAGGTTTGTGAGAGATCGCTGGAACATTCAGTATTACCTCAATGACTTCAGATTAATATCACTCTATTTTTCAACGTATTACTCGTTTATCGTACTGTATTTAGGGATATCTCACATCTTACAACCCTGACAGGGTGGGTTGTAAGACGAGGCGGAATAGCGGATTCTATCTCCGTCGACAGGACGCCGACACGAGAAACGAACATCAGGATGATGGCGTTTCTTACTCAGGACACGTCAGGATGGCGCTGCAGGAAGGCTTCAGGATGAAGCAAAGTGGATAACGCAGGATGCGTAAGGGACACCTCCAGGAAGGAGAACGAGAGCCGGTCAGGATGGTCGGTGGGTCAGGAAGGCCAGGACGTTTCAGGATGAAACAAACACGTCAGGACGATGTGTGCAGGATGAATCGGTTTACGGATGACCAGGCCTTCGGGCTTCAGGAAAAGTTGTCACGGATGAGCAGGGAGCACGAATTGTAGCTGGAATGCTGCGAAACGAACCGGGAGCACTGTTTTTACAGTGCTCCCTTTTTTTATTTCTGCCTTCCGCAATGCTATGCTGCGCGCCGTTCATTTTTTCAGTTGAGGTTACTATGACGCAACACGATAGCGTTCGTGCGCAGTTGCACGCCATCGAAGCCCTTTTGCGCCAACATCAGCTGTGGCAGGAGACCGCGCCGCAGCCAGAGGCGTTCGCGAGCACCCAGCCCTTCTGCCTGGATACGCTGGCCCCGTTTGAGTGGCTGCAGTGGGTGTTAATTCCGCGCCTGCACGCCCTGCTTGAGGGCGGTCACCCGCTGCCGCAGGCCTTTGCCGTTTCTCCCTATTATGAAATGGCGCTTGAGGCGACGCACCCCGCGCGCGACGTGATGCTGGTCGAACTGGAAAAGCTGGATGCCCTGTTTGCCGGTGATGATGCATGACGCTTGAGATCCTCTATCAGGACGAGTGGCTGGTGGCGGTAAACAAACCGTCAGGCTGGCTGGTACACCGCAGCTGGCTGGATCGCGACGAGAAAGTGGTGGTGATGCAGACCGTGCGCGACCAGATTGGTCAGCACGTTTTTACCGCCCACCGTCTCGACAGGCCGACTTCCGGCGTGCTGCTGATGGGGCTTTCCAGCGAGGCGGGCCGTCTGCTGTCGCAGCAGTTTGAACAGCATCAGATGCAAAAGCGCTACCACGCGATCGTGCGCGGCTGGCTGACGGAAGCCGCCACGCTCGACTATCCGCTGGTGGAGGAGTTGGACAAAATCGCCGATAAATTTGCCCGCGATGACAAAGGCCCTCAGCCTGCGGTGACGGATTATCGCGGCATGGCCACCACGGAAATGCCGGTGGCAACCAGCAAATTTCCCACCACGCGCTACAGTCTGGTTGAGCTATTGCCCAAAACCGGGCGTAAGCATCAGCTGCGACGCCATCTTGCGCACCTGCGCCATCCGATTATTGGCGACAGCAAGCACGGCGATCTGCGCCAGAACCGCAGCGCGGCCGAACACTTTGGCTGCCATCGTCTGATGCTGCACGCCAGCGAACTGAGCCTTACGCACCCGTTTACCGGCGAGCCGCTGACTATCCGTGCGGGGCTGGACGACGTCTGGATGCAGGCGCTGTCACAGTTTGGCTGGCTGGGACAACTCCCCGAAAATGAAAGGGTTGAGTTTGTCTCGGGCAACGTTCAGGATGAACGGTAAACGCATTCATTATGGGAAAATAGCATGGCTGAAGTAGGCATTTTTGTCGGCACTATGTACGGCAACTCGCTGCTGGTAGCGGAAGAGGCTGAGGCAATACTCGCCCGCGAGGGCCATAAGGCCACGGTCTATGAAGACCCGGAGCTGGCGGACTGGGAAAAGTATAAAGATAAATACATTCTGGTGGTGACCTCAACCACCGGTCAGGGCGATCTGCCGGACAGCATCGTGCCGCTGTTCCAGGGCATAAAAGACCGGCTTGGCTATCAGCCTGACGTGCACTACGGCATCATTGCCCTGGGCGACAGTTCTTATGCCAACTTCTGCGGCGGCGGCAAGCAGTTCGATGCGCTCCTGCAGGAGCAGAGCGCCCAGCGCGTCGGCGAGATGCTGCTGATTGATGCCGGCGAGCATCCGGAGCCGGAAAGCGAATCAAACCCGTGGGTCGAACACTGGGCAACGCTGCTTAAATAACCCTGCGCGATACCAATGGTAGGCCGGGTCAGGCGTAGCCGCCACCCGGCATTACACCCCGCACCAAACGCCATTTCCGTGAACCACCTTCCACTCCTCTGGGCTTATGCCCTAAACAACCTCCCTCACACCCTTTAATACTGTGTTTCTGCACGGTGAGAGAACCTGTCACTCCTTCATATACTTTTCCGGTCACGATAAAACGGCCTCACGCCGTACCAAAACGACAAAAACTAATCTCATTCTGATTACCCTACCGGTGCTGTACAGAATGAACCAGGCGAAAGCTATGTTTCAGGAGTGCAACAATGAGTACATTAAGCCACGCAGCGAGCAGCGCCGAAAAGCGCACCAACGCCCGCTACTGGATAGTGGTGATGCTGTTTATCGTCACGTCCTTTAACTATGGTGACCGCGCTACGCTGTCGATTGCCGGTTCGGAAATGGCAAAAGATATCGGCCTTGACCCCGTGGGCATGGGTTACGTTTTCTCCGCATTCTCATGGGCCTACGTCATCGGGCAAATTCCGGGCGGCTGGCTGCTGGACCGTTTTGGCTCTAAACGCGTCTATTTCTGGTCCATCTTTATCTGGTCCGCGTTTACCCTCCTGCAGGGTTTCGTCGATATCTTCAGCGGCTTCGGCATTATCGTGGCGCTCTTCACGCTGCGCTTCCTGGTGGGGCTAGCGGAAGCGCCGTCCTTCCCGGGCAATAGCCGCATCGTGGCGGCATGGTTCCCGGCGCAGGAGAGGGGAACGGCGGTGGCGATTTTCAACTCCGCTCAGTACTTCGCAACGGTCATCTTCGCGCCCATCATGGGCTGGCTGACGCATGAGGTGGGCTGGTCGCACGTCTTCTTCTTCATGGGCGGGCTGGGGATCGTCATCAGCTTCGTCTGGCTGAAAGTGATCCACGAACCCAACCAGCACCCTGGCGTGAACAAAAAAGAGCTGGAGTACATCGCGGAAGGCGGCGCGCTGATCAATATGGATCAGAAATCTACGGCGGCAAAAGTCCCGTTCAGCCAGAAATGGGCGCAGATCAGGCAGCTCGTCGGCTCGCGCATGATGATCGGGATCTATCTGGGCCAGTACTGCATCAACGCCTTAACCTACTTTTTCATCACCTGGTTCCCGGTCTATCTGGTGCAGGCTCGCGGCATGTCGATTCTGAAAGCGGGATTTGTCGCGTCGGTCCCGGCCATCTGCGGCTTCGTTGGCGGCGTGCTCGGCGGGGTGATTTCCGACTGGCTGATGCGCCGCACGGGCTCGCTGAACATCGCGCGTAAAACGCCGATTGTGCTCGGCATGCTGCTCTCCATGACCATGGTGTTCTGTAACTACGTCAATGCCGAATGGATGATCATCGGCTTTATGGCGATGGCCTTCTTCGGCAAAGGCATTGGCGCGCTGGGCTGGGCGGTGATGGCGGATACGGCGCCGAAAGAGATCAGCGGCCTGAGCGGCGGTCTGTTCAACATGTTCGGCAACATCTCCGGGATTGTGACTCCCATCGCTATTGGCTACATCGTCGGCACGACCGGATCGTTCAACGGCGCGCTGATCTACGTGGGGGTACATGCGCTGGTGGCGGTACTGAGTTACCTGGTGCTGGTGGGAGATATCAAGCGCGTCGAGCTTAAACCCGTTGCGGAGCGTGGATGATGACAACGCAATCAAGCCCAACCGTCACCGAGATGCAGGTCATCCCGGTCGCCGGGCAGGACAGCATGCTGCTCAATATTGGCGGTGCGCATAACGCCTGGTTTACCCGCAATATCATCGTGCTGAAAGACAGCGCAGGGCATACCGGCGTGGGCGAAGCCCCTGGCGGAGAGGTGATTTACCAGACGCTGGTCGACGCCATTCCGCAGGTGGTGGGCCAGGAGACCGCCCGTCTGAACAAGGTGGTTCAGCGGGTGCATAAGGGTAATCAGTTGGCAGACTTTGATACCTTCGGTAAAGGCGCCTGGACGTTCGAACTGCGCGTCAACGCGGTGGCCGCGCTGGAGGCCGCCCTGCTCGATTTACTGGGTAAGGCGCTCCGTGTTCCGGTGTGCGAGCTGCTGGGCCCCGGCAAACAGCGCGATGCGGTCACCGTGCTGGGCTATCTGTTCTACGTGGGCGATCGCAATAAAACCGATCTTCCTTATCTGGCGAGAACCACGGGCGACCACGACTGGTATCACCTGCGCCACCAGGAAGCGCTCTCCCGCGACGCGGTGGTGCGCCTGGCCGAGGCGGCGCAGGATCGCTACGGCTTTAAGGATTTCAAGCTGAAGGGCGGCGTGCTGCCCGGCGAGCAGGAGATTGAAACCGCCAGGGCGCTGAAAAAACGCTTCCCGGATGCGCGAATCACCGTTGACCCTAACGGCGCCTGGCTGCTGGATGAAGCCATAAGCCTGTGCAAAGGTCTGGGAGACGTGCTGACCTACGCAGAAGACCCCTGCGGCGCGGAGCAGGGCTTCTCGGGCCGTGAAGTCATGGCGGAGTTCCGCCGCGCCACCGGGCTACCGGTCGCGACCAATATGATCGCCACCAACTGGCGTGAAATGGGTCACGCGGTCATGCTAAACGCCGTCGATATTCCGCTGGCGGACCCGCACTTCTGGACGCTCTCGGGCGCGGTGCGCGTCGCGCAGCTGTGCGATGACTGGGGGCTGACGTGGGGCTGCCACTCGAACAACCACTTTGATATTTCGCTGGCGATGTTTACCCACGTTGGCGCGGCGGCACCGGGTAACCCGACCGCTATCGACACCCACTGGATTTGGCAGGAGGGCGAAGCCCGCCTGACGAAAAACCCGCTGGAAATCAAAAATGGCAAGATTGCCGTACCGGATGCGCCGGGTCTGGGCGTGGAGATTGACTGGGATCAGATCCATAAAGCCCATGAGGCGTATAAAAAACTACCGGGCGGCGCGCGTAATGACGCGGGCCCGATGCAGTACCTGATTCCCGGCTGGACATTTGACCGTAAGCGCCCTGTTTTTGGACGTCACTGATAAAAGGATTACACGATGAGTACTTTTACTACCCCTGTCGTCACTTCCATGCAGATCGTTCCGGTCGCAGGCCATGACAGCATGTTGATGAACCTGAGCGGCGCGCACGCGCCATTCTTTACCCGCAACATTGTCATTATCAAAGACAACTCCGGCCATACGGGGGTGGGCGAAATTCCGGGCGGGGAGAAGATCCGCCAGACGCTGGAAGATGCCATTCCGCTGGTGGTGGGCAAAACGCTGGGTGAGTACAAAAATGTTCTCAACGCCGTGCGCAACACCTTTGCCGATCGCGATGCCGGCGGTCGTGGCCTGCAGACCTTCGACCTGCGCACCACCATCCACGTGGTGACCGGGATTGAATCCGCGATGCTGGATCTGCTGGGTCAGCATCTGGGGGTTAACGTTGCCTCGCTGCTGGGAGAAGGTCAGCAGCGCAGCGAAGTGGAAATGCTGGGCTATCTGTTCTTTGTCGGCGACCGCAGGCTGACGCCGCTTCCGTATCAGAGCCAGCCGGATGAACAATGCGACTGGTATCGGCTCCGCCACGACGAGGCGATGACCCCGGATGCGGTGGTGCGCCTGGCCGAGGCCGCTTACGAAAAATATGGCTTTAATGATTTCAAACTGAAGGGCGGCGTGCTGGCCGGTGAGGAAGAGGCACAAGCCGTCACCGCGCTGGCAAAACGTTTCCCGCAGGCGCGCGTGACGCTGGATCCGAACGGCGCCTGGTCGCTTGATGAAGCGATCAAAATAGGTAAACAGCTGAAAGGCGTGCTGGCGTATGCGGAAGATCCCTGCGGGGCTGAACAAGGCTTCTCCGGACGCGAAGTGATGGCGGAATTCCGTCGCGCGACGGGGCTGCCGACCGCGACCAATATGATTGCTACCGACTGGCGTCAGATGGGACACACCCTGTCATTACAGTCTGTCGACATTCCGCTGGCGGACCCGCACTTCTGGACGATGCAGGGGTCGGTGCGCGTGGCGCAGATGTGCCATGAGTTTGGCCTGACCTGGGGCTCGCACTCTAACAACCATTTCGATATCTCGCTGGCAATGTTCACGCACGTTGCCGCCGCCGCACCGGGCACCATTACCGCTATCGACACGCACTGGATCTGGCAGGAAGGTAATCAGCGTCTGACCAGGCAGCCGTTTGAGATCAAAGGGGGTATGGTGCAGGTGCCTTCTACCCCGGGACTCGGCGTTGAGCTGGACATGGACCAGGTCATGAAGGCTCATGAGCTGTATCAAAAACACGGTCTGGGCGCGCGCGACGACGCAATGGCGATGCAGTATCTGATCCCAGACTGGACATTCGACAATAAACGCCCGTGCATGGTACGATAAACGCATTGGGACCGCTCCCATGAGTGGTCTTTTACGTGGTGTATGCTTAACGTAACAACTATGCGTAAGGATGGCTTATGAAAATTGTTATCGCACCGGACTCGTATAAGGAAAGTTTGAGTGCGCTTGAGGTTGCGACAGCGATAGAACGTGGTTTTCGCGAGATCTTTCCCGAGGCGGTTTACGTCAAGCTGCCGGTTGCGGACGGTGGCGAAGGGACGGTTGAAGCGATGATCGCGGCCACGCAGGGACGCATTGTGCAGGTTCCTGTGACCGGCCCGCTGGGCGAGCGCGTGGAAGGCTTTTATGGCTTATCCGGCGACGAGCAGAGCGCCTTTATTGAAATGGCGGCGGCAAGCGGCCTGGAGCTGGTCGTCCCGTCGCAGCGTAACCCCCTGAAGACCACCTCCTGGGGAACGGGCGAACTGATTCGTCACGCGCTGGATGCGGGCGTTAAGCATATCATCATTGGCATCGGCGGCAGCGCAACCAATGACGGTGGCGCAGGGATGGTGCAGGCGCTGGGAGCGAAGCTACTCGACGCCAGCGAGCAGCCGCTGGGGCAGGGCGGAGGCGAGTTGGGAAAACTCGCGCGTATCGACCTGAGCGGGCTGGACAGACGTCTGGCGGAGTGCCGGATAGAGGTCGCCTGTGATGTGACCAACCCGCTCACCGGCAAGGATGGCGCGTCAGCCGTGTTTGGTCCGCAAAAGGGGGCCTCTCCTGAGATGATCGTCACTCTGGACAACGCGCTTGCTCATTATGCGCGGATCATTGCCCGGGATCTGGATATGGATGTGCTAAACCTTGCTGGCGGCGGTGCGGCGGGGGGCATGGGCGCGGCGCTGTACGCCTTCTGCGGCGCGCAGTTGCGCCAGGGCATTGAGATTGTGACCGATGCGCTACACCTGGCCGACCAGGTGGCCGATGCGGATCTGGTTATCACCGGCGAAGGCCGCATCGACAGCCAGACGATCCACGGCAAAGTGCCGGTAGGCGTGGCGAAAGTGGCGAAGCGCTTTAACAAACCCGTCATCGGCATTGCAGGAAGCCTGACGGCGGACGTCGGCGTGGTGCACGATCGCGGCATTGATGCGGTGTTTAGCGTGATCTATACCATCTGCTCGCTGGAAGACGCGCTGGAAAATGCCAGCGAAAACGTCAGGATGGCCGCCAGAAATATCGCGGCGGTGCTGAAAGTGGGGCAGGGGATGTAGTTCTCCCTCTCCCCGTGGGAGAGGGGCGGGGTGAGGGCATCAGGCCGCACCCGCAACCGTAGGCCCGGTAAGGCGAAGCCGCCACCGGGCTTTTTATCTCAGTTCCCCAACACCTTCATCGCTTCCCGCGTGACGTTATCCATTTCATCCAGCAGCTCCAGGAACTCCGGCTCAAGCTCCGATTCCGGCGTACCGGCGCGCAGCTGCTGCTCCAGCAGCTGGCAGAGGTTTTTCAGCCGCGGTACGCCGCTGTACCCGCAGCTGCCGTGCAGCTTGTGGATGGCTTCCAGCAGCGCTTCCGGGTTTTCACCCACCAGTTGCTCTTCCACCTTATTACGAATTTCCGGCAGAAACGCGACCAGCATTTGCAGCATGTCCCGTGCCAAATCGGGTTTACCGGCCGCCTGGCGCAGGGCAAGCTGCCAGTCAAAGGTGGCGTTCTGGTTAACGCTGATTTCAACCGGCTCGCTGGACACCGTGTACGTGCCGCCAATATGGCCCGGCTTGTAGCGCAACAGCAGGTTATGCAGTTTCTCTTCATCAATGGGCTTCGCCAGATAGTCATTCATTCCGGCGCTTAGCAGCTTCTCTTTCTGACCGGCCATCGCATGGGCGGTTACCGCAATGACCGGGGTTTGCTGCTGATGCGGCAGCTGGTGGATCAGCTCGCAGGCCCGAATGCCATCCATGCCCGGCATCTGAATATCCATCAGGATTAAATCGAACTGCATCTGCTTAGCCTGTTCAACCGCCTGCGCGCCGCTGGTGCACAGCTCCACATGCTGAACCTGGTCTTCCAGCAATACGCCAATCAGCTTCAGGTTGGCCGGATTATCATCCACCGCCATCACGCTCATCGGCAGCTTTTGCTCATCGTTAATCAGCGGGAGGGCATGCTGGCTAAGACGGCAATATTCCGTGAGGGCGGGCAGCAGGCGGGTCGCGGTGAGCGGTTTCAGCAGACACGCGGCGGCCCCGTCGTTTTTTAACTCTTCAGCATTGAGCTGGGCATGGCAGGGCAGCGCCAGCAGCAGATAGTCCGTCATCGACGCGGCTTTCGCCAGCCGCTCCTGCTGCATGGTCAGTTCGCCGGTGAAGGTGACCGGAATGCCCATCAGCAAAATGTCGTAATGCTCAACGGCAAGGGCTGAGAAGGTCGGGCTGTAGACCACCTCCAGCGGCGTGGTGCTCAGAATATCGAGCGTACACTGCGCGGCCGCCGCGTTCGGTTCGACGTAGGCCAGACGCTTGCCCTTCAGGCAGTCCGTCACCGGGCCATCGGTCAGAACGTTAGGATTGAGATCCAGGTTAATGTGGAACCAGAAGGTAGAACCGCGGTTCGGCTGGCTGTGGAAAGAGATATCCCCGCCCATCTCGTTCACCAGGCGCTGCGTGATCACCAGCCCCAGGCCGGTACCGCCGTGACGGCGGGAGATGCTGGCGTCCGCCTGGCGGAACGCCTGGAACAGACGCGACTGATCCCGCTCCGGAATGCCGATGCCGGTATCGCGGATCTGAACTTCAATCTGGACCTTATTGCTGCTGATCGAGCGTTTCTCTACCAGGACGTCGATATTACCGCTTTCGGTGAATTTAATGGCGTTCCCGACAAGGTTGGTGATGACCTGCTGCAGGCGCAGCGGATCGCCAATGACGTTATCCGGCACGTCGTTCTTAATGTTGAGCGTCAGCTCAAGACCCTTGTCGTGCGACGAGTGCGCGAGCAGGGTTACGACCTCATCCAGCGTGCTGCGCAGCGGGAAGGGAATGCTTTCCAGGATCAGCTTGCCCGCCTCCAGCTTGGAGAAGTCCAGCACGTCGTTGATGATTGCCAGCAGGTTGTTAGCCGAGCGTTCAATAGTGTGCAGATGATCGCGCTGAGTGGGGTTAAGCTCGCTTTTCAGGGTCAGACGGGTGAAGCCGATCACGCCATTGAGCGGCGTGCGCAGCTCGTGCGACATATTGGCCAGGAATTCCGACTTAATACGCGCCGCTTCCTGGGCGCGCTTTTTCGCCAGATCCAGCTCAACGTTCTGGATCTCCATCTGCTCCAGCGTTTCGCGCAGGTCAGACGTCGCCTGGTCAACGTTGTGCTGCATCTCTTCGTGATACGCCGCCAGCGACATTGCCATCGAGTTAATGCCGTTCTTCAGCATATCCAGCTCGCCCAGCATAAAGCCTTCGACCCGGCTGTCAAGCTGCCCCCGGCGGATGCGGTCAACCGTGTTGACCATGTTGCGGATGGGGCCCGTCACGTCACGCATCAGGCGCCAGCCGAAGATCAGCGCAATGCCAATGCAGAACAGCATCATCACGCCGGAGATAAAAATTTCTTTGTACTGCTGAAGCCGGACCGACTTGAGATCCAGCTCCAGCGCCACGTATCCCAGCATGTTGTTGCTGGATTTGGCGTCAGATTGTGCAGATTCGTCGGGAGAATAGCTCTCTGACACGATCGGCGTGCGCAGGATCATGAGATCGCCGCGCCGCAGTACGGTGAGGTGGCGCGGGAAAGGCGTACCGTCGGGGATCTTCAGGGCCGCCGGATCGAGATGAAAATTCGAGGTAACAAACAGGCGGTTATGTTCGTCGTAAACGGAGATGGCGCGCACGATGTCCGAATGCCGCCGGTGAAGCACGCTGATTAACTGACCAATGGATTCGCGGTTTTGCAGGTTCATGCCGTACTCGCTGGAGACAGCGAGCGGTTCGATTATGCTGGCGCCTGCATCTTCCAGCTGTCGCTGCAAATCGTTATAGCGGTGCACCACAAAGAAGATACTCAGCAGCAAACCGATGAGAACGGTGGGGGCGAGGATCAAAATCATCATGCGCGCGCGCAGGCTGTAGTTGGTCATGGCGTTCCGTTATGGGACAATTAAGCTAATTATGTTTATATGAGAAAAATCTCGGCGATGGCGCAATTCTACTCTGCAAAGCGACGCGTGACGACGCGTCAAATCATAACCGTTGAAGCCACGGACCTGGATCCGTTTGGTCAGGGGGTGGCGCGTCACAACGGTAAGGCTCTGTTTATAACAGGTTTGCTGCCAGCAGAACGAGCAGAAATTACGCTGACGGAAGATAAACGCCAGTTCGCCCGCGGGCAGGTTAAGCGTCGCCTCAACGATAGCCCGGAGCGCGTGGCGCCTCGCTGCCCGCATTTTGGCGTGTGCGGGGGCTGCCAGCAACAGCATGCGAGCACAGAATTACAGCAAAAAAGTAAAAGCAGCGCCCTGGCGCGGTTGCTTAAGCATGACGTTAACGAAATCGTTGCCGATGAGCCCTGGGGCTATCGCCGCCGCGCGCGCCTGAGCCTCAGCTATCAGCCAAAAACGGCGCGGCTGGAGATGGGTTTTCGCAAGGCCGGTTCAAGCGATATCGTCGATGTGAGGCAGTGCCCCATTTTGGTGCCCCATCTTGAGGCGTTGCTTCCGCACGTGCGCACCTGCCTCTCCGGGCTGGAGGGCGTTCGCCACCTTGGACACGTCGAACTGGTCATGGCCAACAATGGTCCGCTGATGGTCCTGCGCCATACCGCGCCGCTGTCGAAAAAAGATCGCGAAAAACTGGAACGCTTTTCGCATTCCCACGACCTGGCGCTTTTCCTCGCGCCACAAAGCGAGATACTTGAACAGGTTACCGGTGAGGCGCCCTGGTATGCGTCAAACGGGCTACGCTTAACGTTCAGCCCGCGGGATTTCATTCAGGTGAATGATGGCGTTAACCAGCAGATGGTCGCGAAAGCGATGGCATGGCTGGACGTTCAGCAAAGCGATCGGGTGCTGGATCTGTTCTGCGGAATGGGCAACTTCACGCTGCCGCTGGCGCGAGAAGCGGCCAGCGTCGTCGGCGTGGAAGGCGTTGAGGCGCTGGTAGCGAAAGGGCAGGAGAACGCGCGGCAGAACGGCTTGCAAAATGTGACATTCTTTCATCAAAATCTTGAGGAAGATGTCACGCAACAGCCGTGGGCACAGCAGGGTTTCGACAAAATCCTGCTCGACCCGGCGCGTGCCGGCGCGCCGGGCGTGATGGCACATATTATTAAACTCGCGCCGAAGCGCGTGGTCTATGTTTCCTGTAACCCGGCGACGCTTGCCCGTGACAGCGAGGCATTACTCAACGCGGGTTACCAGATTCAGCGTCTGGCAATGCTGGACATGTTCCCGCACACTGGGCATCTGGAATCAATGGTGTTGTTCGAGCACATCTAATTTGTTTGGCTTGTCGACTTCGACAGGCCCTGGTCCCTAAAGGAGAGGACAATGGTTGCGGTAAGAAGTGCACATCTCAATAAAGCTGGGGAGTTTGACCCACAAAAATGGATCGCAAGTCTGGGAATTTCCAGCCAGCAGTCGTGTGAACGCTTAACCGAAACCTGGGCCTATTGTCTGCGCACCACGCAGGGGCATCCGGATGCCGATCTTCTTCTGTGGCGCGGCGTGGAGATGGTGGAAATCTTATCCATGCTGAACATGGATATCGAAACGCTGCAGGCCGCGCTTCTTTTCCCTCTGGCGGATGCAGACGTGGTCAGCGAAGACGTGCTGCGTGAGAGCGTCGGTAAATCCGTCGTCGCGCTGATCCACGGCGTGCGCGATATGGCGGCCATTCGTCAGCTTAAAGCCGCGCACACCGATTCCGTCTCCTCGGAACAGGTCGATAACGTTCGCCGGATGCTGCTGGCCATGGTGGATGATTTCCGCTGCGTGGTCATCAAGCTGGCCGAGCGTATTGCCCACCTGCGTGAGGTGAAGGATGCGCCGGAAGACGAGCGCGTGCTGGCTGCAAAAGAGTGTACAAACATCTATGCGCCGCTGGCGAACCGCTTGGGGATTGGCCAGCTGAAATGGGAGCTTGAAGATTACTGCTTCCGTTATCTGCACCCGGCGGAATATAAGCGCATTGCCAAACTCCTGCACGAGCGCCGTATCGACCGCGAGCACTATATCGATGAGTTCGTCGGCGGCCTGCGCCAGGCGATGAAAGAAGAGAACGTGCGCGCTGAAGTCTACGGCCGCCCAAAACACATCTACAGCATCTGGCGCAAGATGCAGAAGAAACACCTCGCCTTCGACGAGCTGTTTGACGTGCGCGCCGTGCGCATTGTGGCGGAGCGTCTGCAGGACTGCTACGCCGCGCTGGGGATCGTCCACACGCACTTCCGCCATCTGCCGGATGAGTTCGATGACTATGTCGCCAACCCGAAACCGAACGGATATCAGTCTATTCATACCGTGGTGCTGGGCCCCGGCGGCAAAACGGTTGAGATTCAGATCCGCACCAAACAGATGCATGAAGACGCCGAGCTGGGCGTCGCCGCGCACTGGAAATACAAAGAAGGCACCTCCGGCGGGACGCGTTCTGGTCACGAAGACCGCATCGCCTGGCTGCGCAAGCTGATTGCGTGGCAGGAAGAGATGGCCGACTCCGGCGAGATGCTCGACGAAGTGCGCAGCCAGGTTTTTGACGATCGGGTCTATGTCTTTACCCCGAAAGGCGACGTTGTTGACCTGCCAGCGGGCTCTACGCCGCTCGATTTTGCCTACCACATCCACAGCGATGTGGGGCACCGCTGCATTGGGGCGAAAATTGGCGGGCGTATCGTACCGTTCACCTATCAGCTGCAGATGGGTGACCAGATTGAAATCATTACCCAGAAACAGCCCAACCCGAGCCGCGACTGGCTGAACCCGAACCTGGGTTACGTCACCACCAGCCGAGGGCGCTCGAAAATTCACGCCTGGTTCCGCAAGCAGGATCGTGACAAGAATATCCTTGCCGGTCGTCAAATCCTCGACGACGAGCTGGAACATATCGGGATCAGCCTGAAAGAGGCCGAGAAATTCCTGCTGCCGCGCTATAACTTCAACGAGCTTGACGAGCTGCTGGCGGCCATCGGCGGCGGAGATATCCGCCTGAATCAGATGGTGAACTTCCTGCAGGCGCAGTTCAATAAGCCAAGCGCGGAAGAGCAGGATGCGGCGGCGCTGAAGCAGCTGCAGCAGAAAACCTACGCGCCGCAGCAGCGCAGCAAAGACAACGGCCGCGTGGTGGTCGAGGGCGTGGGCAATCTGATGCACCACATCGCCCGCTGCTGCCAGCCTATTCCGGGCGACGATATCGTCGGATTTATCACCCAGGGACGCGGGATTTCGATTCACCGTTCCGACTGCGACCAGCTTGCCGAGCTTCAGTCCCATGCGCCGGAGCGCATCGTGGAAGCGGTCTGGGGTGAGAGCTATTCCGCTGGCTACTCGCTGGTGGTGCGCGTCACCGCTAACGACCGCAGCGGCCTGCTGCGCGACATCACGACTATTCTCGCCAACGAGAAGGTTAACGTGCTGGGCGTCGCCAGCCGCAGCGATACCCGCGAGCAGCTTGCCACCATCGATATGACTATCGAAATCTACAACCTGCAGGTGCTGGGCCGCGTGCTCGGTAAGCTGAACCAGGTGCCGGATGTGATTGACGCGCGTCGTCTGCACGGCGGATAAATACACTCTTCTGTAGGCCGGGTAAGGCTTTGCCGCCACCCGGCTTGTTTTTTAATGGAAAACACTATGACTCAAATCGACCGCCTGCTCGGCATCATGAAGCGCCTGCGCGACCCCGAAAACGGCTGCCCGTGGGACAAAGAGCAGACTTTCGCGACCATCGCCCCGTACACCCTTGAAGAGACCTATGAGGTGCTCGACGCTATTTCCCGCGAGGATTTCGACGACCTGCGCGGCGAGCTGGGCGACCTGCTGTTCCAGGTGGTGTTCTATGCGCAGATGGCGCAGGAAGAAGGGCGCTTTAACTTTGACGATATCTGCGCTGCCATCAGCGACAAGCTCGAGCGCCGCCATCCCCATATCTTCGGCGATGCCACTGCGGGCAACAGCGCGGAGGTGCTGACCCGCTGGGAGCAGATCAAAAGCGCCGAGCGGGCAGAGAAATCTCAGCACTCCGCGCTGGACGACATTCCGATGAGCCTGCCCGCGCTGATGCGCGCGCATAAAATCCAGAAACGCTGCTCCGCGGTGGGGTTTGACTGGACCTCCCTCGGCCCGGTGCTGGATAAAGTGCACGAAGAGATTGACGAAGTGATGCACGAAGCGCAGCAGGCGGTGGTGGATGAAGCGAAGCTTGAGGAAGAGATGGGTGACCTGCTGTTTGCGACCGTCAACCTTTCTCGCCACCTGGGTGTAAAAGCGGAAACGGCCCTGCAAAAAGCCAACATTAAATTCGAACGACGCTTTCGCGAAGTTGAGCGGATTGTCGCCTCACGAGGCCTGGATATGACCGGAATTGATCTCGAGGCAATGGAAGACGTCTGGCAGGAAGTAAAGCGCCAGGAATCTGATCTCTAACGAGATTTTGCGATCAAGTGCAATTTGTGTGATTTTTTAAATGACAAGCGCTTGATTTGCGTCAAAAACATTTACCCAAAAGGGGCTATTTTCTCACTCCTTATGTTTGTCATGGCCTGGAATGGAGACGGAGAATGAAAGTTTGTGGCGCTCGCCGTGTTCGGGTATACTACTTTCCCGTCCTGGTTATTCCATCGTTTCACCCTAACTTCTCAGGTTCAGCATGACAACGAACTATATTTTTGTGACCGGCGGGGTCGTATCCTCTCTGGGTAAAGGCATTGCCGCAGCCTCCCTCGCAGCCATTCTTGAAGCCCGTGGCCTCAATGTGACCATGATGAAACTGGATCCGTACATCAACGTCGATCCTGGCACCATGAGCCCAACCCAACACGGGGAAGTGTTCGTTACTGAAGACGGCGCTGAAACCGATCTGGATCTTGGCCACTACGAGCGTTTCATCCGCACCAAAATGACCCGTCGCAACAACTTTACGACTGGCCGCATTTACTCCGACGTTCTGCGTAAAGAACGCCGCGGTGACTACCTGGGCGCGACCGTTCAGGTTATCCCACACATCACTAACGCCATCAAAGAGCGCGTCCTTGCCGGTGGCGAAGGGCATGACGTGGTGCTGGTTGAAATCGGCGGTACCGTGGGTGATATCGAATCCCTGCCGTTCCTCGAAGCGATTCGTCAGCTGGCGGTAGACATTGGTCGTGAGCATGCCCTGTTCATGCACCTGACGCTGGTGCCTTACATGGCGGCTGCAGGTGAAGTGAAAACCAAACCGACTCAGCACTCCGTTAAAGAGCTGCTCTCCATCGGTATTCAGCCTGACATCCTGGTTTGCCGCTCCGATCGCGCCATTCCGGCGAACGAACGTGCGAAAATTGCATTGTTCTGTAACGTGCCTGAAAAAGCCGTTATTTCAATGAAAGATGTCGATTCCATTTATAAAATCCCGGGCCTGTTGAAATCGCAGGGCCTGGACGATTATATTTGTAAACGATTCAGCTTGAACTGTCCGGAAGCTAACCTGTCTGAATGGGAACAGGTTATTTACGAAGAAGCCAACCCGGCAGGCGAAGTGACTATCGGCATGGTCGGCAAGTACATTGAGCTGCCGGATGCCTATAAGTCAGTGATCGAAGCGCTGAAACACGGTGGTCTGAAGAACCGCGTCTCCGTGAACATCAAGCTGATTGATTCGCAGGATGTCGAAACGCGTGGCGTGGAAATTCTGAAAGATCTGGATGCTATCCTCATCCCTGGCGGCTTCGGCTACCGCGGTGTTGAAGGCAAGATCGCCACCGCGCGCTATGCGCGTGAAAACAATATTCCATACCTCGGCATCTGTCTGGGTATGCAGGTTGCGCTGATCGAATTTGCGCGCAACGTAGCGGGAATGGAAAACGCGAACTCTACGGAATTTGTGCCAGACTGTAAGTACCCTGTAGTGGCGCTGATTACGGAATGGCGTGACGAAGAAGGCAACGTCGAAGTCCGTACCGAGAAGAGCGATCTGGGTGGCACCATGCGTCTTGGCGCACAGGCCTGCCAGCTGTCCGACGATAGCGTGGTTCGCAAGCTGTATGGCGAGCCGATCATCACCGAGCGCCATCGTCACCGCTATGAAGTCAACAACATGCTGTTGAAACAAATTGAAGCTGCGGGCCTGCGCGTTGCGGGCCGCTCCGGGGATGATCAGTTAGTCGAGATCATTGAAGTGCCAAACCATCCGTGGTTTGTTGCCTGCCAGTTCCACCCGGAATTTACTTCAACGCCGCGTGACGGGCATCCGCTGTTTGCAGGCTTCGTGAAGGCCGCCAGCGAGTACCAGAAGCGTCAGGCGAAGTAAAAAAAGTTAGAACGGCAACGCGTACCTTTGGTACGCGTTGTTTGTCTGGAGTTTTAGTTTAACTTGTACTGAGGAAAATCTAATGTCCAAAATCGTTAAAGTCATCGGTCGTGAAATCATCGACTCCCGTGGTAACCCGACCGTTGAAGCCGAAGTTCATCTGGAAGGTGGTTTCGTCGGTATGGCAGCTGCTCCATCAGGTGCTTCTACAGGTTCCCGCGAAGCGCTGGAACTGCGCGATGGCGACAAATCTCGCTTCCTGGGCAAAGGCGTACTGAAAGCGGTTGGCGCTGTAAACGGTCCTATTGCTCAGGCCATCATTGGCAAAGACGCTAAAGACCAGGCTGGCATCGACAAGATCATGATCGATCTGGACGGTACTGAAAACAAATCTAACTTCGGTGCGAACGCAATCCTGGCGGTTTCCCTGGCGAACGCCAAAGCAGCAGCGGCTGCGAAAGGTATGCCACTGTTCGAGCACATCGCTGAACTGAACGGCACCCCAGGCAAATACTCCATGCCTGTACCAATGATGAACATCATCAACGGTGGTGAGCACGCGGACAACAACGTTGATATTCAGGAATTCATGATTCAGCCAGTTGGCGCGAAATCCCTGAAAGAAGCGGTTCGTATGGGTTCTGAAGTGTTCCACAACCTGGCTAAAGTTCTGAAAGCTAAAGGTATGAACACTGCTGTGGGTGACGAAGGTGGCTATGCGCCAAACCTGGGTTCTAACGCAGAAGCGCTGGCTGTTATCGCTGAAGCGGTAAAAGCTGCGGGCTACGAGCTGGGCAAAGACATCACCCTGGCGATGGACTGTGCAGCATCTGAATTCTACAAAGACGGTAAATACGTTCTGGCTGGCGAAGGCAACAAGGCATTCACCTCCGAAGAGTTCACTCACTTCCTGGAAGACCTGACCAAACAGTACCCAATCGTGTCTATCGAAGACGGTCTGGACGAGTCTGACTGGGATGGCTTCGCATACCAGACTAAAGTACTGGGCGACAAAATCCAGCTGGTGGGTGACGACCTGTTCGTAACCAACACCAAGATCCTGAAAGAAGGTATCGAAAAAGGCATCGTTAACTCCATCCTGATCAAATTCAACCAGATCGGTTCTCTGACCGAAACCCTGGCTGCGATCAAAATGGCGAAAGACGCTGGCTACACTGCGGTTATCTCTCACCGTTCTGGCGAAACTGAAGACGCTACCATTGCCGACCTGGCTGTGGGTACCGCTGCAGGCCAGATCAAAACCGGTTCTATGAGCCGTTCTGACCGTGTTGCTAAATACAACCAGCTGATTCGTATCGAAGAAGCGCTGGGCGAAAAAGCTCCATACAACGGTCGTAAAGAGATCAAAGGCCAGGCATAATTGCCTAAGCCTTGAAATGAAAATGCCAGTCGAAAGACTGGCATTTTTTTTGGCTATTTAAAATCGACCGCCATTTGCTCCGGAATGGTCAGCCCCTGGGTGGTTTGCACGCAGCGGGCGATATAATCCGTAAACCGGGGTGGCTTCGGCATCCCCATGCTCAGCAGCTTATCGTTGCTGAAGCGCACGTTCAGCGTGGCAAACGCACCGTATAACCGCATGGCCTTCAGCATCAGACGCTCGTTGCACGGGCCAAAAATATGCTTCAGCTCGCGGCGCATTCTGACCAGCGTTTCATAGCTGACCTGCGCATACTTATCCCCAACGGGGGCTTTCTCCAGCGCCTGCGCCATGGCCTGATCGATATCCGCAAAGCGAACGCTGTTCTCTTCACCGGCAGAAATGTGTACCACTTCCCCCGGACGCGCGTTGCTGTTCAGCAGCATCAATAGCGCATCGGCGCAATAATCCACCGGAACAACGTCGATCCTGTCTTCCATGGAGCACATAAACTTCTGCAGCATCAGGCCCATGCTAAAGACCCAGAAAATGCTGCTCGACGGCGTGCAGCCGTGGCGGGTATGGCCGACAACGATGGACGGGCGGGCGATGAGCAGCGGCAGGCTCGGACACTCCTGGCGCATCAGCTGTTCGATGGTTGACTTCGAAAACGTGTACTCCACCAGGTGCTCGGCATTCTCTCTGAACTCTGCGCTTTCGGCGACCAGAGAATCCTGCTCAGGCGTGCATGACATTGCGGTGCCGACGTGGAGGAAACGCTGAAGCCCTGCGACCTGCTCCATGCGGCGCGCCAGCGCGAGCGTACCCTCGACGTTGACCTTCCAGATCAGCGGGTTATTACCAAATGAGGCAACGGCCGCGCAGTTGAGGACATGCGTAACCCGATCCAGGCGGGGATCGTTCAGGAAGCCTTCAGGATGGCTAAGGTCGCCAATCAATATATTATCCACGTTCAGGGAGGCCAGTTTGTCCTCGGGAACGTTGAACTTACGCATGTTTTCCAGCACGCGCTCCAGCCCGCTTTGCGGATCGCCGGCACGCGCGAGCAAAAGGAGTTCTACGGATCGATCGTTGGTCAGGATTTTTTCAAGTACTGCACCGCCCAGAAACCCAGTCACGCCTGTAATCATTAACATCTTCATTAATACCGTCTCATTATGATTGATGAGGCGGATTGTAGGCGCGCAAAAGTAAACGGCATTTAAATAATAAATCGCCGGTCCAGACAGCGTCTTAAGCTTATTTTAAGGAAAGGAAATTAGGTGGAAATATTGGACATTACCGGAAGGGTAAAAATTCACTCTATTAAAATTTAAATTTTAACATATTGAAAGTAATGATTTTTACTGGGATTCCCCCTGGTGGGTAACGTAATTCAAAGTGTAATAAATATAATAATTTGTTACACCAAACATTTACCAAATATATGCGTTAAACCTGACTTAACGAAAATCAGACGACATACGTCGCAGGCTAATTTATTTAGCCTGCGACGGTTTTTTTTAAAGTAACAGGGGAAGCGTGGCGCTGGCTGTTTGCTGGCTAACGTCGCCGTAATGACCGTCCAGCGCAATCATGGAGGTGGTCAGCAGCTCGACCAGCAGCATGACTCCAACCTTAGCATTGAGCGCGCCCGCGCTAAGCGGCCCCTCGGGTTTGGCGGCAACCAGCTGCATGTCGCTCAGGGACGCCAGCGGGCTGCGGGGCGTATTGCTGAGCGCCAGAACCTTCACGCCGCGCTTGCGGGCAAGCTTCACTACGTGGAGTAAATCCCGCGTTGAACCGGAACTGGAGATAGCCACGACCAGGGTCTCTTTTGAAAGCGTTGTCGCATTCATGGCCGCGCGGTGCATATCGCTAAACAGCTGGGCAGGCTTACCCAGACGCAACAGCTTATAGTGCAGATATTCCCCGAGGATCGCGCTGGCCGCAACGCCATAAATCTGCACCGACTGCGCCTGATGCAGCGCCAGCGCGGCCTTTTCAAGCAGCGTGCGGTCGAGGAGCCTGGCGGTATCCTGCAAAGCCTGCACGGATTCATCCACCACGCTATCAATCTCATCCCCCGCCTGACGGACGGGCTGGCCCTGCTGAATATCCAGCGCAAGCGCCATTTTAAATTCGTTATAGCCTTTGCAGCCCAGCGTGCGGCAAAGACGCGTCACGCTGGCCTCGCTGGTGTGGCTCTCGCGCGCCAGCTCGGTGATCGTCAGGTAGAGCACTCGGGCTGGATCGCTGAGGACAAACTCACCGAGTTTTTGTTGCGTCGGGCTATACCCGGAAGCCTCCTGGCGTAGCTTCAGCAGCAGGTTTTCATTGTCTGACATGCTCGATCCTTAATGCGTTTCTCTGCGACTAGTGTGGCGGAAAGCGGGGGAGAGATGCCAGTCATTTTGAAAAAGTATGATCGTCGTCCTGGTTATTGATGAAAATTTTCACTATTAAATATTTATATGGTAAAAATTTTCATCCAATAATGGGGAGATGAAAAAATGATGCAAATGTTCAGTGGGGCTTCTTCGGGGGGATGGTTTGAAAAAGCGCAGCGCTTTGGCAAATCCTTTATGTTGCCCATCGCCGTGCTGCCTGCGGCGGGTCTGCTGCTGGGGATAGGCGGCGCGTTATCCAATCCCAATACGCTGGCGGCTTATCCGTTTTTAGACGTGGGCTGGCTGCAGGCCATTTTCACCATCATGAGCAGCGCGGGTTCGATCGTGTTTGCGAACCTCTCGGTGCTGTTTGCGGTGGGGGTTGCCGTCGGGCTGGCAAAAAGCGACAAGGGTACGGCCGGGCTGGCGGCGCTCCTCGCGTTTCTGGTGATGAACGCCACCATCAACGCGCTGCTGATCCTCACCGGCACGCTGGCGCACGAGAACCCGGGCGCCGTGGGGCAGGGCATGACGCTGGGGATCCAGACGCTGGAAACCGGCGTCTTTGGCGGCGTGGTGATTGGGCTGGTGACCTGCGCGCTCCATCACCGGTTTAATAAAATTGCGCTTCCGCAGTTCCTCGGGTTCTTTGGCGGCTCGCGCTTTGTCCCGATTATCAGCTCGCTGGCGGCAATACTCGTTGGGGCAGCAATGACCGTGGTCTGGCCGCATTTTCAGAAGCTGATCTTTGGCCTCGGTGGGCTGGTGGACGCCACCGGCTATCTGGGCACCCTGCTGTACGGCTTCATCTTGCGCATGCTGGGGCCGTTTGGTTTGCACCACATCTTCTATCTGCCGTTCTGGACCACCGCGCTCGGCGGCAGCGAGATCGTCAATGGTCATCTGGTGGAGGGCACGCAGCGGATCTTCTTCGCCCAGCTGGCCGATCCGACCACGCGTCAGTTTTATGAAGGCACGTCGCGCTTCATGTCCGGGCGCTTTATTACGATGATGTTTGGCCTGCTCGGCGCGTGCCTGGCGATGTACCACACCGCCAGGCCTGAAAACAAAAAGCGCGTTGCCGGGCTGCTGCTCTCTGCGGCGTTAACCTCGTTCCTGACCGGGATTACCGAGCCTATCGAGTTCTCCTTCCTGTTTATTGCGCCGGTGCTTTACGTCATTCATGCGCTGTTTGACGGGCTGGCCTTCATGCTTGCGCACATGCTGCATATCACGATCGGACAAACCTTCTCCGGCGGCTTCATCGACTTCGTGCTGTTCGGCATTTTGCAGGGGGAGGCCAAAACCCACTGGATGTTCGTTCCGCTGGTCGGCGTGCCGTGGTTCTTCCTTTACTACTTCACCTTCCGCTACCTGATTAACCGCTTTGATTTCGCCACGCCGGGCCGTGAAAAGGCGGCGATGGTTGATGAAGTGAGCCTCCCGCAAAGCGAGCGCGCTGCGGCGGTGATCGCCGGGTTAGGCGGAAAGGACAATCTGGACGAGGTCGACTGCTGCGCCACGCGCCTTCGCGTTACGGTGAAAGACGGCAGCAAGGTGGATGAAGCGGGGCTGAAAGCCACCGGCGCGCGCGGCGTTATCGTGCGCGGTAACGGGGTTCAGGTCATTTATGGCCCGCACGTCACCATTATCAAAAATGAAGTGGAAGAGAGCTTATCGTAATGAAAACTGTACTGGATAACCTGAAGGGAAAACTGGTCGTCTCCTGTCAGGCGCTGGAACATGAACCGCTGCACAGCCCGTTTATTATGTCGCGGATGGCGCTCGCTGCCGCGCAGGGCGGGGCGGCGGCTATCCGCGCTAACAGCGTGGTGGATATTGTAGCCATTAAGGAGCAGGTCTCTTTGCCGGTTATCGGCATCATCAAGCGTGACTATCCCGGTAGCGACGTGTTCATTACCGCGACGATGAAAGAGGTGGATGAGCTCATGACGGTTGCGCCGGACATGATTGCCCTTGATGCCACGGCGAGGGAGCGTCCCGGTGGGGATTCCCTGGAAGCGCTGGTCACGCGCATCCGCTCGCGCTATCCCGCGGTATTGCTGATGGCGGATATTGCCACGATCGAAGAGGCCGTGACGGCGCAGGCGCTGGGCTTTGACTGCATCGGCACCACGCTTTACGGCTATACGGCCGAAACGGCGGGCCATTCGCTTCCGGAGAACGACTGCGCGTTCCTGAAGGCAGTCCTCGCTGCCGTGACGGTGCCCGTGGTGGCCGAAGGCAACGTCGATACGCCTGAACGCGCGGCCAGATGCCTTGCGCTGGGTGCGCATACGGTTGTTGTCGGCGGCGCAATCACCCGTCCGCAGCAAATCACTGAACGGTTTATGGCGGCGATTGGCGCGCAAAGCACCGATGGAGCATGACCATCCGGCGGGGATCTGCGATACTTATCGTTTATCCCCTTAACTGAGATGACTATGCAGTACCCGATTAACGAGATGTTCCAGACCCTGCAAGGCGAGGGTTACTTTACCGGCGTTCCCGCTATTTTCATTCGCTTACAGGGATGCCCGGTTGGCTGTGCCTGGTGTGATACCAAACATACGTGGGATAAGCTCGCAGATCGGGAAGTGTCGCTGTTTAGCATTCTGGCGAAAACCAAAGAGAGCGATAAGTGGGGCGCGGGCAGTTCAGAAGATCTGCTGGCCATTATTGGTCGTCAGGGCTGGACGGCGCGCCACGTCGTGATCACCGGCGGTGAACCCTGCATCCACGATCTGACGCCGCTGACCGAGCTGCTCGAAAAGAACGGCTACAGCTGCCAGATTGAAACCAGCGGCACCCACGAAGTGCGCTGTTCGCACGCGACCTGGGTGACGGTATCGCCAAAAGTGAATATGCGCGGCGGGTATGACGTGCTGTCTCAGGCGCTGGAGCGCGCGGATGAGATTAAGCACCCGGTAGGGCGCGTGCGCGATATTGAAGCGCTGGATGAACTGCTGGCCACGCTGACGGATGAAAAGCAGCGGGTGATTGCCCTGCAGCCTATCAGCCAGAAAGAGGATGCGACGCGCCTGTGCATTGAAACCTGTATTGCGCGCAACTGGCGTCTGTCGATGCAGACGCACAAGTACCTGAATATTGCCTAAAAAAAAGCCCGGTGGCGCTAGCGCTTACCGGGCCTACGGTTCGAGGCTTTTGTAGGCCGGGTAAGGCGAAGCCGCCAACCGGCAAGCATCACTCCCCGCGATAGATACAGCCAGCGGTACAGGTCTCTTTGATCATAACCGCGCTCAGCAGCGGCACCAGCGGCTTCATCTGATCCCAAATCCATTTTGCCAGCACTTCGCTGGTCGGGTTTTCAAGGCCCGGGATCTCATTCAGGTAGTAGTGATCCAGACGATCGTAGGTCGGCTTAAACGCCGCCTTCAGCTCGGCAAAATCCATGATCCAACCGGTATGCGGATCAACTTCACCGGTGATCTCAAGACGCACCATGAACGAATGCCCGTGCAGACGGCCACATTTGTGTCCGGCAGGAACGTGTGGAAGGTGGTGGGCGGCTTCGAAGGTGAAATCTTTAAACAGTGTGGTGGACATGATCGCTCTCAGTAATGCGGAAAAAACCGCCGCATAGTACCGGAAAGCACAATTTTTAGCATTAACTAAAACGGCTCTGAAGCCTGGCGTCTCGTTAACAGGCGTTTTTAGTTGTTTTTATCGATGTTTTTCAGTGGGTTAATTAATCGTTTTTATCGCTAAGCGTGACAACCAAAACAGGTTAGTCCATTTGGTTATTTATTATTTCCATCCCTTCTTTAATTGTTATTATCCTCGCCGTTAACCTTATCTTCAGTTTGGATTTATTCGCTTAAAGTCCGCTTGGCTACTGGAACATAACGACGCATGACAACACAGGCCCCACCTTCAAATTTGCTTCCCCTGAACCCGGAGCAACTGGCGCGCCTTCAGGCTGCCACCTCTGATTTTTCTCCCACTCAGCTTGCCTGGGTCTCCGGTTATTTCTGGGGAATGCTTAATCAGCAGCCTGGCGCTGTCGCGGGCGCACCGGCAACGGCTGTGGAAATTCCCGCGATTACGCTTATTTCCGCCTCGCAGACGGGCAACGCCCGCCGCGTGGCCGAGCGGCTTCGCGACGACCTGCTCGCTGCCAAGCTGAACGTGAACCTGGTCAACGCCGGGGATTATAAATTCAAGCAAATCGCGTCGGAAAAACTGCTGGTGGTGGTTGCCTCCACGCAGGGTGAAGGTGAACCCGCTGAAGAAGCGGTGGCGCTGCATAAGTTCCTGTTCTCGAAAAAAGCGCCGAAGCTGGACGGTACGGCGTTTACCGTATTTGGCCTGGGCGATACCTCCTATGAATTCTTCTGCCAGTCCGGCAAAGACTTCGACAGCAGGCTGGCGGAGCTGGGCGCAGAGCGCCTGCTGGACCGCGTTGACGCGGATGTCGAATACCAGGCCGCCGCCGATGAATGGCGTGCGCGCATCGTTGAGGTGCTAAAAGCGCGCGTGCCGAAAGAGACGTCGGCGCAGGCCGCGTTCACCGCGACGGGAGCCGTTAACGACATCCACACCAGCCCGTACACCAAAGAGGCGCCGCTGACGGCAAGCCTGTCCGTGAACCAGAAAATTACCGGCCGCGACTCGGAAAAAGACGTCCGCCATATCGAAATCGATCTGGGCGATTCCGGTCTGCGCTACCAGCCTGGCGATGCGCTGGGCGTCTGGTATCAGAACGATCCGGCGCTGGTGAAAGAGCTGGTTGAGCTGCTGTGGCTTAAGGGCGACGAGCCCGTCACCGTTGACGGCAAAACCCAGCCGCTTTCCGACGCCCTGCAGTGGCACTTTGAACTGACGGTCAACACCCCGAACATCGTCGAGAATTATGCCACCCTCACGCGCAGTGAATCCCTGCTGCCGCTGGTGGGCGACAAAGCGAAGCTGCAGCATTACGCCGCGACGACGCCGATTGTCGACATGGTGCGCTTCTCTCCGGCACAGCTGGATGCCGATGCGCTGATCGGCCTGCTGCGTCCGCTGACCCCGCGCCTCTACTCCATTGCTTCATCCCAGGCCGAAGTGGAGAGTGAAGTGCATGTTACCGTCGGCGTGGTGCGCTACGACATCGAAGGCCGCGCCCGTGCGGGTGGGGCATCAAGTTTCCTGTCGGACCGCGTGGAGGAAGAGGGCGAAGTGCGCGTGTTTATCGAGCACAACGACAACTTCCGCCTGCCGGCGAAACCGGAAACCCCGGTGATCATGATCGGCCCGGGCACCGGCATCGCGCCGTTCCGCGCCTTTATGCAGCAGCGCGCGGCAGACGGCGCGCCGGGTAAAAACTGGCTGTTCTTCGGCAATCCGCACTTCACCGAAGATTTCCTCTACCAGGTTGAGTGGCAGCGCTATGTGAAAGAAGGCGTGCTGACCCGCATCGATCTGGCCTGGTCCCGCGACCAGAAAGAAAAAGTATACGTACAAGACAAACTGCGCGAACAGGGCGCAGAGCTGTGGCGCTGGATCAATGACGGTGCCCACATTTATGTCTGCGGCGACGCCAATCGCATGGCGAAAGACGTTGAGCAGGCACTGCTGGAAGTGATTGCCGAATTCGGCGGTATGGATGCCGAAACGGCGGACGAATTTTTAAGTGAGCTGCGCGTTGAGCGCCGTTATCAGCGAGATGTCTACTAATGAGCGAAAAACATCCAGGGCCACTGGTGGTCGAAGGTAAACTGACAGACGCCGAGCGCATGAAGGTAGAGAGCAACTACCTGCGCGGCACCATTGCTGAAGATCTGAATGACGGTCTCACCGGCGGCTTCAAAGGCGACAACTTCCTGCTGATCCGTTTCCACGGTATGTACCAGCAGGACGACCGCGATATCCGCGCCGAGCGCGCCGAACAGAAGCTGGAGCCGCGTCACGCGATGCTGCTGCGCTGCCGCCTGCCGGGCGGGGTGATCACCACTAAACAGTGGCAGGCCATCGACAAGTTCGCGGGTGAAAACACGATTTACGGCAGCATCCGCCTGACCAACCGTCAGACTTTCCAGTTCCACGGCATTCTGAAGAAGAACGTCAAGCCGGTACACCAGATGCTGCACTCCGTCGGGCTGGACGCGCTGGCCACCGCCAACGACATGAACCGTAACGTGCTCTGCACCTCGAACCCGTACGAGTCCGAGCTGCACGCCGAAGCATACGAGTGGGCGAAGAAGATCTCCGAGCACCTGCTGCCGCGCACCCGCGCCTATGCGGAGATCTGGCTCGATCAGGAGAAAGTCGCGACCACCGACGAAGAGCCGATTCTCGGCCAGACCTATCTGCCGCGTAAGTTTAAAACCACGGTCGTGATCCCGCCGCAGAATGATATCGACCTGCACGCCAACGACATGAACTTCGTGGCGATTGCCGAAAACGGCAAGCTGGTCGGCTTTAACCTGCTGGTGGGCGGGGGCCTGTCCATCGAGCACGGTAACAAGAAAACCTACGCCCGCACCGCGAGCGAGTTCGGCTTCCTGCCGCTGGAGCACACGCTGGCCGTGGCGGAAGCGGTGGTGACGACCCAGCGCGACTGGGGCAACCGCACCGACCGTAAAAACGCGAAAACCAAATACACCCTGGAGCGCGTGGGCGTCGAGACGTTCAAAGAAGAAGTTGAGCGTCGCGCGGGCATCAAGTTTGAGCCGATCCGCCCTTACGAATTCACCGGCCGCGGCGATCGCATTGGCTGGGTGAAAGGCATCGACAATAAATGGCACCTGACGCTGTTTATCGAAAACGGCCGTATTCTGGATTATCCGGACCGTCCGCTGAAAACCGGCCTGCTGGAAATCGCGAAGATCCACAAGGGCGAGTTCCGCATTACCGCCAACCAGAACCTGATCGTTGCCGGCGTGCCGGAGAGCCAGAAGGCGAAAATCGAGAAGCTGGCGCGCGATCATGGGTTGATGAACGCGGTGAAGCCGCAGCGTGAAAACTCCATGGCCTGCGTGTCGTTCCCGACCTGCCCGCTGGCGATGGCCGAAGCGGAACGTTTCCTGCCGTCATTTACCGACAAAGTGGAAGCGATTCTGGAAAAACACGGCATTCCGGACGAGCATATTGTTATGCGCGTGACGGGCTGTCCGAACGGCTGCGGCCGCGCGATGCTTGCCGAGCTGGGGCTGGTGGGGAAAGCGCCGGGTCGCTATAACCTGCACCTGGGCGGTAACCGTATCGGCACGCGCATTCCGCGCATGTTCCGCGAGAACATCACCGAGCCGGAAATTCTTGATTCCATCGACGAGCTTGTCGGGCGCTGGGCGAAAGAGCGCGAAGCGGGTGAAGGCTTCGGCGACTTTACGGTGCGTGCGGGCATCATTCGCCCGGTGCTCGATCCCGCAAGGGATTTCTGGGAGTAACCACGAGAGGTAATTATGTCCGTACTCGATCTAAACGCCCTTAATGACCTGCCAAAAGTCGAACGCATTCTGGCACTGGCAGAAACCAACGCCCACCTTGAAAAGCTGGACGCCGAAGGGCGCGTGGCCTGGGCGCTGGAAAACCTGCCGGGAGACTATGTGCTCTCGTCGAGCTTTGGTATTCAGGCGGCGGTCAGCCTGCATCTGGTGAATCAGATCCGTCCGGACATTCCGGTGATCCTCACCGACACCGGCTACCTGTTCCCGGAAACCTACCAGTTTATTGACGAGCTGACGGACAGGCTCGGGCTGAACCTGAAAGTCTACCGCGCGACGGAAAGCGCGGCCTGGCAGGAGGCGCGCTACGGCAAGCTGTGGGAGCAGGGCGTTGAGGGCATTGAGAAATACAATGAGATCAACAAAGTTGAGCCGATGAACCGGGCGCTGAAAGAGCTTAACGCGCAGACGTGGTTTGCGGGCCTGCGCCGCGAGCAGTCCGGCAGCCGGGCCACGCTGCCCGTGCTGGCGGTTCAGCGCGGGGTCTTCAAGGTGCTGCCGATAATCGACTGGGATAACCGGACGGTGTATCAGTACCTGCAAAAACACGGGCTGAAGTACCATCCGCTGTGGGACCAGGGCTACCTGTCGGTGGGCGACACCCACACCACGCGCAAATGGGAACCGGGAATGGCGGAAGAAGAGACGCGATTCTTTGGGCTGAAGCGCGAGTGCGGATTGCACGAAGGGTAATTCCTTAACCTCCCCCTCACCCTAACCCTCTCCCCAAAGGAGAGAGGGGATTGCTCGGAGCCGTCTTTTCTCCCTCGCCCCTTTGGGGAGAGGGCAGGGGCGAGGGGAAAATAAGTACTAGGCTTTTCCCGCTTTCGCCAACTCCTTCACCAGCGGCAGCATCACCTTCACCACGTCCCGGCTGCGGTGTTCAATCCGCTGCGGCAGCGCGCTGTCAATGTGCTGCTGATTATCCAGCATCACGTTGTGCCAGCTTGTCCCGTCCGGGAAGGCTTTCGTTTTCGCCCGCTGCTGATAGCCATCTTTCTTGCCCAGCGCCCAGTTTGTCGCTTCCACGTACAGCACCGGAATGCCTGCCTTATCGAACACTTCGCCGTCGTTGCAGCAGCCGGTGCCTCGCGGATAATCCGGGTTCCCGCCGGGATTGCTGGTGGCATATACGCCATGGCTGCGGGCAATAGCCAGCGCCCGGTCGCGCGTCAGTTTCCGCACGGTACCGGGCGTACTCTGCCCGCTGTTAAAATAGAGCTTGTCGCCGACGATCAGGTTATCGAGATTGATCACCAGCAGCGTATTTTTCTTCTCCTCAGCGCTCATGCGCTTAAGGAGATTCTCTGCACCGAGTTTGCCCTCTTCTTCACCGCTGGTGGCCACAAAACGAATGCCATACCGGGTGGGGATATCTTTCATCCGCTCGGCCAGTTCAAGCATCACGCCCAGGCCTGCAGCGTTGTCGTCCATGCCCTGCAGCGTCAGCCCGCCGAGATTGTTATCCGTGTCGGCATCGCTCATCGGGGCGTAAGTATCAAGGTGCGCCATAATAATAATTTGCTCTTTTGCGCTGCCTTCGTGTGCCGCAATCACCGTACTGCCGGTCACGTTATGCCAGTTTTTCGTTTTATTTCGTGAGGTATAAACGTAGCGGCTGTGAAACGACCGGATATCGCTCTGGTAACCCATGTCGGCAAACTGCTGGCGAAGATAGTCGGCGGAGAGCATTTCCGCAGGCGAGCCGGTCATGCGGCCAGGGAAGACCGTGGCAATATGCCGAGCCTGCATATTGGCGATTTCACCATAAGGTGGGTTTTTTGCCTGAGCGGGAAGAATAAAGCAAACGCCGAGCGCCAGGGCAGCAATACGGTGGCGCATTGCGGAAAACATAGTGAGTCCTTAAAAACAGAGCAAAATAATAACCCGTCTAGTATGAAACTGTGATCGTCCATACACAATTTGAATTGTTCTTAAATGCCCGAAATGTCGCGTGTTAAGCACTTTTTGGTATTAGCATTTTCACGGCGTTATTCCATTGAGTAACTACTCATTCCAATTCGTAATTTCATTCGGTCTAAGCCGCCCCCTATAGTCCCTTTATTCCTCGTTGTTAGTGAGTTGTTGCTTGTGGACTATCTGCCCTTATTTGCTGGGATAAAAGAGAAGCCGGTGCTGGTTGTTGGCACGGGTGAAATCGCCGATCGCAAAATCGCGTTTCTTCATCGCGCAGGGGCGCAGGTGCGGGTAGTTGCAGGAGCGGACTTTGACGAATCACAGATCGACAGCGTCGTGCTGGTGATTGCGGCGACCGAAGACCGCGAACTGAACCGGCGGATCTCCGACGCCGCTCAGGCCCGTTACCGCCTGGTGAACGTGGTGGACGATCAGCCTTTATGCTCGTTTATTTTCCCGTCGATCGTTGACCGTTCGCCGCTGCTGGTGGCGATCTCCTCCGGCGGTACCGCACCGGTGCTGGCGCGCGTGCTGCGGGAAAAAATCGAAGCGCTACTGCCGACCAGCCTCGGGCGCATGGCGGAGAAGGCCAGCTACTGGCGCAACCACCTGAAAACCCGCCTGACCAGCGTGACGGAACGCCGTCGCTTCTGGGAGCGCGTGTTTCGCGGCCGCTTTGCCAGCCTGATGCAGGCCGGCAATGAGACCGCGGCGCAGAAAATTCTCGAAGACGAACTGGATAACCCCGGCAGCACGGGCGGGGAAATCATTCTGGTGGGCGCGGGGCCTGGCGATGCCGGGCTCCTGACGCTGCGCGGCCTGCAGGTGCTGCAGGACGCGGACGTGGTGTTTTACGATCATCTGGTCACCGACGGCGTGCGCGAGCTGATCCGACGCGACGCGGAGCAAATCTGCGTCGGCAAGCGGGCGGGCGAGCACTCTGTGCCGCAGCACGACACCAACCGGATGCTGGTTGACGCCGCCAAAGCCGGTAAAACCGTGGTGCGCCTGAAGGGGGGCGATCCGTTTATTTTCGGTCGCGGCGGCGAAGAGCTGCAGGCGGCAGCCGAAGCGGGCGTACCGTTCCAGGTGGTGCCCGGCATTACGGCGGCCTCTGCGGTAACGGCCTATGCCGGTATCCCGCTGACCCACCGCGATTACGCCCAGAGCGTCACCTTTGTGACCGGCCACTACAAGGCCGACAGCACGCCGTTTGACTGGTCGCATCTCGCCCAGAGCCGCCAGACGCTGGCGATATACATGGGCACCATGAAGGCGGCAGACATCAGCGAACAGCTTATTCAGCACGGTCGCGAGGCGACGACGCCCGTTGCCGTTATTTCTCGCGGCACCCGCGTCGATCAGCACGTTGCGACGGGGACCCTGGAACATCTTGCAACCCTGGCGAAAGACGCCCCGATGCCCGCCCTTATCGTGGTGGGTGAAGTGGTGCAGCTGCACAGCACGCTCGCCTGGTTTCAGCACACAACCGATGCAGAAGGCTTTGGCTCTTCTGTCGTAAATTTGGCTTAAGGAACGGTTATGGACCAAAAACGTCTTACACACCTGCGGCAGCTCGAAGCGGAGAGTATCCATATTATCCGCGAAGTGGCCGCCGAGTTTTCTAACCCGGTGATGATGTACTCCATCGGTAAAGATTCCAGCGTCATGCTGCATCTGGCGCGTAAAGCGTTTTATCCGGGTACGCTGCCGTTCCCGCTGCTGCACGTGGACACCGGCTGGAAATTCCGCGAAATGTACGAATTCCGCGACCGTACCGCGAAAGCCTACGGCTGCGAGCTGCTGGTGCATAAAAACCCGGAAGGGGTGGCGATGGGCATTAACCCGTTCGTGCACGGCAGCGCCAAGCACACCGATATCATGAAAACCGAAGGGCTGAAGCAGGCGCTGAATAAATACGGTTTTGACGCGGCCTTCGGCGGCGCGCGCCGTGACGAAGAGAAATCGCGTGCCAAGGAGCGTATCTACTCCTTCCGCGACCGCTTCCACCGCTGGGATCCGAAAAACCAGCGTCCGGAGCTGTGGCACAACTACAACGGCCAGATTAACAAGGGCGAAAGCATCCGCGTCTTCCCGCTCTCCAACTGGACCGAGCTGGATATCTGGCAGTACATCTATCTGGAAAACATCGAGATCGTTCCGCTGTACCTGGCCGCGGAGCGTCCGGTGCTGGAGCGCGACGGCATGCTGATGATGATCGACGACGATCGCATCGACCTGCAGCCGGGCGAAGTGATTAAAAAACAGATGGTGCGTTTCCGTACTCTCGGCTGCTGGCCGTTGACCGGCGCGGTGGAATCCAGCGCGCAGACGCTGCCGGAGATCATTGAAGAGATGCTGGTGTCCACCACCAGCGAGCGACAGGGGCGCGTGATTGACCGCGACCAGGCAGGCTCCATGGAGCTGAAGAAACGTCAGGGTTATTTCTAAGGAGCCGCCATGAACACCACTATTGCTGAACAAATTGCCAACGAAGGCGGCGTGGAAGCGTACCTGCACGCGCAACAACACAAAAGCCTGCTGCGTTTTCTGACCTGCGGCAGCGTGGATGACGGGAAAAGCACCCTGATTGGCCGCCTCCTGCACGATACGCGCCAGATTTACGAAGATCAGCTCTCTTCTCTGCACAACGACAGCAAGCGTCACGGTACCCAGGGTGAAAAGCTCGACCTGGCCCTGCTGGTGGACGGCCTGCAGGCGGAGCGCGAGCAGGGCATCACCATCGACGTGGCCTACCGCTACTTCTCCACCGAGAAGCGCAAATTTATTATCGCCGACACCCCGGGGCACGAGCAGTACACCCGTAACATGGCGACCGGCGCATCCACCTGCGACCTGGCGATCCTGCTGATGGACGCGCGTAAAGGCGTGCTGGATCAGACCCGTCGTCACAGCTTTATCTCGACGCTGCTGGGGATCAAACACCTGGTGGTGGCGGTTAACAAGATGGATCTGGTGAACTTCAGCGAAGAGACGTTCGAGGAGATCCGCCAGAGCTACCTGACCTTTGCCGAACAGCTGCCGGGCAACCTGGACATTCGCTTTGTGCCGCTCTCGGCGCTGGAAGGGGATAACGTCGCCTCCCAGAGCGCGAACATGCTGTGGTACAGCGGTCCGACGCTGCTGGAGGTGCTGGAAACCGTTGAGATTCAGCGCGTGGTCGACACCCAGCCGATGCGCTTCCCGGTGCAGTACGTGAACCGTCCAAACCTCGATTTCCGCGGCTTCTCGGGCACCCTCGCGTCAGGCTCCGTGAAGGTCGGCCAGCGCGTCAAGGTGCTGCCGTCCGGTGTGGAATCCACCATCGCGCGCATCGTCACCTTCGACGGTGACCTGCAGGAAGCGGGTGCCGGTGAAGCGGTTACGCTGGTGCTTAAAGACGAAATTGATATCAGTCGGGGCGACCTGCTGGTCGACGCGCAGGAAACGCTGGCGGCCGTGCAGGGTGCGTCCGTGGACGTGGTGTGGATGGCGGAACAGCCCCTGACCGCAGGCCAAAGCTACGACATCAAAATTGCGGGCAAGAAAACCCGCGCCCGCGTGGACGGCATTCAGTTCCAGGTGGACATCAACAACCTGACCCACCGTGACGTGAGCGAGCTTCCGCTGAACGGTATTGGTCTGGTCGATCTCACCTTCGACGAACCGCTGGTGCTGGACCCGTATCAGCAGAACCCGGTTACGGGCGGGCTGATTTTTATCGACCGTCTGACTAACGTTACCGTCGGCGCGGGGATGGTTCGTGAACCAAACGAGCAGGCGACCGTTGCATCTGAATTCAGCGCCTTCGAGCTGGAGCTGAACGCGCTGGTGCGTAAACACTTCCCGCACTGGGGCGCGCGCGATCTGCTGGGAGGCAAGTAATGGCCGCTCATGATGAGAACGTCGTCTGGCATCCTCATCCGGTGACCGTCGCGCAGCGTGAGCAACTCCACGGTCACCGTGGGGTGGTGCTGTGGTTTACCGGGCTGTCCGGCTCGGGTAAATCAACGGTGGCGGGCGCGCTGGAAGAGGCGTTGCATCAGCAGGGCGTAAGCACCTACCTGCTGGATGGCGACAACGTGCGTCACGGCCTGTGCAGCGATTTAGGGTTTAGCGACGACGACCGCAAAGAGAACATCCGTCGGGTGGGCGAAGTCGCCAGCCTGATGGCTGACGCCGGGCTGGTGGTGCTGACCGCGTTTATCTCTCCGCACCGCGCCGAGCGCCAGACGGTGCGCGAACGCGTGGGCCAGGGTCGCTTTATCGAGGTGTTTGTCGATACGCCGCTGGAAATTTGTGAAGCGCGCGACCCGAAAGGGCTGTACAAAAAAGCGCGGGCCGGAGAACTGCGCAACTTCACCGGCATTGACGCGGTGTACGAAGCGCCTGAATCGCCTGAAATTCACCTGGAAGGTCAACAATTGGTAACAAATTTAGTAAGCCAATTATTAGACCTGCTCAGACGGGACGATATTATCAGATCCTGAGACGGTATCGTTCGGGAGCTGTCTTCCCGAACGATGAGTCACGGTCACAGGATTAGCTATGCGCAACAGTGAACATTACATCACCACCACCGGGTCGGAACCGCTCGCGACCGACGACGAAACGACCTGGTCATTTCCTGGGGCCATCATCGGGTTCGTCTCATGGTTGCTGGCGCTGGGCATTCCGTTTCTTATCTACGGCGGCAACACGCTGTTCTTCTTTCTCTACACCTGGCCTTTCTTTCTGGCGCTGATGCCCGTGGCGGTTGTCGTCGGCATTGCGCTTCATTCGCTGCTCAATGGTAAGATCCTGTACAGCACCGTGGTCACGATTGTGACGGTGGTTCTGATGTTTGGTCTGTTATTTTTGTGGCTCATGGGCTAACTTCAGCCATAATTCAAACCGTAACCAACTGTGTAACGATATTGTGCAGGACGATTCTGCGGAAAAAATGTGGTACATTTGCCCGCGATGTTGCGGCATCTCTGTTACCCCGGCGTAGTGCTCTGGGGAAGTCTTGGGATGATGATGCCGTTTTTCAGGGGGCAGGATGGGTAAACTAACGCTGCTGTTGCTGGCTTTGCTAATCTGGCTGCAATATTCGCTGTGGTTCGGTAAGAACGGACTGCACGACTACAGCCGGGTGAGCGATGACGTTGCGGCTCAGCAGGCAACAAACGCCAAACTTAAGGCGCGAAACGATCAACTCTTTGCTGAAATTGATGACCTCAATGGCGGGCAAGAGGCGATTGAGGAACGCGCACGCAATGAACTCAGTATGACTAAGCCGGGCGAAACCTTTTATCGTCTGGTACCGGATGCGTCTAAACGCAATCAGGGCTCAGCACAAAACAATCGATAATCAGGCCCAGGATTACGACATGGCAGTAACTTTTTCGGACGTATGCGCCGTGGTGCCGGCCGCAGGTTTTGGCCGGCGCATGCAGACAGAATGTCCCAAGCAATACCTCTCTATTGGCGATAAAACGATCCTCGAGCACGCCGTGGCCGCGCTGTTGGCGCACCCACGGGTGACGCGTGTGATCATCGCTATCAGCCCTGGCGATGCGCGGTTCGCGCAGCTACCGCTGGCAAATCATCCACAGATTACCGTCGTTGACGGTGGCGCCGAGCGCGCCGATTCCGTTTTGGCGGGCATTCAGGCTGCCGGAAACGCACCCTGGGTACTGGTGCATGACGCGGCGCGTCCGTGCCTGCATCAGGACGACCTTGCGCGCCTGCTGGCGCTGAGCGAAACCAGCAAGGTTGGCGGGATTCTTGCCGCGCCGGTGCGCGACACCATGAAGCGTGCCGAGCCGGGCAAACAGGCTATCGCCCACACCGTCGATCGCGTCGATTTATGGCACGCGCTGACGCCCCAGTATTTCCCCCGCGAACTACTCCACGACTGCTTAACGCGAGCGCTTAAAGAAGGTGCGACCATTACGGACGAAGCCTCTGCGCTGGAGTATTGCGGCTTCCACCCAACGCTTGTTGAAGGACGTGCTGATAATATTAAAGTGACGCGTCCGGAAG
Source organism: Enterobacter cloacae complex sp. ECC445 (assembly GCF_021892025.1). Classification (NCBI taxonomy): domain Bacteria; kingdom Pseudomonadati; phylum Pseudomonadota; class Gammaproteobacteria; order Enterobacterales; family Enterobacteriaceae; genus Enterobacter; species Enterobacter cloacae complex sp. ECC445. The sequence goes on along the minus strand of NZ_JAKLRZ010000005.1, from coordinate 59,403 downwards.
ATTTACAGCTCGCGGAATTCTATCTTACCCGTTCGACCCATCAGGAGAAGGCATAATGCGAATTGGACACGGTTTTGATGTACACGCCTTTGGCGGAGAAGGCCCAATTATCATTGGCGGCGTGCGTATTCCTTATGAAAAAGGACTGCTGGCACATTCTGATGGCGACGTGGCGCTGCATGCGCTGACCGACGCCCTGCTTGGCGCGGCCGCGCTGGGGGATATCGGCAAGCTGTTCCCGGACACCGACCCGGCATTTAAAGGCGCAGACAGCCGCGAGCTGCTGCGCGAAGCGTGGCGCCGCATTCAGGCGAAAGGCTACACCCTCGGCAACGTCGACGTGACGATTATTGCCCAGGCGCCGAAAATGCTGCCGCACATTCCGCAGATGCGCGTGTTTATTGCAGAAGATCTGGGCTGCCATATGGACGACGTGAACGTCAAAGCGACGACGACCGAAAAGCTGGGCTTTACCGGGCGCGGCGAAGGGATTGCCTGTGAAGCCGTGGCGCTGCTGCTGAAGGCGAGCAAATGACGGACTTCGACAACCTGACGTACCTGCACGGCAAACCGCAGGGGAACGGCGTGCTGAAAGCCAGCCCTGAAGATTTCCTCGTGGTCGAGGATCTGGGCTTTGAGCCGGATGGCGAAGGCGAACATATCCTGGTGCGTATTCTGAAAAATGGCTGCAATACCCGCTTTGTGGCCGACGCGCTGGCAAAATTCCTTAAAATTCATGCCCGCGAAGTGAGCTTTGCCGGGCAAAAAGATAAACATGCCGTCACGGAACAGTGGCTCTGCGCGCGCGTTCCCGGCAATACGATGCCTGATTTAAGCAAATTTGAGCTTGAGGGCTGTAAGGTGCTGGAGTTTGCCCGCCACAAGCGCAAGCTGCGACTGGGCGCGTTGAAAGGTAACGCGTTTACCCTCGTGCTGCGCGAAGTGACAAACCGTGACGACGTTGAAAAACGGCTAAACGCTATCAATGAACGCGGCGTGCCGAACTACTTTGGCGCACAGCGCTTTGGCATTGGCGGCAGCAACATGCAGGGCGCGCTGCGCTGGGCGCAAAGCGATGCGCCGGTGCGTGACAGGAATAAACGCAGTTTTTGGTTGTCGGCGGCCCGCAGCGCGTTGTTTAATCAGATTGTGAGCGAAAGGCTGAAAAAACCGGACGCGAATCAAGTTGTTGTTGGCGATGCGCTACAATTAGCGGGACGCGGAAGCTGGTTTGTGGCAACGGCCGAAGAGATGGCCGATGTGCAGTCGCGCGTGGACGCAAAAGCGCTGATGATTACCGCCGCGCTGCCCGGTACGGGCGACTGGGGAACGCAGGGCGACGCTCTCGCCGCCGAGCAGTCAGCCGTAGCGGATGCGCCAGAACTGCAATCCTTGCTGGTGCGGGAAAAAGTCGACGCGGCACGCCGCGCGATGCTGCTCTACCCGCAGCAGCTAAGCTGGAACTGGTGGGATGACGTAACCGTCGAGTTACGCTTCTGGCTGCCGGCAGGTAGCTTTGCCACCAGCGTTGTCAGGGAACTTATCAACACCTCGGGTGATTATGCGAATATTGCTGAGTAACGATGACGGGATTCACGCGCCGGGCATTCAGACCCTGGCAAAACACCTCCGCGAATTTGCGGATGTGCAGGTCGTGGCGCCCGATCGTAACCGCAGTGGAGCGTCTAACTCTCTGACGCTGGAGTCGTCGCTTCGCACCTTTACCTTTGAAAATGGCGATATTGCCGTGCAGATGGGTACGCCAACCGACTGCGTTTTTCTGGGCGTGAACGCGCTGATGCGACCGCGTCCGGATATCGTCGTCTCCGGCATTAACGCCGGGCCTAACCTGGGCGACGACGTGATTTATTCCGGTACCGTGGCGGCCGCAATGGAAGGTCGCCATCTGGGGTTCCCGGCGCTGGCGGTTTCATTAAACGGCCACACGCACTACGACACCGCCGCCGCGGTGACCTGTTCGATCCTGCGGGCGCTCGGCCGCGAGCCGCTGCGTACCGGGCGCATCCTCAACATCAACGTGCCGGATCTCCCGCTGGATGACATTAAAGGCATCCGCGTCACGCGCTGCGGGAGCCGGCATCCGGCCGATCAGGTGATCCCGCAGCAGGATCCGCGCGGCAACACGCTTTACTGGATCGGCCCTCCTGGCGATAAATGCGATGCGGGTCCGGATACCGACTTTGCCGCCGTGGATGAAGGCTATGTTTCGGTTACCCCGCTGCACGTAGATTTAACCGCGTATAGCGCGCATGATGTGGTGTCTGGCTGGCTGGAACGCGCAGGAGTGAACGCGCAATGGTAAGCAAACGTGTACAAACTCTTCTGGAACAACTTCGCGCACAGGGGATCCGCGACGAGCACGTGCTTGAAGCGCTTGCCCAGGTTCCGCGTGAGAAATTTGTAGACGAGGCGTTTGAGCACAAAGCGTGGGAAAACGTGGCGCTGCCCATCGGGCAGGGCCAGACGATTTCGCAGCCTTACATGGTGGCGCGCATGACCGAGCTGCTGGAGCTGACGCCCGACTCCCGCGTGCTGGAGATCGGCACCGGCTCGGGGTATCAAACCGCAATCCTGGCGCATCTGGTTCATCACGTCTGCTCCGTTGAGCGGATAAAAGGGTTACAGTGGCAGGCGCGTCGCCGCCTGAAACAACTGGATTTACATAATGTTTCGACACGACACGGTGATGGATGGCAGGGTTGGAAGGCTCGGGCCCCGTTTGACGCGATCATCGTGACGGCGGCCCCGCCTGAAATTCCAGCAGCCCTGTTGTCGCAGCTGGATGAAGGGGGCATTCTTGTTCTGCCCGTCGGAGATGAGCAGCAGCTTTTGAAGCGCGTTCGTCGGCGCGGCGGCGAGTTTATTATCGACACCGTGGAAGCCGTGCGCTTTGTGCCTCTGGTGAAGGGGGAGTTGGCCTGAGACTCGGATTTATCCAGGGTTATTAAGGCAAATTCAGCGTATGGTGTGGCGCGAAAGATTCGTGCCATCACGGTAAATTTTAAGTCACTGGTAGTTAACACATTCCTGGGGGATAAATGAGCGCGGGAAGCCCTAAATTCACCATCAGCCGTGTTGCGGCATTATCACTGGTTTCACTCTGGCTGGCAGGCTGTACAAGTTCTAACAACGCGCCTGCGCCGGTCAGTTCCGTCGGTGGAAACAGCGGCTCCGGTAACACGTCCAGCGGAATGTTAATCACGCCGCCGCCTAAAATGGGTACCGCTGCGCCGCAGCAAACACCACAGATTCAGCCTGTGCAACATTCTGTTACACAGCCAATGCAGGTTCAGCCAGTTGAACAACCTGTTCAGACCCAAAATGGCCGCATAGTCTATAACCGCCAGTATGGGAACATTCCGAAAGGCAGCTACACCGGCGGCAGCACCTATACCGTGAAACGCGGCGATACGCTGTTCTACATTGCGTGGATCACCGGGAACGATTTCCGCGACCTCGCACAGCGCAATAACGTCCAGGCCCCATACGGTCTGGAAGTCGGGCAAACGCTCCAGGTAGGCAACGCGACGGGCACGCCGCTGACGCCTGGCAACACCGTTTCAGCGGCCGACGTAACGGCTCAAAATAACAGCGTTAAGCCTGCACAAAAATCCACCACGGTGGTTGCTTCACAACCTGTAATTACGTATTCTGAGGACTCAGGTGATCAGACTGCTAACAAAATGTTGCCGAATAATAAAGGGACTGCGACTACTGTCACAGCACCGGTAACGGCACCTGTGGTTAGCTCTACTGAACCGACTGCCAGCAGTATGACCTCCAGTTCGCCAATCTCTGCATGGCGCTGGCCAACTGACGGCAAGGTTATCGAGAACTTCTCTTCCTCCGAAGGGGGAAATAAAGGGATCGATATCGCAGGGAGTAAAGGACAGGCTATCATCGCGACCGCAGACGGGCGCGTTGTGTATGCCGGTAACGCTCTGCGCGGTTACGGTAATCTTATTATCATCAAACATAACGATGATTACCTGAGTGCCTACGCCCATAACGACACAATGCTGGTCCGGGAACAACAAGAAGTTAAGGCGGGGCAAAAAATCGCTACCATGGGTAGCACCGGAACCAGTTCTACACGCTTGCATTTTGAAATTCGTTACAAGGGGAAATCCGTAAACCCGCTGCAGTACTTGCCGCAGCGATAATTTGACGGGGCATGCCAGCCGGGGTGTCTCGTTCAGGGATCACGGGTAGGAGCCACCTTATGAGTCAGAATACGCTGAAAGTTCATGATTTAAATGAAGACGCGGAATTTGATGAGAACGGAGTAGAGGCTTTTGACGAAAAAGCCTTAGTAGAAGAGGAACCCAGTGATAACGATTTGGCTGAAGAAGAGCTGTTATCGCAGGGCGCCACACAGCGTGTACTGGACGCGACTCAGCTTTACCTTGGGGAGATTGGTTACTCCCCACTGCTAACGGCCGAAGAAGAAGTCTATTTCGCACGTCGTGCTTTGCGTGGTGATGTTGCCTCGCGTCGTCGCATGATTGAAAGTAACCTGCGACTGGTCGTGAAAATTGCCCGCCGTTACGGCAATCGTGGTCTGGCCCTGCTGGACCTGATTGAAGAGGGTAACTTAGGCCTCATCCGCGCAGTTGAGAAGTTTGACCCGGAACGCGGGTTCCGTTTCTCAACCTACGCGACCTGGTGGATTCGTCAGACCATCGAACGGGCTATTATGAACCAGACCCGTACGATCCGCCTGCCGATCCACATCGTCAAAGAGTTGAACGTGTATCTGCGTACCGCGCGCGAGTTGTCCCATAAGCTGGACCACGAGCCAAGCGCAGAAGAAATTGCCGAACAACTCGATAAACCGGTTGATGACGTAAGCCGTATGCTGCGTCTCAACGAGCGCATTACCTCGGTTGACACCCCGCTGGGTGGCGACTCCGAAAAAGCGCTGCTGGACATCCTGGCCGATGAAAAAGACAACGGCCCGGAAGACACCACGCAGGACGATGATATGAAGCAGAGCATCGTCAAATGGCTGTTCGAACTGAACGCCAAACAGCGTGAAGTGCTGGCGCGTCGTTTCGGTTTACTGGGGTATGAAGCTGCGACACTGGAAGACGTCGGCCGTGAAATTGGCCTGACCCGTGAACGTGTTCGTCAGATTCAGGTAGAAGGTCTACGCCGCCTGCGTGAAATCCTGCAGGGGCAAGGTCTGAATATCGAAGCGCTGTTCCGCGAATAAGCAACCTTTCGTCAAAAAAGGCCCGTCGTGAGACGGGCCTTTTTCTTTTGCGTTACGGCTGTGCCGCCGTTTCGTGCAGCAGACGCCAAACTATCCGATCGCCTTCCTGATTGAGCACCGCGGTTGACCAGCGCACGTTGACGGGCAGCTCTGGTCGGGTTTGCGTCTCCCGGTAGTGAAGCACCGCGCCTCCCTCCCAGCGCTGGATTGTGGATAGTTCATCAATGACGATCTTCAGCCCGGGACGGCTTCCGCGCTGGTTTTCCAGAAAGCTGACCAGGCCGCTAAAGTCGATATGAGCACCGCCCGGCGGGATCATTAGAAAATCTGGACTGAAGCGGGCGAGCAGGGCATCGGGGTCGCCTTCCCCTTTGCCTAACCACTCTTCAAGCGCAATGTGGAGGTCGATAATGTCGTGTTCGAAAGGCGTCATGAATTCTCCTGTCGCAGCTGGCTCAGCACCTGCGTATTGTTAAGACGAAAAGCATACAGTACAGGCAGCAAGGTCACGCCTGCGGCAAAAATAAACATCCCGTGCCAGGCGGCGAGCGGCGTTAGCCAGGCCTGCGCCAGGTTCAGCGCCTGCGCCAGCAGCAGGCCTCCGGCAAAAAAGCTCAGCTGACGATTCAGATTCCACAGCGCGCTGGCATCCGGCATCTCTTCCGGGCGCGTCGTCAGAAACGCGCTGCTCTGAGCCGTACTGCTGCACAGGCTTCCCCCCGCGCCCATCAGGGTAAACGCAACGGCAGGGAGCAGCGTAGCTGAACTGACGTTAACCAAAAGCAGAATACCCGTCGCCTGCAGCAGGCAGCCGAAGACGATCAGCGGCCGGGGGCCGATACGGTTAAAATAGCGTCCCGTTGCCGTGATGGCGACAAAAGATGCCACGGACCACGGCAGCATGAGCATCCCCGTCGCGGCCGGACTCATGTGCGCCACCTGCTGAAGATAAAACATCCCCGTAACGTTCACCCCAATAAACATGCCGGGTACGCAGATATAGACCAGCATAGAGAAGCGCAAAAGCGGGTTCGCAAGCAACGGCAGGTTTAGCAGTCTGGCCGTTTTCATCGCGGGCATTTCGTGTTTAAGCCACAGGCAGGCCAGCACAAAGGTCACGACAGCAACCGGTAGCGTGGCGAAAAATATCCACCGCCAGCCTAGCGCCTGCACCAGCAGGCCCCCGATAGCAGGGGAGCAGGCGGGGGCAAGCAACGCGACCAGCATCACCGCCGAGGAGAGCTTGGCGCGCTCGTGAGGCTTAAACTGTTGCCAGGTCAGCGCCTGTCCGACGGGGATCAATAACCCGCCTCCCACGCCCTGGAGTACGCGCCAGGCGATCAGACCTTCAAGCGTAGCAGACAGGCCCGCCGCCGCAGAGGCTGCGCTGAACAGAAAAAGCGAGAGCAGGATGACGCGCTTTGGTCCAATGCGGCGCGTGAGGATGCTGCTGAACGGGATCACCAGCGTCAGGCCGGCAATGTACCCGTTACTGACCCACGCAAGCGCTGAAGGCGTGGTGTTAAAGGCGTGAGCCATTGCCGGGAAGGCGACGCTGGCAATAAACATGTTGATCAAATCAAGAAAAAAGCCCAGCAGATAAACAGCGGCGACTTTGCTGCGATACGTCATGGTGGATCCTCCGGTGAGGTGGCGTATCGTATCGATCCGGGAAGCACGGATAAACCTGACAAAGCGCGATATACTGTCAAAAATATTTTGACAGTTAAAGGCGTAAGATGATTAACCTCCAGCGGGCGCAGATGTTTGTCGCGGTGGCCGATACCGGCAGTTTCACTGCCGCGGCCGAGGCTATGGGGCTGATGAAAGCCGTGGTCAGCTTCAATATTCGCCAGCTTGAAGATGAGCTGGGCGTTACGCTGCTGCTGCGCTCCACCCGTCGCCTGACGTTAACCGAGGCGGGCGCGCTTTTTCATCAGCGCAGCGTGGCGCTACTGAAGGATGCAGAACGGCTGCAGGATGATGTCCGCGCCAACCATGCGGGGCTCACCGGTGAACTGCGGATCACGACCACGCCCGAATATGGCGCACAGGTGGTGGTGCCGCTGCTGGCCGAGTTCAGGCAGCAGCATCCGGATCTTCGCGTGCGGCATGTTTCGTCATCCCTGCACGCGGACCTTATCTCGGAGCGCTTTGACGTGGCCATCCGGCTAGGGACGCTTGCCGATTCGCGCAACCACGCCGCGCTGATTTCGCACTTCTCGATTCTCCCGGTCGCGACGCCCGGGTGGCTCGCTAACCATCCTGTTGAAACGCTTGCGCAGCTGGCCCACGCGGACTGGATTATTCACGAGCGCCTGGCCTCGCCGCTGCGCTGGCAGGTGAAAGATGCCGGCGGTGCGCCTGAAACGCTGGAGATAAAAAAAGCGCCGCGCCTGTTTGCCGACAGCGCTCAGGCCCTGATGGCCTTTGCGATCGGAGGCGGTGGCGTGGCGTTGCTGCCGGAGTGGCTGGCGCGCGATGCGCTTGATGGGGGAAAACTGGTCCCGGTTTTACCGGAATATACCTTTGCGCGGCAGGGCATCTATGCGGTTTATCCCGATGCCCGGCATGTGTCAGCGAAAGTGCGCACCTTTATCGATTTTATGCGCACCAGGGTGAATTAATCGTGCATCATTTTCTTGATGAGCGCAGAGAACAGCTCCCGCTCGGCCTTGCTAAGACGGCCTAAAAACGCCTCATCCACCTCGTTGCCAACCGGTTGACAGCCTGCAAGCAGGGCTTCCCCTTCAGGCGTCAGGAAGACAAACCGGCGGCGCTTGTCGGCGGGATCGTGCTCGCGTTTGACCAGCCCGCGCGCCTCCATCCGGCTGAGCATCTCCGCCAGGGTCGCTTTGGTGCTGACCGCCACTTCGGTCAATGCCACCTGTTCAATGCCCGGATGCTCGGCAATGGAGCGCATAACCGCATACTGCGGCTTGGTCAGTTCCGGTAAGGCATGTTGCCACTGCGCGGTATGCTGTTGAAAAAGCTGACGTAACAGGTGGAACGCCTCTTGTCTTAGTTCCATGAACACTCCGACAGAAAAAATCTCTCCCTATGATAGCCGCTAACGCGCAGGATGATAACGCGGCATTTTTTAGCCATTCGTGTGATCGTGTGCGAACGATCTTGTCAGAAAATCGATCCGGGAGTAGTTTATCTACAATGTTCGTACGCGAACAAATTAATAGAGGTGATGAATGAGATTGATAGTCGGAATGACGGGGGCAACGGGTGCTCCGCTGGGCGTGGCGCTGCTGCAGGCGCTGCGGGAAATGCCGGAGGTGGAGACGCATCTGGTCATGTCGAAGTGGGCAAAAACCACCATCGAGCTGGAAACGCCCTACACCGCGCAGGACGTTGCCGCGCTGGCTGACGTTGTCCACAGCCCGGCCGATCAGGCCGCCACTATCTCCTCCGGCTCGTTTCGCACCGACGGCATGATCGTCATTCCCTGCAGCATGAAAACGCTGGCGGGGATCCGCGCGGGCTACGCCGAAGGGCTGGTGGGCCGTGCGGCGGATGTGATCCTGAAAGAGGGGCGCAAGCTGGTGTTGGTTCCGCGCGAAACGCCGCTCAGCACCATTCATCTGGAGAACATGCTGGCGCTTTCCCGCATGGGCGTGGGGATGGTGCCGCCCATGCCTGCGTATTACAACCACCCGCAAACCGCCGATGACATTACCCAGCATATCGTGACCCGCGTGCTTGACCAGTTCGGTCTGGAGCATAAAAAAGCGCGCCGCTGGAACGGACTGCGGGAAGCGAAACATTTTTCACAGGAGAATAAAGATGGCATTTGATGATTTGAGAAGCTTCCTGCAGGCGCTCGATGAGCAAGGGCAACTGCTGAAAATTGAGGAAGAGGTCAACGCCGAGCCGGATCTGGCGGCGGCAGCCAACGCTACCGGCCGCATTGGCGACGGCGCGCCCGCGCTGTGGTTCGACAATATTCGTGGCTTTACCGATGCCCGCGTGGTGATGAACACCATCGGCTCCTGGCAGAACCACGCCATTTCGATGGGGCTGCCTGCTAATACGCCGGTGAAAAAGCAGATCGACGAATTTATTCGCCGTTGGGATACATTTCCGATTGCACCGGAGCGCCGCGCCAATCCGGCCTGGGCGCAGAATACGGTCGACGGTGACGACATTAACCTGTTCGATATCCTGCCGCTTTTCCGTCTGAACGACGGCGACGGCGGGTTCTATCTTGATAAAGCGTGCGTCGTCTCGCGCGATCCGCTCGATCCGGAGAATTTCGGCAAGCAGAACGTCGGCATCTACCGTATGGAAGTGAAGGGCAAGCGCAAGCTTGGCCTGCAGCCTGTTCCGATGCACGATATCGCCCTGCACCTGCACAAAGCGGAAGAGCGCGGCGAGGATCTGCCGATTGCGATCACCCTCGGCAACGATCCGATCATCACCCTGATGGGCGCCACGCCGCTGAAGTACGATCAGTCCGAGTATGAAATGGCCGGCGCGCTGCGTGAAAGCCCGTACCCGATTGCCACCGCGCCGCTGACGGGTTTCGACGTGCCGTGGGGTTCAGAAGTGATCCTGGAAGGGGTGATTGAAGGCCGCAAGCGTGAAATCGAGGGGCCGTTCGGCGAGTTTACCGGACACTATTCCGGTGGCCGTAACATGACGGTTGTTCGCATCGACAAGGTTTCCTATCGCACCAAACCGATTTTCGAATCCCTTTATCTCGGCATGCCGTGGACCGAGATTGACTATCTGATGGGGCCAGCCACCTGCGTGCCGCTCTACCAGCAGCTGAAAGCGGAATTCCCGGAAGTGCAGGCGGTGAACGCGATGTACACCCACGGTCTGCTGGCAATTATCTCCACCAAAAAACGCTACGGCGGTTTTGCCCGCGCGGTCGGCTTGCGTGCCATGACCACGCCGCACGGTCTGGGCTACGTGAAGATGGTGATCGTAGTGGACGAGGATGTCGACCCGTTCAACCTCCCGCAGGTGATGTGGGCGCTGTCGTCGAAAGTGAACCCGGCAGGGGATCTGGTGCAGTTGCCGAACATGTCGGTGCTTGAACTCGACCCGGGATCCAGCCCGGCGGGCATTACCGACAAGCTGATTATCGATGCCACTACGCCCGTCGCGCCGGATACCCGGGGCCACTACAGCCAGCCGGTACAGGATCTGCCTGAAACCAAAGCCTGGGCTGAAAAGCTGACCGCGATGCTGGCAGCACGTCAATAAGGAGGAAAAGATGATTTGTCCACGTTGTGCCGATGAGCATATTGAAGTGATGGCGACGTCGCCGGTAAAAGGCGTCTGGACGGTTCACCAGTGCCAGCACTGTTTGTATACCTGGCGCGATACCGAACCGCTGCGCCGTACCAGCCGCGAGCATTACCCGGAAGCGTTCCGTATGACGCAGAAGGATATTGACGAGGCGCCGCAGGTGCCGACGATCCCGCCGCTGTTGTAAAAAATGCCCTGTAGATAATATCGTGCGCTTTGTTTTGCCGGGTGGCGGCTTCGCCTTACCCGGCCTACAAAACCCGTAGGCCCGGTAAGCGCAGCGCCACCGGGCAAAAGACCGCAGAGAACTAAACCAGGCTTTTCAACCGATAAATCCACTCCAGCGCCTGACGCGGCGTCAGGGAGTCCGGGTCGAGGTTCTCCAGCGCTTCCACCGCTGGCGACGTCTCTTCCGCAGGCACCAGCAGCGACATCTGCGTGCCATCAATCTGCGTCGCCGCCGCATTCGGTGACAGGCTTTCCAGCTCACGCAGTTTCTGACGCGCGCGCTTGATCACCTCTTTCGGCACACCTGCCAGCGCCGCAACGGCCAGACCATAGCTCTTGCTCGCCGCGCCATCCTGCACCGTATGCATGAAGGCGATGGTATCGCCGTGCTCCAGCGCATCAAGGTGGACGTTTGCTACCCCCTCCATTTTCTCCGGCAGCTGCGTCAGCTCGAAGTAGTGGGTGGCGAACAGCGTCATGGCCTTGATTTTGTTCGCGAGGCTCTCCGCACACGCCCACGCCAGCGACAGGCCGTCGTAGGTTGACGTGCCGCGCCCGACTTCGTCCATCAGCACCAGGCTGTGCTCCGTCGCGTTATGCAGAATGTTAGCCGTTTCGGTCATTTCGACCATGAAGGTTGAGCGACCGCTCGCCAGATCGTCCGCCGCCCCGACGCGGGTAAAGATGCGGTCGATGGGGCCAATCTCCACGTTTTGCGCCGGAACGTAGCTGCCGATATACGCGAGCAGCGCAATCAGCGCCGTCTGTCGCATATAGGTACTCTTACCGCCCATGTTCGGGCCGGTAATGATCAGCATTCTTCTCTGCGGCGACAGGCTCAGCGGGTTGGCGATGAACGGTTCGTTCAGCACCTGCTCGACCACCGGGTGACGACCTTCAGTGATGCGAATGCCAGGCTTGTCGGTAAAGGTCGGGCAGCTGTAGTTCAGGGTTTCCGCGCGCTCTGCCAGGTTCACCAGCACGTCCAGCTCCGCCAGCGCGCTGGCGCTCAGCTGCAGGTCGGCCAGGTGCGGCATCAGCATGTCGAACAGCTCGTCATAAAGCTGTTTTTCCAGCGCCAGCGCTTTGCCTTTCGAGGTAAGAACTTTGTCCTCGTACTCTTTCAGCTCGGGAATAATATAGCGTTCGGCGTTTTTCAGCGTCTGGCGACGCACGTAGTGAATCGGCGCCAGGTGGCTCTGCCCGCGACTTATCTGAATATAGTAACCGTGTACCGCGTTATACCCCACTTTGAGGGTGTCGAGCCCAAGACGCTCGCGCTCGCGGATCTCCAGCTTATCGAGATAGTCCGTTGCGCCGTCGGCCAGCGCGCGCCATTCGTCCAGCTCCTCATTGTAGCCGGGGGCAATCACGCCGCCGTCGCGCACCAGAACCGGAGGCGCATCGATGATGGCGCGCTCCAGCAGTTCGCGAAGCTCGGTAAACTCGCCCATTGTTTCACGGAGTTTCTGTACCGGCGCGCTGTCAACGTCGCTCAGCTGCGCACGCAGCTCCGGCAGCTGCTGGAAAGCATGGCGCATCCGCGCGAGGTCGCGTGGGCGCGCCGTGCGCAGCGCCAGACGGGCAAGGATACGCTCCAGATCGCCCACCTGACGCAGAACCGGCTGCAGTTCGGTATAGCGATCCTGCAACGCCGCAATTGTCTGCTGACGGCAGACCAGCGTACCGGTATCGCGAATCGGCATATGCAGCCAGCGTTTCAGCATGCGGCTGCCCATTGGCGTCACCGTACTGTCGAGGACCGACGCTAGCGTATTTTCGACGCCGCCCGCCAGGTTCTGCGTAATCTCCAGGTTACGGCGCGTGGCGGCATCCATGATGATGCTGTCCTGCTGGCGCTCCATGGTGATAGAGCGGATATGCGGCAGGGCGGTGCGCTGGGTGTCTTTCACGTACTGCAGGAGACAGCCTGCAGCGCACAGCCCGCGCGGCGCATTTTCGACGCCAAAACCGATCAGGTCGCGGGTGCCAAACTGCAGATTCAGCTGCTGGCGCGCGGTATCAATTTCGAATTCCCACAGCGGGCGGCGGCGCAACCCGCGACGGCCTTCAATCAGCGCCATTTCGGCGAAATCTTCGGCATAGAGCAGCTCGGCCGGGTTGGTGCGCTGCAATTCGGCCGCCATCGTTTCCCGGTCAGCCGGTTCACTCAAGCGAAAACGCCCGGAGCTGATGTCCAGCGTGGCGTAGCCAAACCCTTTGCCGTCCTGCCACAGCGCCGCCAGCAGGTTATCCTGGCGCTCCTGAAGCAGGGCTTCATCACTGATGGTGCCCGGCGTGACGATGCGCACGACTTTGCGTTCCACCGGGCCTTTTGAGGTCGCCGGATCGCCGATCTGCTCGCAGATGGCGACGGACTCACCCTGATTCACCAGTTTCGCCAGGTAGTTCTCTACCGCGTGGTGCGGAATACCTGCCATGGGAATGGGTTCCCCTGCCGATGCGCCACGTTTGGTCAGGGAGATGTCGAGCAGCTGCGATGCACGCCTGGCATCGTCATAGAACAGCTCGTAAAAATCGCCCATACGGTAAAACAGCAGGATCTCCGGATGCTGTGCTTTCAGCTTCAGATACTGCTGCATCATGGGCGTATGGCTGGAGAAGTCCTTATCTATGTCTTCATTCATATTGATTTTACTCGTTTTTTTAACCTTTCAGGTATTCATGCGGCCCCATTTAAACCCCTGTTAAACTCACATGAACCCGCAAATTTGTCGCTCACGTGTAGCGGGAGAATGTAAATGCTCTTCTCATCATTCTCGGGCTACAAACAAAGGTGGTTCGTTGAAAATAACTCTCAGAGAGACTTTTATTATCAATGAGTTAAGCGTAAAGGATTACGTCTGTACGCATTAGCTCTGGAAAAGTTGTTTTCGATGACCACAGGGAAGCTCCAGCGGGTTTCGGGGTCAGGTAAGTTTGACGAAAAAAACAGAGGTAATCCAGCGAAGAGTATCTTCCGGTGAGCTTAGCGTGATTGGGGTTCTAAAACAGGGTGATGTAAAAAGCCCCGGCGTTAATCCACGCGGGGTTCCATCAACTCAATCAATAATTTTCCGTGCTCTACGTGCACGCAAACCTGCGAATGTGTGGTAAACCCGGCCTCTTCGAGCCAGTTGCCCTTGAGGCTAAGCGCGGCGTGCAGGCTATAGCGTTTAGGGACCTTGGTGTTGCGAATTTCGTGACGCTTTCTGAAATAGCCAACTTTTAAATAGCGGTGAGTTTTTGCAGTCGTCATAACGGGCCGTTGCTCCTGGTAATCATGTGAGCAACGTTAATCATGTCATTATCAAATGTCACGGGTGCGAATTAAAAACTGGAAGGAGGGCCGCAAGTTTTTTAATACAACAATGCAGAGAGGTGGTGGCGAATAGAATAAATAATGCGATACATTTGTGGCAGGTATCGCATTGGGTACATAAATACATTTCAGCGTGATGTTTTAGATGAATTTATTGATGATCTTCTTTATGTTTAAGAATGTATTATTTGTTTTGACATTTTTTGCGTGGTAGAAATAAATGTTCAGCGCATTGTTCGGGGTTTCCAGAATTTCAACCCCATCTATTTTATATAAACAGGCTAATTTGCGGGTCATTAATGCACTCCCATGACCAATATGAATATTGTAACACAAGGTTGACAGATCAAAATTATGCGGAATAAACGTAATATCACTATTAGGCTTGTTGATAATCTTCAGGAACTTTTTCTTGGTATAATCTAATAGCGAATCATTCCAGATAAACAGTGGAAAAGAAGACGACGCCAGGTCTATTCCTCTAGGGGACAATAAGACAATGTCGTCTCCTCGCCATTTGTCCGTGGAATCCCACATGCTATTGTTTAGCTCACGTAAAGAAAAAATATAGTTGTCACGACTGCTAAGGAGTTTATTCATATCTTCATAGTTAACGATTTTGCGTTGATGAATAATGTTAACCTTCTCAGCGGACAGGCCCATGATGATGGTTCGATAAAGAAGCTCCGGTACGCTAATATCGAATGTTAATGTATGCACGGGAGAGGGATCTTTACACCGAATTTCAGATTCCATATTAATTAATTCATCATAAATATTTTTACATTTGCTGTAGTATTCAAAGGCGAGCTCTGTTGGTTGTAAGGTGCTGTAGGTTCTTTGAAATAATTTCCCACCAAGGCTTTCTTCCAGCTCACAAATAACTTTACTCAGCGGTGAGCGAGTGATGCACAATTTTTCCGCAGCCTTTGTGAAGTTACGTTCTTCCATTGTAACCATAAAGTAATGCATTTTTTTTGCTAAAAACGTCCCCATTTTTATTCCTTGTAGTCATTCAAAATAAGACATAGCTAAAATTTTACGAATCATTGGCATTGTGGATTTATGTTCACCTCAATGGATTGTGTATGAATATCTCGTGATGTTTAACCTCCTGTTATAAAACGTTAAAACGACAACCCGTCAGGTATCTTTTTTAGCTAACCCTGTATCATTTTATGAATAATGTAAACCCCCTCGCTGTGTATGATTTGCGTTCAATAGGTAAGGGTTAATGTGAGAGAGGACATTATGGCAATGCCTGTTACCGAACATACAGAGAAAACGGCAGCATTGCTGATTGCAGGCATTTTGGGGCTCAGCCATCATGAATCTGGAATTATTATTGGGGCATTTGCTGGCAGCCTGATTTTTGCGGTATCAGCGAGTAATAAAGCGATATGGGCGAGGGTGATTTTATTCACAGCATCGATGCTTACCGGGATTACCTCGGCAGAATTCGCCGCGTCGCTGCTTTCCTCTGTACTCAGTAAACTTCTTCAACATTCAGTAATTACGCCAGCACCGGTAGGGGCAACGCTTGCTGCTGCCGCATCTGTCAGATTATTGAAGTATTTGAGCATCTATCCCGCAAGGACATTAACAGCGCTAAATCGATTTAAAAGAGAAGAGAAGGAGTAACTATGGATAATTTTACGTTTAGTTCACGTAGTGAATCAAACCTTGAAGGCGTCCATCCGGACTTAATTCAGGTTGCACGCCGTGCGCTTGAATTAAGTCCAATGGATTTTGGTATTACTGAGGGGCTGAGAAGCTGTACGCGGCAAGTTCAGCTTTTCAAAAGTGGAAAATCTCAGACTATCAACAGCCGTCACTTAACGGGACATGCGATCGATATTATTGCCTATCCTACGTCAGCAGGTTCATGGGACTTCGCCGACTATGAGCTTATTGCGAGTGCATTCAAGCAGGCGGCCAGGGAACTCAATATTGCTGTTGAGTGGGGAGGTGACTGGAAGCAGTTCAAAGACGGTGTTCATTTTCAGCTTCCTTACGATGTGAATCCTGCGTGAAATAAAGGCCGTTTTAGTACGTTAATTATCCCTTCAATATTTAACCACAAAAATAAGTGAGGAAAAAATAGATAACTGTAGTGCCAAAATGGAACAAGCTCTATTCATGTGAACGTTACTATTACCCGCATCATTTTACCTCTGATAATTATCTCAGTGGAGATGATGAATATTATATTAAACCATTAAGGAAAATATCATGGCTAAAAAATTAACTATTATGGGCGCGCGTACATTTAAAGCCTCCGATCCTGTTTTGAGTTATCCTGCACGTATCGTGGCATTCGATGCAGAGACGATGGATCCGGTTGACGCGACCTGGCAATATGCTGACAGCAGCACGAGCGTTCAGGGTAAGGAGTTTCTCGATCTCTATCCTGCACTTCTGTTGAATGTCTCTGCTGAAGGCTATGACCCCGTTATCATTAATTCAAATAACATCAATTTTATTGGCCAGATCGGTGTGGTGGCTATTAAAGATGATAAAACGGTTGCACAGTGGGGAGACGTCCAGTTCACTAATAAATATTTCCTGGATCCCGCTGATAATCATGATGTTCGCCAGGTTACAACGAGTATTAATTGTGCCTTCGCGCTGCGTACGGATGGCACCCTGCGCGCCTGGGGGGAGGAACAATACGGTGGCGTCTTGCCAGCTGATGTGTATTCCCGCACGGATATTCTTCGGAGTTCAGGATTCCCTTATGCTGGTCTTGCGCAAGGTCAATCCGCGCCTTATTTCGCTTCATGGGGAATGAACAGTCAGGGTCAATATGCGATTCCTGAAAACATTCAGGCCATGGATAACATCGTTCAGGTTCTGGGATCAATGTCCCGGGCGGTATTGAACGCCAATGGCCAGGTTTTTGCCTGGGGTGATGCAGAGGAAGGTGGACTGGTTCCTGCGGACATTGCCGCGCTCTCTGATATTACGATGCTGTTTGGTAACGATTATTCCTTCACGGCTCTGCGGAGTAACGGCCAGCTGGTTGCATGGGGTCTGGCTGAAAATGGCGGCGCGCTTCCGGATGATATTGTGGCATTGACCGATATTGTCAGGGTCTTCCCGGGTGCAACCAACTACGTAGCACAACGTGCAAACGGTAACCTTGTGGCATGGGGGTCAGATGCAGAATCCATCGCTATCCCGGCAGATATCGCGGCGATGACAAATATTGTGGATGTTAAATATGTATCGACGCCATTTGGACAATCTGCTTTCGTGGCGCTGCGTGATGATGGCACGGTTGTTTCCTGGGGCAGTGCGAATACCGGCGTTGTGCCTGTTCCTGAAGGCGTTGATAACGTCGCCGTCATCTGCGTGGCTCCTGAGTATTGTCTGGCACTGAAAAAGGACGGTACGGTGATGGGCTGGGGTAGCAACGATGTATTCAATGACCCCATTGTCGGAAAGTTAACGGATGTTAAAGCGATTTATGCCGAAGCGGACGTTGCTGTTGCGCTGAAAGGTGATAATACGATCGTCGTTTGGGGGAACGCTCTTCACGGTGGCAGTATGTTAGAGGTCCCTGACGGTGTTCAGGGCAATATCTCGTATACCGTTGCTTCAGCATAATGCGTGATGGGGATCTGCGGCCCTGGCCGTGGATCCTTTTTTCCTATAGTTGTATTATTTATGCATCTTATGCTTTGAGAAAATGTCATGTCAGGAAAACGGATTGCGCGCGAGAAGGAGACCCTTCGCAAGATGATTGCGCTGTATGAGGCGAAATGTCCGCTGGCGGTCAGCGAAGAGGGGCATTATCAGGCGCTCAACGCCTATGCCGATAAGCGCCTGGATAAATGTGTTTTTGGTGAGGAAAAGCCTGCCTGTAAACAGTGTCCGGTGCACTGCTACCAGCCCGCAAAGCGTGAAGAGATGAAGCAGATCATGCGCTGGGCGGGGCCGCGCATGCTATGGCGTCACCCCATTCTGACCGTTCGCCACCTGATTGACGACCGCCGCCCGGTGCCTCAATTACCGGAAAAATACCGCCCCAAAAAATAGCGACAGCTAAGCCTCCAGGCTCTCTTTATCAATGCCCAGCCGCTTCATGCGCGACAGCAGGGTGGTGCGTTTTAGACCCAGGCGCTGTGCGGCACCCTTCGGCCCGGCGACCACGCCGTTAGTCTCTTTTAGCACGCGCACGATCAGCTGATACTCATCTTCTCCCTCTTTCGCTATCTCGGCCTGCGCTGCCGGGGTATCTGGCGCGATCGTTTCCGGTAAAGAAAGCTGCAGCACGTTCCCGCGCGTCAGCAGCACCGCGCGTTCGATGACGTTTTCCAGCTCGCGCACGTTGCCGGGCCACTCCATCGACGAGAGGGTGCGCAGCGTCTCGGCAGGAATACTGTCGATATTGCGCCCCATTCGGCGGGCAATCTTCGCGGTAAACGCTTTGACCAGCAGGGGGATATCTTCCGGACGTTCGCGCAGCGGCGGCAGGAAGATCGGGAAGACGTTCAGGCGATAGTAAAGGTCGCTGCGAAACTCGCGGTCGGCGACCATTTTTTTCAGGTCGCGGTTGGTGGCGGCAATCAGCCGCACGTCGGTCTGGATAAGCTTGTTGCTGCCAAGGCGCTCAAACTCCTGCTCCTGCAGGACGCGCAGCAGTTTCGGCTGCAGCTCCAGCGGCATGTCGCCCACTTCGTCGAGGAACAGCGAGCTTTTGTCCGCCAGCTCAAAACGGCCCAGACGCTGGCTGCTGGCGCCGGTAAATGCCCCGCGCTCGTGGCCGAACAGATCGCTTTCCAGCAGACCCGCGGGCATCGCGGCGCAGTTCATTTTCACCATCCGACGGCTGTTGCGGTTGCTCAGGTTGTGAATGGCGCGGGCAATCAGCTCTTTCCCCGTCCCGGTTTCGCCCAGAATCAGGACCGTGCTGTCGCTTTGCGCCACCATTTCCACCTGCTTGAGGACGCTGTACATGGCGTCGCTGCGGCCGATGATTTCACCAAACTCGCTGTCGACGTTGTTGAGCTGTTCGGTCAGGGCCAGGTTCTCATCCACCAGCCGCTCTTTCAGGCGGTGGATCTCCTGATAGGCAAGGGCGTTATCCAGGGCAATGGAGATACGCTCGGCGATCTGGCGCAGCAGCTTCAGGTTGGCGGTGGTAAACACCCCTTCCTCGCACTGGGCCAGCTTCAGCACGCCCAGCATGGTGTTGCCGGACATCAGCGGCAGCAGGCACAGGGTCTGGATCTTGTTGCCCCAGGTGTTGAACAGCATCCGCTCGTACGGCGCAACCGGATCCTGCTCGCTCAGGTTGAGCAGGAGGATCTCTTTGCTTTTGAAGACTCGCTCAGAAAGGGTGCCCGCTTCGTCCACTTCGCTCTGCTCGTGCGCCGGGTTGGCTTCATCGAGATAGTGGGTGGAGTAGATGTTCAGCTTGCCCTTGCGATGGCCGCGCAGCGCGATGCTGATGGCGTCGATTTTGAAATAGTGGTGGATCTCTTTCGAGACTTCGCTGACCAGCTCATCCATGTCGAGCCGTGACAGCACGGCGTTGGTGATGGCGACCAGAATGCGGAAGTTATCGCGCTCGCGGCTCAGCAGATCGTAATCGACATTATTGGTGACGCGGCTTTGGATCTGCTCCGCCACCACGGCCACAATCTGGGTAAAAGTGTGCAGGCGCTCGTATTCCGCCTCGCGCCAGGGCTGGTCGGTGGTGCGGATAAACTCGCATCCGCCAAAAATCTGCCCCTCTGCCGCCAGCGGCAGCATGCAGTAATGCCCGAAAGGCTGATAGAGGTTGCTCTCCGCCAGCCTCGGCCACGCCTGGCGGAATTCCGCAAAGCTGCAGTGCAGCACTTCTGGCCGGGAGAGTATGCGGCGCACCGGGCCATGTGCCAGATAGGTTTCGTCTTCGTATTCAAACGGTTGGCCATTATCCCGCGCGGAGTAGTAGCTCGCGCGATGGGTTCCGCTATGCCAGAGAACAATCGCGGCGCTGTCCGCCAGCGCCGATTGCCTGACCAGCCGCGTCAGGGCATCGCTCAGCGCAGCGAGGTCGGGCTGTTGTAAAAGTGTGCGCGTGATGTCAAACAGGCCCTGCTGTCCAAGATCGCTCATCGGTGTATACGGCATAGTGCTTTCCAGTAGAAACGAGCAAAAAATTCCATGCTGGCCGCTTGTGGCGCGGCCTAGCAAATACGGGGTAACGGTTCAGCGTGCGGCAGATCCAGCGTGCGCTTCACGCCGTAAAGCCCGGTCAGGCGCACCCCTTTGCGCTCAACCACTTCGCCAATCATCGCCGCCTCTTTTCCTGACGGATGCGCCCGCAGCTGTTCCAGAACGGCCTCGGCTGCGGCACGTTCAACGCCAATCACCAGCTTGCCTTCGTTGGCGAAGTTAAGCGGGTCAAGGCCCAGCAGCTCGCACAGCCCGCGAACGGCAGGCTTAACGGGCAGGCCGCGCTCGGTGAGTTCAATCCCGTACCCGCAGCGTGCCGCAAACTCATGAACCACGGCGTTGACGCCGCCCCGGGTGGCGTCCCGCAGGGCCTTCACGCCGGGCACGGCGCGCAGCGTCTGGATCAGCGGGGTGAGCACCGCGCAGTCGCTGCGCAGTTCCCCGTCCAGCCCCAGGCCTTCGCGCAGGTTCAGGATGGTGGCACCGTGGCAGCCCAGCGTGCCGGTCACGATCAGCACGTCGCCCACGCTAAGGCGCTGCGCGCCCCAGTGAATATCGGCGGGGATCGCCCCCATGCCCGCGGTGTTGATGAACAGCTTGTCGGCCGCGCCGCGCTGCACCACCTTGGTATCGCCGGTGACGATCGCGATCCCCGCCTCGCGCGCGGTCTGCGCCATGCTGTTGACCACCGCCGTGAGCGTCGCCATCGGCAACCCCTCTTCAAGTATAAACCCGCAGGAAAGGTAGCGCGGAACGGCGCCGCTGACGGCAACGTCGTTGGCCGTGCCGCAGACGGCGAGCTTGCCGATATCGCCGCCCGGGAAAAACAGCGGGTCAATCACGTAGCTGTCGGTGGAGAAGGCCAGCCTGTCTCCGTGCGCGGTGAGGGTGGCGAGGTCAATGCGCGCCTGGTCTTCCTGCTCGGCGAGCCAGGGGTTGTTGAAGGCTTCCATAAACAGCCGGTTAATCAGCTGCTGCATCGCCTGTCCGCCGCTGCCGTGCGCCATTTCAACCGTATTCATGCTTCACTCTCCTGGTTGCGATACTGATACCACGCGGCACACGCCCCTTCGGAGGAGACCATCAGCGCGCCAAACGCCGTTTGCGGGTTACAGGTGTTGCCAAATAACGGGCATTGATGAGGTTTACACTTACCGGTGAGCACGTCGCCACAGCGAGAGCGGGGGTCGTCGCAAACCTCCTGCGGCTGCGGGCGGAAATGCGCTTCGGCGTCAAACGCGCGATAGGCTGGCGTCAGGCGCACGCCGGATTGAGCAATCAGCCCCAGCCCGCGCCACTCGCTGTCGCCTTCAACGCTAAACGCGTCGGCTATCGCCCGCTGTGCCCGTTCATTTCCCGCATCCGGCACCACGCGGCGGTACTGGTTTTCCACGCTGCTCAGGGCCGCTATTTTCTGCTCAACCAGCATGGCCACACCTTGTAGTAGATCAAGTGGTTCGAAACCAGCGACCACTAACGGACGATTGTACTGTTCAGAGATGAAACCGTAGGCGTCTGTGCCAATCACCATGCTGACGTGGCCCGGCGCCAGAAAGGCGTCAATGCCGTTTCCCGGCTCTTCCAGCAGGCTGCGCAGGGTGGGGATGAGCGTAATGTGCTGGCAAAAGAAGAAAAAGTTACCGACGCCGCGCGCTTTCGCCTGCTGCAGCGTGATGGCGGTGGCGGGCATGGTGGTTTCAAACCCCAGGCCAAAAAATACCACCTTGCGCGCGGGGTTATTCTCCGCGAGCGTCAGGGCATCCATCGGCGAATAGACGATCCGCACGTCCGCGCCGCGCGCTTTCGCCTGCAGCAGCGAGCCGTTTTTCCCCGGCACGCGCATCGCGTCGCCAAAGGTGCAGAAAATGACGTCGGGCCGGCTGGCAATTTCAATACAGCTGTCGATGCGCCCCATTGGCAAGACGCACACCGGGCAGCCGGGGCCGTGAATAAACTCGATGTTCTCCGGCAGCAGCTGGTCGAGGCCAAATTTGAAGATGGCGTGCGTGTGTCCGCCGCACACCTCCATGATCCGCAGGGGGCTCTCTTTCGTGTAGTCCAGCAGCGCCGCGCGCGTTTTCAGGTGTCCGATAAGCTGCAGCACCTGCTCCGGGGCGCGGTATTCATCAACGTAACGCATGTGCTACCGCTCCTCGCCGTACAGCAGGGCGCCGACGTCAGGCTCCACGTCGAACATGTTTTGCAATGCATCCAGCGTGTCGCGGGCTTCCGCTTCGTTAATCACGCTCATGGCAAACCCTACGTGGACCAGCACCCACTGGCCGAGGCGCGACGCGCCCGCCTCATCGGTGCTGCCCACCAGCGTCAGATCCACGTCGCGCAAAATGCCGCAGACCTCAACCCTGGCCTGGTTACCGTCGATAGAGTGAATTTGTCCGGGTACGCCTATGCACATCGTTCGCTCTCCAGCCAGTTTAGCCATGCGTCCATGCCGTCGCCGCGCGTGGCGGAGACCAGCAGGATCTCAATCTCCGGATTCACCTCGCGGGCGTACGCCAGGCACTTGTCCACGTCGAAATGCAGGTACGGCAGCAGGTCCACTTTGTTCAGCAGCATGATCGATGCGGCGGCAAACATGTGCGGGTACTTCAGCGGTTTGTCTTCGCCTTCGGTTACCGACAGCACCGCCACCTTGTGTCGTTCGCCCAGGTCGAAGCTCGCCGGGCAGACCAGGTTGCCGACGTTTTCAATAAACAGGATGCCGCTATCTTCAAGCGGCAGGCGCGGCGCGGCGTCGGCAATCATCTGGGCATCCAGGTGACACCCTTTGCCGGTGTTAACCTGAATCGCCGGGGTGCCGGTTTCACGAATGCGCGCGGCGTCGTTTACGGTCTGCTGATCGCCCTCGACTACCGCGCAGGAGACGCGCCCGTTCAGGCGCTTGAGCGTCTCCGTTAACAGCGTGGTTTTACCGGAGCCGGGGCTGGAGACCAGGTTCAGCACCAGCTGTTTGCGGGCGGCGAAGCGCGCGCGGTTTCGGGCGGCGATCTGGTTATTTTTGTCCAGCACGTTAATTTCCACGTCCAGCATCTGGCGCTGGCTCATGCCCGGCGCGTGGGTGCCCGCCTCGCCGTGGCCGTAATGCAGATCGCCCGCTTCGGAGCGTTGCGGCGCAAAGGTAATGCCGGTCAGGGACGCCGCAGGACGCGGGGCAGGAGAAAAGGGCGCGGAGCGAAACGCGGAGTGGGGGCGATGCTCATCCCCTTCTATATACAGGTTGCCTTCGGCGCAACCGCAGGTACTACACATACTTTACTCCTTCTCGATTTCGAGGCGTTGGATCTGCATGCCGTCATCCGCCACGATGCGAAGGCCGGTGCTCTGACACTGCGGGCAGCGCTGAACCTTTGATGACAGCAGGGTGACGTACTGCTGGCACTGCCCGCACCAGCACTCCGCCTGCTGTTCTTCAATATGGAGCTCGCAGCCTTCCGCCAGCGTGCCGCGGCATACCAGCTCAAAGCAGAAGGTCAGGGCGCTGGTCTCGACGCAGGAAAATGCCCCGACCTTCAGCCAGACGCCGGTGACGCGCTTCGCGTGGTTTTGCACTGCCTGCTGCTCAATCAGTTCCAGAGCCCGCTGGCAGAGGGTGATTTCGTGCATGACGCCTCCTCAATGAATTGCGCCATTGGAATGCAATAACGGTGCCAGCTTGATTTCTGTTAGGGCGTGACGATGTCAACGCTGTCGAAATGACACGTCGACATCGCGGCGTTGACAGCGGTCATGTGATTAAATTCATTTAAAATCATATAGATAAAAACTGGCATGGAATCTGCTTAACAGCCGCTATCTCCATTAACCGGATACCTTTTATGACTATTTGGGAAATCAGCGAAAAAGCGGATTACATCGCGCAGCGTCATCAGCAGCTGCAGGACCAGTGGCACCTCTACTGCAACTCTCTGGTTCAGGGCATTACCCTCTCAAAGGCGCGTCTTCATCACGCGATGAGCTGCGCGGCGCAGGGCGACATGCGCTTTATCCTCTTCGGCCACTTCACCATCAACGTGACCCTGGCGGATAACTTCAACAGCCACACCATTGAGTATCACCTCGAGACAAAAGACGGCGAAAAACAGTGTATTGCGAAGGCGCAGCTGATGGCCGACGGCATGGTCGACGGCCACGTCAGCAACCGCGATCGCCAGCAGGTGCTGGAGCACTACCTGGAAAAAATCGCGCCGGTCTATAACGGCCTCTACGCCGCCGTTGAACACGATCTCCCGGTCAACCTGACGCAGCTGATGGGTGGAAACGCCTCAGCGAACGTGGCCTGACTCCTGCGTGTCGAGAAGTGTCGACAAGACAGTTTTTCGTCAAAAATGACCATCACCAGAGGATAACCCGGTGAACCGTTTTGTAATTGCTGACTCGACGGTCTGCATTGGCTGTCGAACCTGCGAGGCGGCGTGTTCGGAAACGCATCGCCTGCATGGGCTGCAGTCCATGCCGCGCCTGCACGTCATGCGTAATGAAAAAGAGTCTGCCCCGCAGCTCTGCCACCACTGTGAAGATGCCCCCTGCGCGGGTGTTTGCCCGGTGAATGCCATCACCCGCGTGGATGGCGCGGTCCAGCTGAACGAAAGCCTGTGCGTAAGCTGCAAGCTGTGCGGCATCGCCTGCCCGTTCGGCGCGATTGAATTTTCCGGCAGCCGTCCGCTGCACGTTCCGGCGAACGCCAACTCGCCAAAAGCCCCGCCCGCGCCACCGGCGCCAGCACGCGTCAGCACGCTGCTGGACTGGGTACCCGGCATCCGCGCCGTGGCGGTGAAGTGCGATCTGTGCAGCTTCGACGAGCAGGGCCCGGCCTGCGTGCGCACGTGTCCGACGAAAGCGCTCATTCTGGTTAACATTCGCGACATCGCCCGCACCAGCAAGCGTAAACGCGAGCTGACCATCAACAGTGATTTTGGCGACCTTTCCCTGCTACAGGCGCTTAACGAGGGGGCGAAATGAACGCGGCAATGATGATGACCAGCGCGGTAGCCTGTTTTGCGGCCGCCGCCGTTCTGGCGCTTCTCTTCTCATTCCATAAAACCCTGAGCGGCGCGATCGCCGGGATCGGCGGGGCGGCAGGTAGCCTGATGACGCTGGCGGCAGGCGGCGTTGTCCTGCTCGGCGGCCACTCCGTCGAGGCCGTGATGCCGCTGATTCGCCACGGCGTCGCGATGACGCCCCTGAACGCCATCTGGCTGGTGACCTTTGGCCTGTGCGGGCTGTTTATCAGCCTGTTCAATATCGACTGGCACCGCCATCCGCACGCCAACGCTAACGGCATGCTGGTGAACCTGCTGATGGCGACGGCGGTCTGCACCGTTATCGCCAGCAACCTCGGGGCGCTGGTGGTGATGGCGGAGATCATGGCGCTCTGCGGCGTGTTCCTGACGGGCTGTAGCGCCTCCGGCAAGCTGTGGTTTGCGCTGGGACGCTTCGGAACGGTTCTGCTGGCGCTGGCCTGCTGGCGGGTATGGCAACGCTTCGGCACGCTGGACTTCTCCGCGCTCAACGGCCATCCACTGGGGAACGACGTCTGGCTGCTGGGCGTGCTCGGCTTTGGCCTGCTCGCCGGAATCATCCCGCTGCACGGCTGGGTGCCGCAGGCGCATGCGAACGCCTCCGCGCCCGCCGCCGCGCTGTTTTCTGCGGTGGTGATGAAGGTCGGCCTGTTCGGCATTCTGGCGATTACGCTGACCGGCGGGCAGCCGCCGCTGTGGTGGGGCGTCGTGCTGCTGATTGCGGGCACGATCACCGCGTTCGTCGGCGGCCTGTACGCGCTGATGGAGCACAATATCCAGCGCCTGCTGGCGTACCACACGCTGGAAAACATCGGCATCATCCTGCTCGGTATCGGCGCGGGCGTGACCGGGCTGGCGCTGAACCAACCGGCGCTGATTGCCGCCGGGTTTATCGGCGGTCTCTATCACCTCGTCAACCACAGCCTGTTTAAAAGCACCCTGTTCCTCGGGGCGGGAAGCGTCTGGTTCCGCACCGGCCATCGGGATATCGAAAAGCTCGGTGGGATCGGCAAAAAGATGCCGGTGATCTCACTGGCGATGCTGGTCGGGCTAATGGCGATGGCCGCGCTGCCGCCGCTGAACGGCTTTGCCGGGGAGTGGGTGATCTACCAGTCCTTCTTCGCCCTCGGTCAGAGCGACGCCTTTATCGCGCGCCTGCTCGGCCCGCTGCTGGCGGTTGGCCTGGCGATTACCGGCGCGCTGGCGGTGATGTGCATGGCGAAAGTCTACGGCGTGACCTTCCTCGGCGCGCCGCGCACCCGCGAAGCGGAAAACGCCTGCTGTGCGCCGGTCTTAATGGGAGTGAGCGTGGTCGCGCTGGCGCTGTGCTGCATCGCGGGCGGCGTGGCCGCGCCGTGGCTGCTGCCGCTGCTGGGCCACGCCATTCCGCTGCCGCTGACCGTGGCGAACACCACCGTTTCCCAGCCGATGATTGCGCTGCTGCTGATTGGCGCGCCGCTGCTGCCGCTCGTGCTAATGCTGTGCTTTAAACGCGACCGGCTCGCCTCCCGCTCGCGCGGCGCGGCGTGGGCCTGCGGCTACGAACACGAGCAGTCGATGGTCATTACCGCCCACGGCTTCGCCATGCCGGTGAAGGAGAACTTCGCCGCCGTGCTGAAGCTGCGCCACTGGCTCAATCCGGTGGGCTGGGTACCCGGCTGGCAGAGCGCCGCCGCGCCCGCGCTGTTCCGCCGTCTGGCCGTCATCGAGCTGGCGGTGCTGGTGGTCATTGTGATTTCACGAGGAGCCTGACATGAGTCTGATACTGGCAATTCTTCAGGCGCTGGTGCTGTTCGCCGCGGCGCCGCTGCTGTCGGGCATTACGCGCGTGGCGCGCGCCCGGATGCACAACCGTCGCGGGCCTGGCGTACTCCAGGAGTACCGCGATCTCTTCAAGCTGCTCTCTCGCCAGAGCGTCTCGCCGTACGCCGCAGGCTGGGTCTTCCGCCTGACGCCGTTTGTGATGGTGGGCGTGATGCTCACCATCGCCACCGCGCTGCCGGTGGTCACGGTGGGGTCGCCGCTGCCGGTGCTCGGCGATCTGATTACGCTTATCTATCTGTTCGCCATCGCCCGCTTCTTCTTTGCGATTGCGGGTCTCGACACCGGGAGTCCGTTTACCGGGATCGGCGCCAGCCGCGAGGCGATGCTCGGCGTGCTGGTTGAGCCGATCCTGCTGCTGGGGCTGTGGGTCGCCGCGCAGGTCGCAGGCTCCACCCATATCAGCTTTATCACCGATACCGTTTATCACTGGCCGGTTTCCCGCTCCATTCCGCTGGTGCTGGCGCTCTGCGCGTGCGCGTTCGCCACCTTTATTGAGATGGGTAAGCTGCCGTTTGACCTTGCGGAAGCCGAGCAGGAGCTGCAGGAAGGGCCGCTTACCGAATACAGCGGCTACGGCTTTGCGGTGCTGAAGTGGGGCATCAGCCTCAAACAGCTGGTGGTGCTGCAGATGTTTGTCGGCGTCTTCTTCCCGTGGGGCCAGATGACGCACTTCTCCGCGGGCGGTCTGGTGCTGGCCGTCGTGGTTGCCGCCCTCAAGCTGCTGGTCGGCGTTCTGGTGATTGCCCTGTTTGAAAACAGCATGGCGCGCCTGCGTTTTGTCGAAACGTCGCGCATCACCTGGGCCGGTTTTGGTTTTGCATTTTTAGCATTCGTCTCCTTGCTGGTGGCGTGATTAAAGAGAGTATTTATGTCTGAAGAAAAGAAAGGCCAGCAGTATCTCGCCGCGTTGCATCAGGCCTTCCCCGGCGTGGTGCTGGATGAAGGCTGGCAAACCAAAGACCAGATCACGATTACCGTGAAGATGAACTACCTGCCGGAAGTGGTGGAGTTTCTCTATTACCAGCAGGGAGGCTGGCTGTCGGTGCTGTTCGGCAACGACGAGCGCCAGCTGTGCGGCAATTACGCGGTGTACTACGTGATGTCGATGGAGCAGGGCGAAAAGTGCTGGCTCACCGTGCGCGTCGAAGTCGACCCGAACAAGCCGGAATACCCGTCCGTCACGCCGCGCGTGCCCGCTGCCGTCTGGGGCGAGCGCGAAGTGCGGGACATGTACGGCCTGGTGCCGGTCGGCCTGCCGGACGAGCGCCGTCTGGTGCTGCCGGACGACTGGCCGGACGAACTCTATCCGCTGCGTAAAGACAGCATGGACTATCGCCAGCGCCCGGCGCCGACCACCGACAGCGAAACCTACGAGTTCATCAACGAACTCGGCAGCAAGAAGAACAACGTGGTGCCGATCGGCCCGCTGCACGTCACCTCCGACGAGCCGGGCCACTTCCGCCTGTTCGTCGACGGCGAGAACATTATCGACGCCGACTACCGCCTGTTCTACGTCCACCGCGGCATGGAAAAGCTGGCGGAAACCCGCATGGGCTACAACGAAGTGACCTTCCTCTCTGACCGCGTGTGCGGCATCTGCGGCTTCGCCCACAGCACCGCCTACACCACCTCGGTGGAGAACGGCATGGGGATCGTGGTGCCGGAGCGCGCGCAGATGATTCGCGCCATTCTGCTGGAGGTGGAGCGCCTGCACTCGCACCTGCTGAACCTCGGCCTGGCCTGCCACTTCGTCGGCTTTGACTCCGGGTTTATGCAGTTCTTCCGCGTGCGCGAAGCGTCGATGAAGATGGCGGAGATCCTCACCGGGGCGCGCAAAACCTACGGGCTGAACCTGATCGGCGGGATCCGCCGCGACCTGCTGAAGGACGACATGATCCAGACCCGTCAGCTGGCGCAGCAGATGCGCCGGGACGTGCAGGAGCTGGTGGACATGCTGCTCAGCACGCCAAACATCGAGCAGCGCACCGTGGGGATTGGCCGTCTCGATCCGGAAATTGCCCGCGACTTCAGCAACGTCGGCCCGATGGTGCGCGCCAGCGGCCACGCCCGCGACACCCGCGCCGATCACCCGTTCGTCGGCTACGGCCTGCTGCCGATGACCGTGCACAGCGAGCAGGGCTGCGACGTCATCTCGCGCCTGAAGGTGCGCATCAACGAGGTGTTCACCGCCCTGAACATGATCGACTTCGGTCTCGACAACCTGCCGGGCGGCCCGCTGATGGTGGAGGGCTTCACCTACATTCCGAACCGCTTTGCCCTCGGCTTTGCCGAAGCGCCGCGCGGGGACGATATTCACTGGAGCATGACCGGCGACAACCAGAAGCTCTACCGCTGGCGCTGCCGCGCGGCCACCTACGCCAACTGGCCAACCCTGCGCTACATGCTGCGCGGCAACACCGTGTCTGACGCGCCGCTGATTATCGGCAGCCTTGACCCGTGCTACTCCTGCACCGACCGCATGACCGTGGTGGACGTGCGCAAGAAGAAAAGCCAGGTGGTGCCGTACAAAGAGCTTGAGCGCTACAGCATCGAGCGTAAGAACTCGCCGCTGAAATAAGGACTCGCCATGTTTACCTTTATCAAAAAAGCGATCAAAACCGGCACGCCCACCAGCCGCTATCCGCTGGAGCCGATGCCGGTCGACAAAAACTTTCGCGGCAAGCCGGAGCACAACCCGCAGCAGTGCATTGGCTGCGCGGCCTGCGTCAACGCCTGCCCGTCGAACGCCCTGACGGTGGAAACGGATCTCAAAACCGGCGAGCTGGCCTGGCAGTTTAACCTCGGGCGCTGCATCTTCTGCGGCCGCTGCGAGGAGGTCTGCCCGACGGTCGCCATTCGCCTGTCGCAGGAGTACGAGCTGGCGGTGTGGAAGAAAGAAGACTTCCTGCAGCAGTCGCGCTTTGACCTGTGCCACTGCCGCGTCTGCCGGCGTCCGTTCGCCGTGCAAAAAGAGATCGACTACGCCATCGCGCTGCTGCAGCACAACGGCGATGCCCGCGCGGAGCAACACCGTGAAAGCTTTGAAACCTGCCCGGAATGCAAGCGCCAGAAATGCCTGCTGCCGTCCGACCGCATTGATATCACCCGCCATATGAGAGAGGCCAGCTGATGGAAAATTTACTCGGCCCGCGCGACGCTAACGGCATACCGGTGCCGATGACGGTGGAGGAGTCCATCGCCAGCATGAAGGCGTCGCTGCTGAAAAAAATCAAACGCTCGGCCTACGTCTACCGCGTGGACTGCGGCGGCTGCAACGGCTGCGAGATTGAGATCTTCGCTACGCTGTCGCCGCTGTTTGACGCCGAGCGCTTCGGCATCAAGGTGGTGCCGTCCCCGCGTCATGCGGACATCCTGCTGTTCACCGGGGCCGTCACCCGCGCCATGCGCTCGCCCGCGCTGCGTGCCTGGCAGTCCGCGCCGGATCCGAAAATCTGCATCTCGTACGGCGCCTGCGGCAACAGCGGCGGCATCTTCCATGACCTCTACTGCGTCTGGGGCGGTACCGACAAAATCGTGCCGGTCGACGTCTACATTCCGGGCTGTCCGCCAACGCCTGCCGCGACGCTCTACGGTTTTGCCATGGCGCTCGGCCTGCTGGAACAGAAAATCCACGCCCGCGCGCCGGGCGAGCTCGACAACCAGCCAGCCACTATCCTGCACCCGGATATGGTGCAGCCGCTGCGGGTGAAGGTTGACCGCACGGCGCGCAGGCTGGCGGGCTACCGCTACGGTCGCCAGATTGCCGATGACTATCTGCGCCTGCTGAGCCAGGGCGAACATCAGGTGGCGCGCTGGCTGGAGGCGGAAAACGACCCGCGCCTCAATGAGATCGTGGCGAACCTGAACAGCATTGTGGACGAGGCGCGTATCCGATGAGTGAAACGGTGGTGTTCAGCCAGCTGAGCCGTAAGTTTATTGATGAGAACGACGCCACGCCGGATGCGGCGCAGCAGGTGGTCTATTACAGCCTGGCGATTGGGCACCACCTCGGGGTGATTGACTGCCTGGAGGCGGCGCTGAGCTGCCCGTGGCCGGAATACCTGGCGTGGATTGCCACGCTGGAGGAGGGCAGCACGGCGCGGCGCAAGATGGAGGGCGTACCGAAGTACGGTGAGATCGTTATCGACGCCAACCACATTGCGATGCTCGCCAACGCCTTTGACGCGGCGCTCGGCAGGCAAACCCCGGAGCAGCAGGCGTGGAGCAAAACGCTGCTCGGCATGCTGCATGATATTCATCAGGAGAGCGCCATCTACCTGATGGTGAGGAGATTACGTGACTGACGTTTTACTGTGTGTCGGCAACAGCATGATGGGCGACGACGGCGCGGGCCCGCTGCTGGCCGAGATGTGCGCCGCGAAACCGCAGGGCAGCTGGGTGGTGATTGACGGCGGCAGCGCGCCGGAAAATGACGTGGTCGCCATCCGCGAGCTGCGCCCGGAGAGGCTGCTGATTGTCGATGCCACCGATATGGGGCTCAATCCCGGCGAGATCCGCCTGATTGACCCGGACGACATTGCCGAAATGTTTATGATGACCACCCACAATATGCCGCTGAACTACCTGGTCGATCAGATTAAAGACGACGTGGGCGAGGTGCTGTTTTTGGGCATTCAGCCGGATATCGTTGGGTTTTATTACCCCATGACGCCGCCGGTGAAGGAGGCGGTGGAACGGGTGTATTCGCGGCTTGCGGAGTGGGTTGGGGACGGTGGGTTTGAACCCCTCACCCCGGCCCTCTCCCCAGAGGGGAGAGGGTGAAAACCACACCAAACGGTTCCCTCTCCCCTCTGGGGAGAGGGTTAGGGTGAGGGGTAAGGACAGGCTACTCGAGATCCCCTCCGTTACTCGCAATCACCTTCTTATACCATCCGAACGATTTCTTGCGCTTCCGCTCGAGCGTGCCGTTCCCGGCATCGTCGCGGTCCACGTAGACAAACCCGTAGCGCTTGCTCATCTCGCCCGTTGAGGCGGCCACCAGGTCGATGCAGCCCCAGGTGGTGTAGCCCATCAGCGGCACGCCGTCCTCAATCGCGTCGCCCATCGCGCGGATATGCTCGCGCAGGTAGCTGATGCGGTAGTCGTCGTTGATCTCGCCGTTTTCATCAATGACGTCTTTCGCCCCGAGGCCGTTTTCCACCAGGAACAGCGGCTTCTGGTAGCGGTCGTACATCATGTTCATGGTGATGCGCAGGCCGAGCGGGTCAATGCCCCAGCCCCACTCGCTCACCTGAATGTGCGGGTTGCGCAGGGATTTGACGATGTTCGCGGCATTGGTATTGTTCGCGTTCATATCCGCCGACGCGCAGCGCGAGGCGTAATAGCTGAACGAGACAAAGTCGACGGTGTTTTTCAGCAGTTCGTCGTCGCCCGGGTCTTTCACAATCGCGACGCCCTTCTCGCGGAACACGCGGGCAGAGTAGGCCGGGTAGCTGCCTCGCGCCTGCACGTCGATAAAGAACAGGTTTTCGCGGTCTTTCTCCAGCGCCATCCACACGTCTTCCGGCTTGCAGGAGTAAGGGTAGAAGTTACCGCCCGCCAGCATGCAGCCGACCTGGTTTTCCGGGTTTACCTCGTGGGCGATTTTGGTCGCCAGCGCGCTCGCCACCAGCTCGTGGTGCGCGGCCTGGTATTTCACCTGGTCTTCGTTTTCGCCTTCCTCAAACACCAGCCCCGCGCCGGAGAACGGGCTGTGCAGCATGATGTTGATTTCGTTGAAGGTCAGCCAGTACTTCACCAGGCCGTTAAATTCCTCAAAGCAGGTGCGGGCGTAGCGGGCGAAGAAATCGACCATCCTGCGGCTGCGCCACGAGCCATACTCCGTCACCAGATGCATCGGCACGTCGAAGTGGCACAGGGTCACCAGCGGCTCGATGCCGTACTTTTTACACTCCTCAAATACCGCGCGGTAGAAGGCGATACCCTCCTGATTCGGCAGCGGTTCGTCGCCGTTCGGGTAGAGGCGGCTCCAGGCAATCGAGGTGCGGAACACCGTAAAGCCCATCTCCGCCATCAGGGCGATGTCTTCTTTATAGCGATGGTAAAAATCAATTGCCTCATGGCTCGGGTAGAACTCGTCGTCACGCAGCGAAAAACGCTTTTCCTTGCCGAGCTTCACCGCCAGACGGTTCGCGCCGTGGGGGATCATATCGACCGTCGTCAGTCCTTTGCCGCCTTCGCGGTAGGCACCTTCACTCTGGTTGGCGGCAAGCGCGCCACCCCATAAAAATCCTTGTGGAAAAACAGACATGCTTACCTCGCTTTCAATTTATGCTTTTGCTGCGTTGTTTTGTACCGGCGCGGTCTGCAGGGCGCGCGCTTTTTCGGCCTCGTCTTCAACCGGGATATCCTCAAACCCTAACAGCAGGGTCAGAACAAACGACAGCACCACTGCCAGCCCCATCACGCCGAACACCCAGACGATGGTCATCGGGTTGGCCGGATCGAAGAACTGCACGCTGGTGAACAGCCCCGGCGCCGCCATCGAGTGGCTGGCAAGACCCGCCATACCGGCTACCGCGCCGCAGATAAAGCCGCTGATCAGGCTTGCAATCAGCGGGCGCTTCAGGCGCACCGCCACGCCGTAGAGCGCCGGTTCGGAGATCCCCGCCATAATGGCGGAGGCCGCCGCCGCCAGCGCCGTCTGGCGCAGCTCCGGGTTTTTGGTTTTCCACGCCACTGCCAGCGACGAGCCGCCGAGCGACAGGTTGGCGCCGATTTCCGACGGCATCACCATCCCTTCTTTACCCGTTTCGGCAATGGTCTGAATGATGGTTGGCGTAAAGACGCGGTGCATCCCGGTCATGACCAGCAGCGGCCAGAGTGCGCCCATAATGGCGACGGAGAGCCAGCCCAGGTAGCCGTGAATGGTGTAGACCAGCGCGGAGATGGCGCTCCCGATCCAGATGCCCAGCGGGCCAATCAGCACGATGGCGAGCGGGGCGGCAATCAGCACGATCAGCATCGGCTTGAGGAAGTTCTTCGTCACCGACGGGGTAATGCGATCCACCCAGCGTTCGATGTACGACAGGCACCAGGTCATCACCAGCGCGGGGATGACGGTGTAGGTGTATTTCACCGCCGTCACCGGAATAAAGGCGAACTCAACGTGCTCGCCCTGCGCGGCCTTCGCCATCAGCTCGATAAAGCTCGGGTGCACCAGCACGCCCGCAATGGCGATCGCCAGCGACATGTTGGTTTTGAACTTCACCGCCGCCGAGGCCGCCACCATCAGCGGCAGGAAGAAGAACGCCCCGTCGCCAATCACCGTCAGAATGGTGAGCGTCGGCGCGCCCTTTGGCAGCACGCCGGTCATTTCGAGGATCATCGCCAGCAGCTTGACCATCGAGCCGCCGATGATCGCCGGGATCAGCGGGGACATGGTACCGATCAGCGCGTCGAGGATCCCGGCGCCGATGCGGCGTAAGGTCATCTTCTGCGGCCCTTCCGGCACGGCGGGCTGCAGGTCAGTGGGCAGCAGGCTCACCACTTCGCGGTACGCCTGTGAAACGGTGTTGCCAATAACCACCTGGCACTGGTTGTCGTTGCGCACCACGCCGAGCACGCCGCTGATGTTTTTCAGGCGCGCGGCGTCGGTAAGGCTCTCGTCTTTCAGAACGAAGCGTAAACGCGTCATGCAGTGGGTGACGGCGACGATGTTCTCTTTGCCGCCCAGCGCGCTGATAACGTCGTTCGCCAGCGCAGCGTAATTTTTGGCCATCGGATGTGATCCTGTTATCGTTGTGAGAAGTGTAGGAAACCGGTTTCACATAATCATCATGAGTTTTCATGAATGAAACAAGATCGCTTTTTGACCATTTTTTCGTTTCGTGATGCAGATCGCGGTAGGGTGTCGAAAGCGTGATTTCGACGCCAGGACAATTTTTTTGCAGTGCAGTACACTGCGCTTCATCAGATTCAGACGGAATAACAACATGACCACGATGCTTGAAGTGGCGAAGCGGGCAGGCGTTTCGAAGGCCACGGTATCCCGGGTGCTGTCGGGAAATGGCTACGTCAGCCAGGAGACCAAAGACCGGGTGTTTCAGGCCATTGAAGAGAGCGGCTATCGCCCGAATTTGCTGGCGCGCAACCTGGCGACCCGGCGTACCCAGACGCTGGGGCTGGTGGTGACCAACACCCTTTATCACGGGGTCTACTTTAGCGAACTGCTGTTTCACGCCGCGCGCATGACGGAAGAGAAAGGGCGGCAGCTGATCCTTGCGGACGGCAAGCACAGCGCGGATGAGGAGCGCGAGGCGATCCAGTACCTGCTCGATATGCGCTGCGACGCGGTGATCATCTACCCGCGTTTCCTGAGCGTGGAACAGATGGACGAGATCGTCGAGAAGTGCGATCAGCCCATTATGGTGCTCAACCGCCGCCTGCGGAAAAACAGCAGCCACAGCGTCTGGTCCGATCATAAAGCCTCCAGCCTGGAGGCGGTGTCGCAGCTGATTGCCAAAGGGCACCGGGAGATCGCGTTTATTACCGGATCGCTGGATTCTCCCACCGGGGTTGAGCGTCTCTCGGGCTATAAGGACGCACTGGCGCAGCACGGTATTCCGCTGCGCGAGGGGCTGATTGCGCAGGGTAAGTGGAACCCCGCCAGCGGCGCGGCGGCGGTGTCCGAGCTGCTGGCTCGCGGCGAACGCTTTACGGCGCTGGTGGCGAGCAATGACGATATGGCAATCGGGGCTATGAAGCAGCTGCACGACAGCGGCGTCGCCACCCCGGACGCGGTATCGGTGATCGGTTTCGACGACGTGGCCATCGCGCCCTACATCGTGCCGTCGCTCTCCAGCGTGCGTATTCCGGTGACGGAGATGATCAAAGAGACCATCAGCCGCCTGATCTTCATGCTCGACGGCGGTGAGTTCAAATATCAGCAAACCTTCTCCGGCGAGCTGATCCTGCGCGACTCGGTTATTGACGGCCCGCACCGCTGATGTCGACAGCTGTCATCGTCATAAGTGACGATGACAGCGCCGCTGTCATTTTTAAATCCATATAAAATCAATGGCTTAATTATTGGCACGGTTTATGAATATCTCCGCGCATAACTGTAATGCTGGAGAAGCAGATGAACCGTTTTATTATGGCCGATGCCAGTAAGTGTATTGGTTGCCGTACCTGTGAAGTGGCGTGCGTGGTTTCCCATCAGGCGGAACAGGACTGCGCGTCGCTGACCCCCGACACGTTTTTGCCGCGCATCCACGTTATCAAAGGCGTGAATATTTCCACCGCCGCCATCTGTCGCCAGTGCGAAGACGCGCCGTGCGCGAACGTCTGCCCGAACGGGGCGATTAAACGCGAGAAAGGCTTTGTGCACGTGATGCAGGAGCGCTGCATCGGCTGTAAAACCTGCGTGGTCGCCTGCCCGTATGGCGCGATGGAGGTGGTTGTCCGTCCGGTGGTGCGCAACAGCGGCATGGGCCTGAGCGTGCGCGCAGACAAAGCCGAAGCCAACAAATGCGACCTTTGCTACCACCGTGAGGCCGGCCCGGCCTGTATGGAAGCCTGCCCGACGCACGCGCTGGTCTGCGTGGATCGCGACAAGCTGGAGCAGATGAGCGCCGAAAAGCGCCGTCGCGCGGCGTTCGACACGTCGTCATCACTGCTGTTCTGAACCGTCATGAGCAGCAACGGCGTTCAGCTGCGCGTGCGCGGCAAGGTGCAGGGCGTGGGGTTTCGACCCTTCGTCTGGCAGCTTGCGCAGGCGCTTCAGTTGACCGGTGACGTCTGCAATGACGGAGAGGGCGTGCTGGTGCGCCTCGCGGGTAATGGGGGGGCCTTTACCGCGAGGCTGCATCAGGACTGCCCGCCGCTGGCACGCATCGACCGCGTGGAGGCGCAGCCGTTTACCTGGGCGCACGTGCCGGAGGACTTTACCATCCGCCACAGCGTGGGCAGCGCGATGAACACCCAGATTGTGCCGGATGCCGCGACCTGTCCGGCGTGTCTGGCTGAAATGCGCGACCCTGGCGAGCGCCGATACCGCTATCCGTTTATCAACTGCACCCACTGCGGGCCGCGGTTTACCATTATCCGCGCCATGCCCTACGACCGTCCGGCCACCTCAATGGCGCTTTTCCCGCTCTGCGCGCCGTGTCAAGCGGAGTACCGCAATCCTGCCGACCGCCGCTTTCACGCTCAGCCGGTCGCGTGTCCGGACTGCGGGCCCGCGCTGGAGTGGCAGGCGGGCGGGGTCACGGCTGCCCGCGAGGCTGCGCTGGGCGCGGCGGTGGCGATGCTGAAAAGCGGCGGTATCGTCGCGGTCAAAGGGCTGGGCGGTTTTCATCTCGTCTGCGACGCGCGTAATCCGCAGGCGATCGCGACGCTTCGGGCACGCAAGCAGCGTCCCGCGAAGCCGCTGGCGGTGATGATCCCGCATGCGGAGGAGCTGCCGGAGACGATTCAGACGCTGCTGCGCTCGCCCGCCGCACCGATTGTGCTCACGCCAAAAGCCTGGCTGCCCGCGTTCCCGGAAGGTATCGCGCCCGGTCTGGACACCGTGGGCGTCATGCTGCCCGCTAACCCGCTGCAGCACCTTCTGATGATGGACTGCCAGCGCCCGCTGGTGATGACCTCCGGCAACCTCAGCGGCAGGCCGCCTGCCTTGACCAACCCGCAGGCTCTGGACGATCTCCGCGGCATCGCGGACGGCTTCCTGCTGCATAATCGCGACATCCTGCAGCGGATGGACGATTCGGTGATGGACAGGGACGGCGCGATGCTTCGCCGCGCGCGCGGTTTTGTACCTGATGCCGTCACGTTGCCCGCGGGCTTTGAGAATATCCCCGCCATGTTATGCACCGGCGCGGAGATGAAAAATACCTTCTGCATGGTGCGTGGCAGCCAGGCGGTGCTGAGCCAGCATTTTGGCGATCTCGGCGACGAGGGTGTCGACGCGCAGTGGCGCGGCGCGCTCTCGCTGATGCAGGACATCTACGCCTTCCAGCCGGAGCGCGTGGTGTGCGACGCCCATCCGTCGTATCGCGTACACCGCTGGGCGCAGGCGCAGGGGCTGCCCGTTGAAACCGTGCTGCATCATCACGCCCACGCCGCGGCGTGCCTGGCGGAAAACGGCTGGCCGCTCGAGGGGGGAGACGCTATCGCCCTGACGCTGGACGGCATCGGCATGGGCGAAAACGGCGCGCTGTGGGGCGGAGAGTGCCTGCGGGTGAACTACCTGGAGTGCGAGCGTCTGGGCGGGCTGCCTGCCGTTGCGCTGCCGGGAGGCGATCTGGCGGCCCGGCAACCGTGGCGCAATTTGCTCGCCCACTGTCTGGCGTTTATCCCTGACTGGCAGCGCTATCCGGAAACGCGCGCGGTTCAGCGCCAGAACTGGCCGCTGCTGGCAACGGCGATCCGGCGCGGTATCAATGCGCCGCGGGCGTCGTCCTGTGGCCGCCTGTTTGATGCCGTCGCCTGTGCGCTGGGTATCGAAACCCAATCCTGGGAGGGTGAGGCGGCCTGCCGGCTGGAAGCGCTGGCATCGCAGTGCGCGGGTGTCGATCATCCGGTGACGCTGGAAGCGGATAACCTCGCGCTTTTCTGGCAGCAGTGGCTGAGCTGGCAGGCGGAGCCCAGCGCGCGCGCGTGGGCGTTTCACGACGCGCTGGCAAAAGGGCTGGCGGAGCTCGCCGCGCGCCATGCCCGGCGCCTGTCGCTGTCGACAATCTGCCTCAGCGGCGGGGTGCTTCACAACCGTCTGCTGCGCGCGCGCCTGCGTCATTATCTTTCTGACTTTACGCTTCTTTTTCCTTCGCGCCTGCCCGCAGGCGACGGAGCGATCTCCTTCGGGCAGGCGGCGATCGCCGCCGCCCGGTCATGTTTACAAAGGACTTAAAATGTTACGACTCTTATGCAATGAACCTCGCGCCGCGCTTCTGCTGCTGGCTCTGGTAATGGCAAACCTGCTGGCCTGGGGGTGGGCATGGCACACCTTTAGCGGCAGCACGGCGCTGATGGCGGCCAGCCTGCTGGCGTGGTGCTACGGACTGCGTCATGCGGTGGACGCTGACCACATTGCCGCCATTGATACCGTGACGCGTAAGATGATGCAGCAGGGCCAACGCCCGTCCGGCGTGGGGGCGTGGTTCTCGCTGGGACACTCCACCATCGTGGTGCTGGCCTCCATTGCCATCGCCGCCACCGCCACGGCGTTTCAGAAAAACATGGCATGGTTCCACGAAACCGGCAGCCTGATTGGCACCGCCGTTTCGGCCACCTTCCTGCTGGCGATGGCGCTGGTGAATATGGTGATTTTGCGCGGCGTCTGGCGCAGTTTTCAGGCGCTGAAAAGCGGCAGGCCGGTGCAGGGCGATATCACGCTCCCTGCCCAGGGCGGCGTCATGAACTGGCTGTTTGGCAAAACCTTCCGCCTCGTCAATAAAAGCTGGCAGATGTACCTGGTGGGCTTCCTGTTCGGCCTCGGGTTTGATACCGCCACCGAAATCGGCGTGCTGGGGATCTCTGCCGCCAGCGCCTCCAGCGGAATGTCGGTGTGGTCAATCATGATCTTCCCGGCGCTCTTTGCCAGCGGCATGGCGCTGGTGGATACCCTCGACAACCTGCTGATGGTCGGCGCCTACGGCTGGGCGTTTAACAAGCCGCAGCGCAAGCTCTACTACAACATGACCATCACCGGCACCTCCGTGGTGGTGGCGCTGTTTATCGGCGGTCTGGAAGCGCTGGGCCTGCTGATGGATAAATTTGCCCTCAGCGGCGGCGTGTGGGATCGGGTTGGCGCGGTGAACGACAATATGGGCAACGCCGGGTTTGTGGTGGTCGGGCTGTTTGTCGCCTGCTGGCTGATCTCCATGGTCAACTACCGCTGGCGCGGCTACGACGCGCTGGTGGTGCGTTCCTGAATTTTTGCCTTAACTCTCTTTTTGTTGTTTTGTAGGCCGGGTAAGCGCAGCGCCACCCGGCGATACGACGGTTAAGCAGGTAGCGATTTCAGCAGCGCGAACGCCTCCTTCATTCTCTCTTCGCTCACCACAAAGGCGCGCAGTTGGTCATCTGCGTCGATGCCGCGCGCCACCATCCCCTGTGATTCAATGGCGATTTGCCAGCTCAGATCCTGTCGCTGTGTTTCTCCCGCAAGGTGCAGCGGCAGGTCCGGCGTTTTCACCTTCACCAGCATGGCGGGTAATTTCAGCGGCGCGCTGCCGCCGAGCAGGTTTTTCGCCAGATACATCGCGCTTAATTGAATTGGCTGTAAAAAGGGCAGTACCTGACCGTTAATTTCAGCGCAGTCGCCTAACGCGTAAATATCGGGCTGCGTAGTTTGCAGGTAGCTATTTACCTTCACGCCACGACCTGTTTCGGCGCCTGCGCGATGCGCCAGCGCGGTTTCCGGACGCAGGCCCGTCGCGGCCACCACCGCATCCACCTCAACGCTGCGGCTGCGGTCGAGCGTGGCACGAATGCCGCCTTCAGTTTTGCTCAGATTTTGCAGCTGCGATTTTAACAGCAGATGCACCCCCATGTCGGTCAGGCGATGCTGTAAGCGGCTGCTTACTTCTGCGGGCATCAGCGCCGACAGAATGCTCGCCGCGTGGTCAACCAGGGTAACGGTTTTGCCCGCGCGGCAGAAATCCATCGCCAGCTCGGTACCTATCAGCCCGCCGCCGACGATCATCACCCGCTGCGCATCGCGAAGCCCCGTTTCGCTGGCCTGATACTCCTGCTGGCTGTTGAGCGTCATCATCAGCTCGCGGCCTTCAACAGGCGGCACAAACGCAGAGGCTCCCGTGGCCAGCACCAGCCTGTCGTACCGCCAGGTTTTCTCTTTCGACTTCACTACGTGCGCGGCGGCGTCGATATCGGTGACCCAGGTGTAGGGAAAAAGGCGCAGGTTAAACTGCTCCGCGAACTCCCCCGCCGTCTGGCGGGTGAGGTCTTCGGCGCGCTGATTCTGGCTGATGACGTGGCTTAAATCGGGCTTGTTATACTCATCCATGCTGTCGGCGGCGATCGCCGTCACCGGCACGCTGGCGTCCTGCTTGCGGATATTTTTCACCAGCTGGCGGGCGGCAAAGCCCGAGCCGATGATGACGATTCCGTTGCTCATTTTGCCTCCGTACCCAGTTCGTCAAAGACGTCTTTACCGAGTGAACATTCCGGGCAGAGGAAGTTGTCCGGCACGTCCCGCCACGGCGTGCCCGGGGCAACGTCCTGCAGCGGCTCGCCCAGCGCCGGGTCGTAAATCCACTGGCAGACGCTGCACTGCATGCGCGGGCCGAGATCGGCGGCGCAGGCGCAGGCTTCCTGCTGTTCGGTGGGTTTTGCAGACGCCTCAGGAAGCGGAGCGAGTGCCCACTGGCGGGCAATGTCGCGGCCGTGCTGGCGGCAGATTTCCAGCGCGTCGATATCCGGACGCCATTTCGCCTTCAGGCTGAGGGACATCTCAAAACCGGCATCCTGCAGACGGGTAGAGAGGCGATCTACCGCGCCGCCGCTCCAGCCGTGGGAGCCAAAAGCGCTGGCGCGCTTGTTGCGAAAACGCAGGCCGGTCATCTCCTCCACCAGACCGGCAATTTTGGGCATCATCACGTTGTTCATGGTGGAGGTGCCCACCAGCACGCCCTTAGAGCGGAAGACGTTGGTCAATACCTCGTTCTTATCGCTGCGCGCCACGTTGAAGATTTTCACCGCCACGTTCGGATCCACTTCGTTGATGCCCTGGGCAATGGCGTCCGCCATCATGCGGGTGTTGTTGGACATGGTGTCGTAGAAAATCGTGATGCGATCCTCCTGATAATCTGCCGCCCACTTCAGGTACAGCTCAACGATCTGGGTTGGGTTCTCGCGCCACACCACGCCGTGGGAGGTGGCAATCATGTCCACCGGCAGGTTAAAGCCGAGGATTTCGGTAATTTTTGGCGTCACCAGGCGGCTGAACGGCGTCAGGATGTTGGCATAGTAGCGCTGGCACTGTTCGAACAGCTCGGTCTGGTCCACCTCGTCGTTGAACAGGCGTTCGTCGCAGTAGTGCTGGCCGAAGGCGTCGTTGCTGAACAGCACCGCGTCACCGGTCATGTAGGTCATCATGCTGTCCGGCCAGTGCAGCATCGGGGTTTCCACGAAGATCAGCCGTTTGCCGTTGCCGATATCCAGCGAGTCGCCGGTTTTGACGGTATGGAAGTTCCACTCCGGATGGTGGTGGTGGCCATTGATCGAGTCGATGGCGTTGGTGGTGCAGTAGATCGGCGTGTTCGGAATGTACGACATCAGCTCGGTCAGCGCGCCCGCGTGATCCTCTTCCGCGTGGTTAATGATGATGTAGTCGATGGCGTCCAGATCGATTTCACCGCGCAGGTTCTGCACGAACTCGCGGCTGAACTTGCGATCGACGGTATCGATCAGCACGTTTTTACCTTCACGGATGAGATAGCTGTTGTAGCTGCTGCCGCGCAGCGTTTTATATTCCGTCCCGTGGAAATCGCGCACTTCCCAGTCACGTTGACCGACCAAATGAATGTTATTTTTAACCAGAATAGACATAGCAAACCTCAGCGTAATATCGCGTTTTTCAAATAGGATGGTTTGCTTATATCAAGCTGCGTGCCAACTTTTAATCTATTGATTTTAATTGATTAATTTTTTCATGATCCGTAAGAGGTAGTCATAATGACTACCAATAACAGTGTCAATATGACAACATGGGTTGTCAAAATGACAGCGAGGTCATCATGAGTTTTTCCGTAGACGTGCTGGCGAAGATCGCCATTGAGCTGCAGACCGGTATCGGCCATCAGGACCGCTTTCAGCGGCTGATCTCCACGCTGCGCCACGTGCTGGCGTGCGACGCCTCGGCGCTGCTGCGCTACGAAGGACGGCAGTTTATTCCGCTGGCTATCGACGGGCTGGCGAAGGACGTGCTCGGACGGCGTTTTACCCTGGAGGGCCACCCGCGGCTGGAGACTATTGCCCGCGCGGGGGACGTGGTGCGCTTCCCGGCGGACAGCGATCTGCCCGACCCGTACGACGGGCTGATTCCTGGCCAGGAGAGCCTGAAGGTACACGCCTGCATCGGCCTGCCGCTGTTTGCCGGACAAAACC
Organism: Enterobacter cloacae complex sp. ECC445; assembly: GCF_021892025.1. Taxonomy (NCBI): domain Bacteria; kingdom Pseudomonadati; phylum Pseudomonadota; class Gammaproteobacteria; order Enterobacterales; family Enterobacteriaceae; genus Enterobacter; species Enterobacter cloacae complex sp. ECC445. The sequence continues at coordinate 16,226 of NZ_JAKLRZ010000005.1, read as the reverse complement.
TGATTGGGGCGCTGACCCTCGACGGCATGTCGCCGGACCAGTTCGACACCTTCAGCGATGAAGAGTTAAGGCTGATTGCCGCGCTGGCCGCCGGGGCGCTCAATAACGCGCTGCTGATTGAACAGCTGGAGAGCCAGAACATTCTTCCCGGTAGCCCGGCGGCGTTTGAGCCGGTGGCGCACACGGAGATGATCGGTCTTTCGCCTGGCATAGTGCAGCTCAAAAAAGAGATCGAGATCGTTGCCGCCTCTGATTTGAACGTGCTGATCTTCGGGGAAACCGGCACCGGCAAGGAGCTGGTGGCGAAGGCCATCCACGAAGCCTCACCGCGCGCGGTTAATCCGCTGGTGTACCTCAACTGCGCCGCGCTGCCGGAAAGCGTGGCGGAAAGCGAGCTCTTTGGCCACGTGAAAGGGGCGTTTACCGGGGCCATCAGCAACCGCAGCGGCAAGTTCGAAATGGCCGATAACGGCACGCTGTTTCTCGATGAGATTGGCGAACTCTCCCTGTCGCTACAGGCTAAACTCCTGCGCGTGCTGCAGTACGGCGACATTCAGCGCGTGGGGGACGACCGCAGTCACAGAGTGGACGTTCGCGTGCTGGCGGCAACGAACCGCGACCTGCGTGAAGCGGTGCTGGCCCGGCAGTTCCGCGCCGACCTGTTCCACCGCCTGAGCGTGTTCCCACTTACCGTGCCGCCGCTGCGCGAGCGCGGGGACGACGTGCTGCTGCTGGCGGGCTTTTTCTGCGAGCAGTGCCGACTCAGAATGGGGCTTTCCCGCGTGGTACTCAGCCCGGGGGCGAGGGCGCATCTGCTGGGCTACGGCTGGCCGGGCAACGTGCGCGAGCTGGAGCATGCGATTCATCGCGCGGTGGTGCTGGCGCGGGCGACGCGTTCGGGGGATGAAGTGGTGATCCACGCGCGCCATTTTGCGCTGCAGGATGAAACCGCACCGCCTGTCGTCCAGGCTGCGCCAGAGAGAGTGAATGAAAACCTGCGTGACGCGACAGAGGCATTCCAGCGTCAGATGATTACCCGCGCGCTGGAGCAGAACAGCCGCAGCTGGGCGGCGTGCGCCCGGGCGCTGGAGATGGACGTCGCCAACCTGCACAGGCTGGCGAAGCGTCTGGGGCTGAAGGGTTAGATAATCCCCGCCTGGTAGAAGTCCTGCAGGTTGATGGCGCCGCACAGCCTGCCGGAATCATCCACCACCGGTGCGGCGGTGATTTTGCGCTTCATCAGCACCTCTTTGGCCTCAATGGCGCGGCTCTCGGCGTTGAGCGTCAGCCCGCCCTGAGTCATGGCGTCCGACACGCTTGTTTCCAGCCTGCCGCCGCCCACCAGCCAGCGGCGCAGGTCGCCGTCGGTAAATACGCCTTTGACGTAACCGTCGTCGTCGCAGACCGCCACCAGCCCCAGCCCGGTGCGGCTCAGTTCCAGCATCGCGTCCATCACGCTGGTATCGAGTTTGACCTGCGGAATGGCATCGTCGGTGCGCATCAGGTGGTGAACCTTGTTGAGCAGGCGCGCGCCGAGCGCGCCCGCCGGATGCGAGCGGGCGAAATCTTCTTCGTTAAAGCCGCGCGCCTGCATCACCGCCATCGCCAGCGCGTCGCCCATCATCAGGGTATTAACGGTGCTGGAGGTCGGAGCAAGATGCATAGGGCAGGCTTCACGCTCAACGGAAATATCCAGCGTCGCCTTGGCGGCCAGCGCCAGCGGCGAGCGGGATTTTCCGGTCATTGCCAGCAGGGCGACCGATTTCTCCTGCAGGCGCGGAATGATGAGATCCAGCTCTTTCGCCGAACCGGAGTAGGAGATAAACAGCATTACGTCGCGGCTCTCTATCATCCCCAGATCGCCGTGCAGCGCCTCGGCGGGATGCACGAAGAAGGCCGGGGTGCCGGTGCTCGCCAGCGTCGCGGCAATCTTTTTGCCGATGTGGCCGGATTTACCGATGCCCGCCACGATCACTTTGCCTTCGCAGTGGATAATGGTATTGGCGGCGCGGACAAAATCCTCGCCCAGACGTTCCGGCAGGCGGCTGGCTTCCTGCAGCTCCAGCATCAACGTCTGGCGGCCCGTTTCTAACAGAAAATCACTCATCTCTCTCTCCGGTTACGATCACGTCGATGCCTTTCTCTTCCAGCGCTTTCCTGAACGCCGGATCAATACCCGCGTCGGTAATCAGCTTGTCGACGCTTTCCAGGCTACAGACAATGTTGGGGCTTTTGCGGCCAAACTTCGACGAGTCCGCCATCAAAATCACTTCCCGCGCGGCGTTGCACATGGCTTTACTGACGCTAAACACCTCGTTGAACGTCGTAACGCCCGCGTTCAGGTCGATGCCGTCCGTGCCCATGAATAGCTTATCAAAGCTGAAGTGGTCGAAGGCGTTCTCCGCCAGCTGACCGTGAAACGACGCCGATTTTTTGCGGAAGGTGCCGCCGGGCATCAGGATGGTCTGCTCGCTGTCGAATTCCGACAGGGCGTTAACGATGTGCAGGCTGTTGGTCATCACCGTGATGTTGTTAAAGCGGCTGAGCAGGGGGATCATCTGCAGGACGGTGCTGCCAGCGTCAAGGATAATCGAGTCGCCATCGTGGATAAATTTCACCGCCGCTTCGGCGATAAGCGCCTTCTGGTGGGTGTTGATCAGCGTTTTGTGATCGATAGGCGGGTCCGCTTCGTCCTTATTGAGCACCACGCCGCCGTAGGTTCGAATAACGGCACCCGAGTTCTCGAGCAATACCAGGTCCTTGCGTATCGTCGTGCCGGTGGTGTCAAAGTAGTGGGCCAGATCCTCTACCGAGCATTTTCCCTGCTTTTGCAGATGTTCCAGAATGGCCGCCTGCCGCTGACGAGGTTTCATAGGCGCTTCGTTCCTTAGGTTGCGAAATGATAATTTCGCAAGCCTATAGCTTTCACAACGAAATTATCCATGTTTCAGATTAAGCGCTAATGATAGTGCATTCTGACAGAGCGGATCATGGGGAAAGATCACATCAGGCCGCAATTCCTGCAGCGAAATGCCGTTAATTGCCTGGATTTTCACCGGACGCGCGAAGACGGTCAGGCCGCGCATTATCAGGGAATCGCACACGCGATCGTGTTCATCCAGCGCAACGGCGACCACCACGCGCGGTTTAAAGCGTCCGCCGGAACGTCCGACGCCCACGCGGCCTTTCTGGCACAGGGCATCAAACGCGCGGTTGAACTGGTGGATCTGCCAGCCGCCAAACGCCATCTGGCAGAGCCAGGCGAGTGCGGCGAGGGTGATGAGTGTTGTTACCATGTTGGCTCCTTATTTTTCCCCTCACCCCGTCCCTCTCCCCAAAGGGGCGAGGGGGAAAAGGCTGCACCTGGCCGTCCCCTCTCCCCAAAGGGGCGAGGGGGAAGGCTGCACCTGGCCGTCCCCTCTCCCCTCGGGGAGAGGGTTAGGGTGAGGGGGAACAAACCGCTCGATCAGAACATCACCTGCCCGCCGGTGACGTTAATCGACTGCCCGGTGCAGTACGAGGCTTTCGGGCTGGCGTAAAACAGCAGCATGTTCAGCACGTCCTGATAGTCGCACCCGCGCTTCAGCGGCACTTTGTCGATGTAGTACTGCTCCACTTCCTCCGCCTTGATGCCGAGCTTGGTGGCGTACTGCGGCAGCAGGGACTGGAACATCGGCGATTTCAGCAGGTTGCCCAGCATCAGCGAATGCACGGTAATGCCGTATTCGGCGAGATCCAGCGCCAGAGACTGCGTCAGCCCCACGCCGCCAAACTTCGCCGCGCTGTAGCCGGAGTTGTGCTTGCTGCCCACCTTCCCGGATTTTGAGTTGATCTGAATGATGCGCCCCTGAATGCCGTCGCGGATCATCAGGCGGGAAAACTCGCGGGCGCAGAGGAAATAGCCCACCAGATTCACCTGCAGCGAGCGGTCAAAATCCCCCAGTTCGAAATCGCTGATAAAGGCCGCTTTCGCAATTCCCGCGCTGTAGACCAGCAGGTCGGTACGGCCAAAAATCTCGTCCACCCCCCGGGCCAGCGCCATTACGCTCTGCTCGCTGGTGGCGTCGGCACCAAACCCGTACGCCATCCCTTCACCAAACTCGGTGTTGATGGCGTCCGCCACGCGGGCGGCTTTTTCACTCTGAATATCCACTACCGCGACGCGGTAACCTTCTGCGGCAAGCCCACGGCAGAGGAACTCGCCTAAGGTTTGTCCCCCACCAATGACAACGGCAACCTGACTCATGTCTATCTCCTTAATTACGCAACAAATTTTAACGTGCAGCCTGGGGTGACAGCCTGCGGAACCGGGCCGTCCACGTGAACCGTACCGGGATACTCCGCCTGCGGCCGGCCGTCGAAACGCAGGGTGATATGGCCCAGCTCGCGCAGGTTTTGCTCGGCCACGTCGCCGACGGCGGTCACGGCATAGCGCGTCTCGCCCAGCTCCAGCTGGCTCCCGGCCTTCAGCTCGCCCTTAAGCTCGCCGTGGCAGTGAATAAAGCAAAACTCTTCGATATCCGCCGGGGCCCCTTCGCGGAAGGTAATCAGCATTCGATCGCTCAGCGCATCCGCTGCGCTCTGGCCGATGCGGGTAATGGTGGTCTGATAAATCACGGTCATCGCAGGAACCTCTTATTGATAAATAAAGCCGGAGACAAACCAGGCAATCAGCACCGTCGGCGCGCCCGTCAGGAAGCGGCTCACCAGCACGGACGGCACGCCCACGCGCACGGTGTCCTGGCGCGCTTCGGCCAGCGACAGCCCAACGGGGATGAAGTCGCACGCCGCCTGGGCGTTAATGGCAAACAGGGCGGGCAGGGCGAGGTGCGGAGGAATGTTCCCCAGCCCAATCTGAACGCCAATCAGCACGCCGATGACCTGAGCAATCACCGCCCCCGGGCCGAGGAACGGCGACAGCAGCGGGAAGGAGCAGATCAGCGCCAGCGTCACCAGCCCGAGCGGGTGGCTGGCGAGCGGCGCGAGGCCGTGGGCAATCCAGTCGCCCAGGCCGGACGCCATGATGATGCCGATCAGCGCCGAGACGAACGCCATAAACGGCAGAATGGTCTTCAGCACCGTGTCGATGGTGTCGCGCCCGGACTGGAACAGCACCGCCACGGCGGACCCCATCCCCATCCCGACCTTTGCCAGCAGGCCGTCGCTCTGCTCGGTGATTTTCTTGCTGGTGTCGTACTCGCGCGGGGCCGCTTTTTGCGGCGCGGGAGTCCCATTCACCAGAGTGATGTTGTCCTCCTTCACGCCCGACACATAGATGTCTTCAAGGATGTACTGTGCCAGCGGGCCGGATTTGCCGGTGGAGTGAATATTCACCGTCGGAATGCGGCGCTTCGGATAGATGCCGCAGCGCAGCGTGCCGCCGCAGTCGATTACCGCCACGCCAATTTCCGCTTCCGGCGGTTCGCCTTCCTTGAAGCCGTCGACCGCTTCCCAGCCGGTCAGCTCGCGCAGCCTGTCGACGATTGCCGGGCGCGTGCCCGCGGTGATGTAGACGATCTTTTTGCCTTCGGTGGCGTCGAACTCCAGCGGGCCGCCCCAGCCGCCCGTGCCTTTCTCTATGCGGATCCGGTTCATGCTGTGGCTCCTGAAAGATGGACTTTCTGTTCAAGCTGGATGCCCATTTTTTTCTCAAAAATGGCGGTGGTGAGGTCTGTGACCCAGCCGCGGAAGAAGTTGGTGACCAGGCCGACCAGCAGATAGCTGACCGCCAGCGGACCGAGCGGCAGGCCAAGGGTGGTCAGGCCGCTGGCGATCCCGAGGTAAACAAACAGCTCGCCGGGGTTGATGTGCGGGAACAGGCCGTTCATGGAATGGCAGCTGTAGGAGGCGGCGGCGTAGTAGCTCGGCTTGTACTTTTCCGGCATGAATCGACCGAGGCTTAAGGTCATCGGGTTACAGAACACGAAGGTGCCGATGAACGGCAAAATCAGGTAGCGGGACAGCGGGTTTCCGGCACAGCGCTGGGCGAAGCGTTCAATGCGCTGCTGACCGATAAAGTTAATCAGCGCGTTCATGATCACCAGCAGGCTGATCAGCAGGGGCAGGATCCCGGTCACCATGCCGGTGAACACTTCTCCGCCTTTCTGAAACAGCCCGATGAACCACTCGGCGCCGTGGGTAATGGTTTCTATCATTCTTCTCTCCTGTGGGGCTTTTTGTTTTTGTCTGACTGGGCTAATAATAATCACTTTGAAAGGTTTTAAAGTGTTAGTTAGATCTCACAATGAAAGAAAAATGGATTATTTTGAAAGTTTATTGATGGGATCAATGGTTTTCGGTGGAAAAAAGCGCGGATTTGCGTGGGGGGGGTGCGTACCGCTTCCTTGAGGTGTTGCGGATGCTTTACCATACTGGGTTCTTATCGAACCCGTTAAATGGATGTCTCATGTTCAAGCGTCGTTATGCAGCGCTCTTGCCTGCGCTTATTCTGCTGTCTGCCTGTAGTAGCAAACCTAAGACCGAAGCCGTTCAGCAAACGGCGGGCGCGCCTTCCGGAGGATTCCTGCTGGAGCCGCAGCACAACATGATGCAGATGGGCGGCGACTTCGCGAATAACCCGGCGGCCGAGCAGTTCATCGATAAAATGGTCAGCAAACACGGCTTTGACAGACAGCAGCTGCACGAGATTTTGTCTCAGGCCAAGCGTCTGGACTACGTGCTGCGCCTGATGGACAGACAGGCGCCGACGGCACAGGTCCCTACCGGGCCAAACGGCGCGTGGCTGCGCTATCGCAAACAGTTTATTACCCCGGACAACGTGCAAAACGGCGTGGCGTTCTGGAATCAGTATGAAGATGCGCTCAACCGCGCGTGGCAGGTCTACGGCGTGCCGCCGGAAATCATCGTCGGGATTATCGGCGTAGAAACCCGCTGGGGCCGCGTGATGGGCAAAACCCGCATCCTCGACGCGCTGGCGACGCTCTCCTTTAACTACCCGCGCCGCGCCGAGTATTTTTCGTCTGAGCTGGAAACCTTCCTGCTGATGGCCCGTAATGAACAGGACGATCCGCTCGATCTGAAAGGGTCGTTTGCCGGTGCGATGGGATACGGCCAGTTTATGCCGTCCTCCTATAAACAGTATGCCGTCGACTTTAACGGGGACGGCCATATCAACCTGTGGGATCCGGTGGATGCCATCGGCAGCGTGGCGAACTACTTCAAAGCCCACGGCTGGACGCCGGGTGGCCAGGTGGCGGTGCAGGCAAACGGCGAGGCGTTTGGCCTGGAAAACGGCTTTAAAACCAAATACAGCGTCGCGCAGCTGACGGCGGCGGGCTTAACGCCAACCCAGCCGCTGGGCAACGTTGACCAGGTAAGCCTGCTGCGTCTGGACGTGGGAACCGGCTATCAGTACTGGTACGGTCTGCCGAACTTCTACACCATCACCCGCTATAACCACAGCACGCACTATGCGATGGCCGTGTGGCAGCTGGGGCTGGCGGTCTCGCAGGCCCGCGTGACGGCGGCGTCACCGTTTAGTCAGTAAGTCGTCTTATTCCTCCCTCTCCCTTTGGGAGAGGGCTGGGGTGAGGGCACCCCGCGCCCATCCAGGTTCTTGCAGAAACATTTCGCCACACTCCCTTTCCAAACCCGCCATTTACATCTTAATCATCTTTCATTATTGTTATGTTATAACATTTAATGTGGTATCAACATGTCTACTACCCTTTTCTCTCTGTCTGCGCCGATCCGGGTTTTGCTGGCGCTGGCGCTGATTATTTTTATCGCGCTGGCCGTGCGCTGGGCGGTGGCGCTGCCATGATCCTGATGAACGAACTGGTCGCAGGCTATGAACGCCAGCCCGTGACGCGGCCTCTCTCGGGCACCATTGAACGCGGAAGCATGACCGCCATCATCGGCGCTAACGGCTGCGGGAAATCCACGCTGCTGAAAACGCTCGCCGGGTTTATTCCTCCCGTGAGCGGCGGCTTCCGCTGGCAGGGGAAGCGCCCGGTCATCGGCTGGCTGGCACAGCGTCACGCGCTGGAGGCGCAGTTTCCGCTGACCGTACAGGACGTGGTAGGCATGGGCTGCTGGCCGGGCATTTCGCTTTTTTCCGGGTTTCGTCGCGAAACGCGGTCGCGCATTGCCAGCGCGCTGGAGCGCGTCGGGCTTGAGTCCATGGCGCTATCCACCATCGATGAACTCTCCGGCGGCCAGTTTCAGCGCATGCTGTTTGCCCGCGTCCTGGTGCAGCAGGCGCCGCTGGTGATGCTCGATGAGCCCTTTACCGGGGTCGATGAAGCCACCTGCAACGTGCTGATGGATCTGATGCTGGAGATGTATATGCAGGGACAAACGCTGCTCGCGGTACTGCACGACAGCGAGCGCGTATCGCGCCACTTCCCGCAGACCTTACGCCTGGATGCTGACGTACCCCAGTGGAAAACCGAACGGGTGAGGGTGGCATGATCTGGCACATATTCTTCCAGCCGTTTATTGAGTACGGCTTTATGCGTCGGGCGCTGGTGGTTTGCCTGGCGCTCTCCGTCAGCACCACCGCGCTCGGCGTGTTTCTTCAGCTGCGTCGGATGAGCCTGATGGGCGACGCGCTTTCTCACGCCATTTTACCGGGCGTCGCCGTGGGGTATTTGCTTAGCGGCATGTCGCTGCTGGCAATGAGCGTTGGTGGTTTTATCGCGGGCATTACCGTGGCGCTGCTCGCCGGTCTGGTCAGTCGACGCACGCCGCTGAAAGAAGATGCCAGCTTTGCCGGGTTTTATCTTGGCTCGCTGGCGCTGGGGGTCACGCTGGTGTCGCTGCGCGGGTCGAATGTCGACCTGCTGCACCTGCTGTTTGGCTCCATCCTCGCCGTGGACAACGACGCCGCGCTGTTTGTCACGGGCGTGTGTATGTTCACCCTTATCACGCTGGCGCTGTTCTATCGCGGTCTGGTCACTGAAGCGTTTGATACCGCCTGGCTACAGGTGAACGCCCGCTGGCTGCCTGGCGTGCTGCACGGACTGTTTCTGGCGCTGCTGGTGCTTAACCTGGTGGCCGGTTTTCAGGTGCTCGGCACGCTGATGGCCGTCGGGCTGATGATGCTTCCGGCCGTGGCGGCACGCTGCTGGGTGCGCACGTTACCGGCGTTACTCCTGATGGCGGGCATCAGCGGCATTCTCTGCGCATGGCTGGGGCTGAGCCTCTCCTGGGCGATGAGTCTCCCGGCCGGGCCATCCATCGTGCTGACCGCCAGCGCGCTGTTCTTTATTTCCATTTTATTGGGTACGCGAAGCAGGCTCGCTGGCAGTCTGCGGGCGTATTTTTAACGCAAGGGGAAACGATGAAACGTACAGGATTAGCAGTGGCGCTCGCGCTGGGGATGATGTCGTACGGCGTGATGGCGAAAACGCTGAATGTGGTCACCAGCTTTTCGATACTGGGGGACATCACGCAGGAGGTAGGCGGTGACCATGTGAAGGTGACGACGCTGGTCGGGCCGGACGGCGATCCGCATACCTTCGAACCGTCGCCGAAAGACAGCGCAGCGCTGAGCAAGGCTGACGTGGTGGTGGTCAACGGCCTGGGGCTGGAAGGGTGGCTTGACCGTCTGGTGAACGCTTCCGGATTTAAGGGGCAGCTGGTTGTGGCCTCAGCCGGGGTGAAAACCCACACGCTTGAGGAAGATGGCAAGACCGTGACCGACCCGCACGCCTGGAACAGCGCGGCGAACGGGGCGCTGTATGCGCAAAATATTCTGAACGGGCTGGTGAAAGCGGACCCGGAGGACAAAGCGGCGCTGGAGGCGTCAGGCAAACCGTATATCGCGCAGCTGACGCAGCTGGACGGCTGGGCCAAAAACCGCTTTAGCCAGATCCCGCAGGAAAAGCGTAACGTGCTGACCAGCCATGACGCGTTCGGCTATTTCAGCCGCGCCTACGGCGTGACGTTTATGGCGCCACAGGGGCTCTCGTCAGAGAGCGAGGCGAGCGCGGCGCAGGTGGCGGAGATTATCAATCAGATCAAAGCCGACGGCGTGAAAACCTGGTTTATGGAAAACCAGCTCGATCCGCGTCTGGTGAAACAGATTGCGTCGGCGACAGGCGCACAGCCTGGGGGGGAACTTTACCCTGAAGCCCTGTCGGCAAAGGGTGGGGTGGCCGACACCTACGTTAAGGCGTTCCGTCACAATGTGAATACGCTTGCCAGCAGCATGAAATAACCCTCCGCAGCCGGTGCATCCGTACCGGCTTTTTTCTGAAGCCCCCTCGTAAAACCTGAAGCGCATCCCCACATCTGACGAGAAAGTGCTATCTTGTGCAGCACGTTTTTCTGATGCCTGGAGCGAGAATGACTGACCATGAATTGATGCAGCTTAGCGAGATCGTTGGCCTTGCCCTGAAGCAGCGCGGCGCGACAATCACCACCGCGGAGTCCTGCACCGGCGGCTGGGTGGCGAAGGCGATTACCGATATTGCCGGCAGCTCCGCCTGGTTTGAGCGCGGCTTTGTCACCTACAGTAACGAAGCTAAAGCGCAGATGATTGGCGTGCGCGAATCCACGCTGGAACAGCACGGCGCGGTCAGCGAGCCGGTGGTGATCGAGATGGCCATTGGCGCGCTCAAAGAGGCGCGCGCAGATTACGCGATTTCCATTAGCGGTATTGCGGGCCCGGACGGCGGCAGTGACGTGAAGCCCGTAGGCACCGTCTGGTTTGGCTTCGCCACGTCCAAAGGGGAGGGGATCACCCGCCGGGAATGCTTCAGCGGCGATCGCGAAAGCGTGCGCCGTCAGGCAACGGAATATGCGTTAAAAACGCTCTGGCAACAATTTCTACAAAACACTTGATACTGTATGACTATACAGTATAATTGCACCAACAGAACAGAAATCCACGGTGAAGCACAGTCGCTTCTCCCGGCATGACAGGAGTAATAATGGCTATCGACGAAAACAAACAGAAAGCGTTGGCGGCAGCACTGGGCCAGATCGAAAAGCAATTCGGTAAAGGCTCCATCATGCGCCTGGGTGAAGACCGTACCATGGATGTGGAAACGATCTCCACCGGTTCGCTTTCTCTGGATATCGCGCTGGGCGCGGGCGGTCTGCCAATGGGCCGTATCGTAGAGATCTACGGGCCAGAGTCCTCCGGTAAAACCACCCTGACGCTGCAGGTGATTGCTGCGGCTCAGCGCGAAGGTAAAACCTGTGCGTTTATCGATGCCGAGCACGCGCTGGACCCTGTTTATGCGCGTAAACTGGGCGTGGACATCGACAATCTGCTGTGTTCTCAGCCGGACACCGGTGAGCAGGCGCTGGAAATTTGTGACGCGCTGGCGCGCTCGGGTGCCGTTGACGTTATCGTGGTCGACTCCGTTGCCGCACTGACGCCAAAAGCGGAAATCGAAGGCGAAATCGGCGACTCTCACATGGGCCTCGCGGCACGTATGATGAGCCAGGCGATGCGTAAGCTGGCGGGTAACCTGAAGCAGTCCAACACGCTGCTGATCTTCATCAACCAGATCCGTATGAAAATTGGTGTGATGTTCGGTAACCCGGAAACCACGACCGGTGGCAACGCACTGAAATTCTACGCCTCTGTCCGTCTGGATATCCGCCGTATCGGTGCGGTAAAAGAGGGTGAGAACGTGGTGGGTAGCGAGACCCGCGTGAAGGTTGTGAAGAACAAAATTGCCGCACCGTTCAAACAGGCTGAATTCCAGATCCTCTACGGCGAAGGGATTAACTTCTACGGCGAGCTGGTTGACCTGGGCGTGAAAGAGAAGCTGATTGAAAAAGCGGGTGCCTGGTACAGCTACAACGGTGACAAAATTGGTCAGGGTAAAGCGAATGCGATTTCCTGGCTGAAAGAGAATCCGGGTGCGGCGAAAGAGATTGAGAAGAAGGTGCGTGAGCTTCTGCTGAACAACCAGGACTCCAAACCTGATTTCGTGGTCGATGCCGCGGATGCTGAAGAAACCAACGAAGACTTTTAAATCTCTCGTTTAAAAATGAAGGGCTGCTGATGCGGCCCTTTTTGCATTTCTGAATCTGCAGGTTTTTTATGAGTGAACCGACAACACGTCGACCCGCGTTTGCGCGCTTGCTGGACCGCGCGGTGCGCATCCTGGCCGTTCGTGACCATAGCGAACAGGAGCTGCGGCGAAAACTGTCGGCTCCGGTAATGAGCAAAAACGGGCCGGAAGAGATTGATGCCACCGCGGAAGATTATGACCGCGTGATTGCCTGGTGCTATGAACATCGTTACCTTGATGACGAACGTTTTGCCGCCCGCTTTCTTGCCAGCCGCGGCCGTAAAGGCTACGGGCCTGCGCGCATCCGCCAGGAGCTGAACCAGAAAGGCGTGGCCAGAGAGTCTATTGAAAAAGCGATGCGTGAATGCGATGTTGACTGGTGCGAACGGGCGAAAGAGCAGGCGATTCGTAAGTACGGCGAACCGCTGCCGCGCGATTTTTCAGATAAAGTCAAAATACAGCGCTTTTTGCTCTACCGCGGCTTCCTGATGGAAGATATTCAGGATATCTGGCGCAATTTTGCCGATTGAACGCATGCGGGATTTTACTTCCCTCCAAAGAAAACTTATCTTATTCCCACTTTTTCAGTAGCTGGTCTGTCCAACGGTTTACCGAGACAGGCTGGCTGCGACATTTCGTTAGCTTGATTTCAGGATAATTATGAGCAAGAGCACCGCTGAGATCCGTCAGGCGTTTCTCGATTTTTTCCATAGTAAGGGACACCAGGTTGTTGCCAGCAGCTCCCTGGTACCGAACAACGACCCGACTCTGCTGTTTACCAACGCCGGGATGAACCAGTTCAAGGATGTGTTCCTTGGTCTCGACAAGCGTAATTATTCCCGCGCCACAACCTCACAGCGTTGCGTGCGTGCGGGCGGTAAACACAACGACCTGGAAAACGTCGGTTACACCGCGCGTCACCACACCTTCTTCGAAATGCTGGGTAACTTCAGCTTCGGCGACTACTTCAAACACGATGCCATTCAATATGCGTGGGAACTGCTGACCGGTGAAAACTGGTTCAACCTGCCGAAAGAGCGTCTGTGGGTTACCGTCTATGAAACCGATGACGAAGCCTACGAAATCTGGGAAAAAGAAGTCGGGATCCCGCGCGAGCGCATTATTCGCATCGGTGATAACAAAGGCGCGCCATACGCGTCTGACAACTTCTGGCAGATGGGTGACACCGGTCCTTGCGGTCCGTGCACCGAGATCTTCTACGATCACGGCGACCACATCTGGGGCGGTCCTCCAGGCAGCCCGGAAGAAGACGGCGATCGCTACATTGAGATCTGGAACATCGTCTTCATGCAGTTCAACCGTCAGGCCGACGGTACGATGGAGCCGCTGCCGAAGCCTTCCGTCGATACCGGTATGGGTCTGGAGCGTATTGCCGCGGTACTGCAGCACGTTAACTCCAACTATGAGATTGACCTGTTCAGCACCCTGATCAAAGCCGTTGCCGACGTGACCGGCGCGACCGATCTGAACAACAAATCGCTGCGCGTTATCGCGGACCACATTCGTTCCTGTGCGTTCCTGATTGCCGACGGCGTTATCCCGTCGAATGAAAACCGTGGCTACGTGCTGCGTCGTATCATTCGCCGTGCCATCCGTCACGGCAACATGCTGGGCGCGAAGGACACCTTCTTCTATAAGCTCGTTGGGCCACTGATTGGCGTAATGGGTGCTGCCGGTGATGAGCTGAAACGCCAGCAGGCGCAGGTCGAGCAGGTGCTGAAAACCGAAGAAGAGCAGTTTGCCCGTACGCTGGAGCGCGGTCTGGCGCTGCTGGACGAAGAGCTGGCAAAACTTAAGGGCGACACGCTGGATGGCGAAACCGCTTTCCGCCTGTACGACACCTACGGCTTCCCGGTTGACCTGACGGCGGACGTTTGCCGCGAGCGCAACATTAAAGTTGACGAGGCGGGCTTCGAAGCCGCGATGGAAGAGCAGCGCCGTCGTGCGCGTGAATCCAGCGGTTTCGGTGCGGACTACAACGCGATGATCCGCGTTGATAGCGCGTCTGAATTCAAAGGCTATGAGGCGCTGGAGCTGACCGGCAAAGTGACCGCCCTGTTTGTTGACGGTAAAGCCGTAGACAGCATCAGCGCGGGTCAGGATGCGGTAGTCATTCTGGACAAAACGCCGTTCTATGCGGAATCCGGCGGCCAGGTTGGCGATAAAGGCGAACTGAAAGGCAATGGCTTTAGCTTCAGCGTCAGCGACACTCAGAAATTCGGTCAGGCGATTGGCCACCAGGGCAAACTGGTTTCCGGTTCGCTGAAAGTGGGCGAGGGCGTGCAGGCGAACGTGGATGAAGCTCGCCGCGCGCGCATTCGTCTGAACCACTCTGCAACCCACCTGATGCACGCTGCCCTGCGCGACGTGCTGGGCACCCACGTTGCACAGAAAGGTTCTCTGGTTAACGACAAAGTGCTGCGCTTCGACTTCTCGCATTTTGAAGCGATGAAGCCGTCGGAAATCCGTGCGGTGGAGGATCTGGTGAACGCTCAGATCCGTCGCAACCTGCCAATCGAGACCCATATCATGGATCTCGAGGACGCGAAGAAAAAAGGTGCGATGGCGCTGTTCGGCGAGAAATATGACGAACGTGTTCGCGTACTGAGCATGGGCGACTTCTCCACCGAGCTGTGCGGCGGTACGCACGCCTCGCGCACCGGTGATATCGGCCTGTTCCGCATCGTTTCCGAGTCGGGAACGGCGGCTGGCGTGCGCCGTATTGAAGCAGTAACCGGCGAAGGCGCAATTGCCAGCCTGCATGCGCAGAGCGATCAGCTGCACGACATCGCGCAGCTGCTGAAGGGCGATAGCCAGAACCTGGGCGAGAAAGTGCGCGTTGCGCTGGATCGCACCCGTCAGCTGGAAAAAGAGCTGCAGCAGCTGAAAGAGCAGGCTGCGGCGCAGGAGAGTGCAAACCTCTCCAGCAAAGCGGTAGACATTAAGGGCGTCAAACTGCTGGTCAGCGATCTGGCGGGCGTGGAGCCTAAGATGCTGCGTACTATGGTCGACGATCTCAAGAACCAGCTTGGTTCTACCGTTATCGTGCTGGCAACGGTGGCAGAAGGTAAGGTTTCTCTGATTGCGGGCGTCTCTAAGGATGTGACCGACCGCGTAAAAGCAGGGGAACTGATTGGTATGGTCGCCCAGCAGGTGGGCGGCAAGGGTGGCGGCCGTCCGGACATGGCGCAAGCCGGTGGTACGGATGCGGCGGCACTTCCTGCGGCATTGGCCAGCGTTGAAAGCTGGGTAAGCGCGAAACTGTAATAACTACAAAGCACAAGCAGACGCCATAGCGGTAACGTTATGGCGTCTTGTTCACTGCGCTATCGATAACGATAAAGTCAGGTTGAGTTTGTGTATATCGGCTAAACTTACGTTTAACAGAATGTGATGCCGTGACTGCTTACACATTACGTGTTTGTCATCGCTTACTTTTTGGCGTTATATGATGGATAATGCCGGGATACAAGAGACCCGACTCTTTTAATCTTTCAAGGAGCAAAGAATGCTGATTCTGACTCGTCGAGTTGGTGAGACCCTCATGATTGGGGATGAGGTCACCGTGACAGTTTTAGGGGTAAAGGGTAACCAGGTACGTATTGGTGTTAACGCTCCTAAAGAAGTATCTGTCCACCGTGAAGAGATCTACCAGCGTATCCAGGCTGAAAAATCCCAGCAGTCCAGTTACTGATATTGTCGCGTGTCGCTGTCGGGCGAGACGCAACCCTCCTGTCATTTTTCCTGCTCAACGTTACCGTTTCATTTCAATTGCTCTCTTTTTGACCAGTCCCACACCCTTAACTCGTCCCAACCCCTTCTTTTCTGCATACGTTTTTTGAGAAGAACGCTGCAAAATCCGCTTATAAAACACCCTCTTTGCGGCTTTTACATGCGAATTGCGTGTGATTTGTGCAAACGATAAAAGCTTTTGGAAAATTGTTTGACTTATAAGTCCCAGAAAGTAATATATGCGCCACGCAGCGACGAGAAGCTCTTAACGAGTTACTCAAAGCACTCGAAAGAGGCGTTGTGTGGTGAGGTGGCCGAGAGGCTGAAGGCGCTCCCCTGCTAAGGGAGTATGCGGTCAAAAGCTGCATCCGGGGTTCGAATCCCCGCCTCACCGCCATTTTGCATCCGTAGCTCAGCTGGATAGAGTACTCGGCTACGAACCGAGCGGTCGGAGGTTCGAATCCTCCCGGATGCACC
>NZ_JAKLRZ010000004.1:0-45816 GCF_021892025.1 Enterobacter cloacae complex sp. ECC445 | reverse complement strand
CATCCGTAGCTCAGCTGGATAGAGTACTCGGCTACGAACCGAGCGGTCGGAGGTTCGAATCCTCCCGGATGCACCATATTCTCCGAGATAACAGCCACGCTGTTGTTTCAAGGTCTGCGAGTTAATCGCAAGCACCAGGGAGGATAACGTTGCTTTAGCAACGGCCCGCAGGGCGAGGCGTAAGCCGAGTAATCCTCCCGGATGCACCGTCTCTTCTGTTATTCCCTTCGATGTTTAGTTCTTAATCACTCTCGTAGTTATCACTTCGCAATCAGCGACAAAAACCACCATTTACGATAAAGTAATGCTTTGTTAATCGTTTAGCGAGAGCACGATGTACGCACAGTATGACGGTTTGATCTTCGATATGGATGGCACCCTGCTGGATACCGAACCCACGCATCGTCAAGCCTGGACCGAGGTCCTGGGCCGCTACGGTATGCGTTTCGATTTGCAGGCGATGATCGCCCTCAACGGCTCCCCCACCTGGCGTATTGCGCAGGCCGTGATTGAACTGAATCAGGCCGATCTCGACCCGCACCTGCTCGCGCGTGAAAAAACCGATGCGGTAAAAGCCATACTGTTAGATACCGTACAACCTTTACCCCTCATTGACGTGGTTAAAGCGTGGCACGGACGTCGTCCTATGTCTGTCGGCACGGGCAGCGAGAGCGCGATTGCAGAAGCATTACTCAACCATCTTGGCCTGCGCCACTATTTTTCTGCCGTGGTTGCCGCCGATCATGTTAAACGTCACAAGCCCGCACCGGACACCTTCCTGCTCTGCGCAGAATTAATGGGCGTCCCGGCGGCAAAATGCGTCGTGTTTGAAGATGCCGATTTCGGTATCCAGGCCGCGCGTGATGCCGGAATGGATGCGGTGGATGTGCGCTTACTGTGAGTGACGCGCTGTCACTCGCCTCATTATTCGCCAGCAGTTTTTTAAGCGCCACGCTGTTACCGGGCAATTCGGAAGTGGTGCTGGTGGCGATGCTGTTGTCCGGCGTGAGTCAGCCCTGGCTGCTTGTATTAATAGCAACAATGGGTAATAGCCTTGGAGGGCTGACTAACGTTATTCTTGGGCGTTTCTTTCCGCTGCGCGAAAAATCGCGCTGGCAGGAAAAGGCAGTCGGCTGGCTAAAACGCTATGGCGCTGCCACGCTGTTATTAAGCTGGATGCCTGTAATAGGCGATTTACTGTGTCTGCTGGCGGGATGGATGCGCATCTCCTGGGGACCGGTGCTCTTTTTTTTGTGCCTTGGCAAGGCGTTGCGCTATGTTCTCGTGGCGTGGGCAACACTACAGGGTATGACGTGGTGGCACTAATTGGTGGAATGAATACGCGACCTTCAATCGTCAACCATTACAATTATGCTGAGTAACATTACTTTGACAGGCGGGAGGTCAATTTGATCCCGGACGTATCTCAGGCGCTGGCCTGGCTGGAAAACCACCCTCAGGCTCTGAAGGGTATTCAGCGTGGTCTTGAGCGTGAAACGCTGCGCGTTAACGCGGACGGTAGTTTAGCGACGACGGGTCACCCGAAGGCGTTAGGCTCGGCGCTGACACATAAATGGATCACAACCGATTTCGCTGAAGCGCTGCTGGAGTTCATTACGCCAGTAGAGGGTAATATTGATCATATGCTGACGATCATGCGCGATATCCATCGCTACACCGCGCGCAACCTGGGCGACGAACGTATGTGGCCCCTCAGCATGCCGTGCTATATCGAGCAGGGCCAGGATATTGAACTGGCGCAGTACGGCACGTCAAATATCGGTCGGCTGAAAACGCTCTATCGCGAAGGGCTGAAAAACCGCTACGGCGCGTTGATGCAGACGATCTCGGGCGTGCATTATAACTTCTCGCTGCCTATGGCCTTCTGGCAGGCAAAATGCGGTGAAACGGACAAAGATGCGATTTCAGCGGGTTACTTCCGCCTGATCCGCAACTATTACCGTTTCGGCTGGGTGATCCCATATCTGTTTGGTGCCTCCCCGGCGATCTGTTCTTCGTTCCTGCAGGGGAAACCGACCACGCTGCCGTTCGAGAAGACCGAGTGTGGGATGTACTATCTCCCGTACGCCACCTCTCTGCGCCTGAGCGATCTCGGCTATACCAATAAATCGCAAAGCAATCTCGGTATTACGTTTAACGAATTGCACGAATATGTGGCAGGATTGAAGCGGGCGATCAAAACGCCGTCGGAAGAGTACGAGAAAATCGGTCTCGAAAAAGACGGCAAGCGCCTGCAGATCAACAGCAACGTGCTGCAGATTGAAAACGAGCTTTATGCGCCCATTCGTCCTAAGCGCGTGACGCGCAGCGGTGAAACGCCGTCGGATGCGCTGCAGCGCGGCGGGATCGAATACATTGAAGTACGCTCGCTGGATATCAACCCGTTCTCACCGATTGGCGTTGATGAGCAGCAGGTTCGCTTCCTGGATCTGTTTATGGTCTGGTGCGTGCTGGCGGATGCGCCGGAAATGAGCTCGGACGAGCTGCTCTGTACCCGTACCAACTGGAACCGCGTGATTCTGGAAGGGCGTAAACCGGGCCTGACGCTCGGCATTGGCTGCGAAACGGCACAGTTCCCGCTGACCAAAGTGGGCAAAGATCTGTTCCGTGACCTGAAGCGCGTTGCCCGAACAATGGACAGCATTGACGGCGGCGACGCCTATCAACAGATCTGCGACCAGCTGGTGGAATGTTTTGATAACCCTGAACTGACGTTCTCAGCACGCATTCTGCGTTCTATGATCGATCGGGGCATTGGCGGCACGGGGCGTTCACTCTCAGCGGAGTACCGTGAGATGCTGATGCAGGAGCCGTTAGAAGTGCTTAGCGAAGCGGATTTTGCAGCGGAACGCGATGCGTCCGTGGTGCGTCAGAAAGAGGTTGAAGCGGCGGATACCGAGTCGTTTGAGGCGTTTCTGGCGAAGCAGGCCTAAGCAGAAAAGAAAAAGGCCACATCGCTGTGGCCAAAATATACATCTCTGAATTCAGGGATGATGATAACAAATGCGCGTCTTTCATATACTCAGACGCGCATTGTGTAGAAGAGTTCAGTTTTTTTTAAAAAAAATCACTATCGGAGGTGACGTATGCCGTTATTAGATAGCTTTACTGTCGACCATACCCGTATGGAAGCACCTGCAGTCCGCGTGGCGAAGACCATGCATACCCCGCACGGCGACACGATCACCGTCTTCGATCTGCGTTTCTGCGTGCCGAACAAAGAAGTGATGCCGGAGAAAGGCATTCATACGCTGGAACACCTGTTCGCGGGTTTCATGCGTGACCACCTGAACGGCAACGGCGTTGAGATCATCGATATCTCTCCAATGGGCTGCCGTACCGGTTTCTACATGAGCCTGATCGGTCAACCGGAAGAGAAACGCGTTGCTGACGCGTGGAAAGCGGCCATGGAAGACGTGCTGAAGGTGAAAGAGCAGAACCAGATCCCTGAGCTGAACGTTTACCAGTGCGGGACTTACCAGATGCACTCGCTGGAAGAAGCGCAGGAGATCGCGCGCCACATCATCGAGCGTGATGTTCGCGTGAACAGCAACGAAGAGCTGGCCCTGCCGAAAGAAAAACTGCAGGAACTGCACATCTAGTGCACCTTTTCCCTCTCCCTCCGGGAGAGGGTAGGGTGAGGGTTGTTTAGCCCATGACCACAACGTCTACGTTCTCCTTTACCCATCGCCCCCTCGTTCCGTTTGCCCATGACTACGTTCACGGTGACCGCGAGCCCTGGCACAAGCACGACTGCGCGCAGCTGCTGCACGCCCTGAGCGGCGTGGTACGGGTAGATACCCCATCGGGCTGCTGGGTGGTTCCGCCCGGCCGCGGCGTCTGGCTGCCGGCGGGCACGCAGCATTCCCTGCGCATTACCGGCAACGTGGCGGCGCGGACGCTGTTTATCGATCCGCTGGCGCGGGCCGATCTTCCGGCCGCCTGCCAGATCGTGCAGATCTCCCCGCTGCTGCGCGAGCTGATCCTCGCCGCCCTTGCTTTACCTGAATCGTACTCGCCCGGAAGCCGGGATGAACGCGTCTATGAGCTCATTCTCGATGAAATCCGCACTATGCCGGTGCTGCCGTTTCATCTGCCTGAGCCGGAAAGCGAGGCGTTAC
Organism: Enterobacter cloacae complex sp. ECC445; assembly: GCF_021892025.1. NCBI lineage: Bacteria > Pseudomonadati > Pseudomonadota > Gammaproteobacteria > Enterobacterales > Enterobacteriaceae > Enterobacter > Enterobacter cloacae complex sp. ECC445. Next base: position 41,674 of record NZ_JAKLRZ010000004.1, on the reverse strand, counting down.
GTCAACTGTGCCTGCAAATTCGGCAAAACGCGGGGGAGAGCTGGAGCAGCGTGCAGGCCGCGAGCATGATGAACATGAGCGAGCGCACGATGAACCGCCATTTTCAGCAGCAGACGGGATTGAGCTACGGTGAGTGGTTGAGAAGGGCGCGTCTGCTGGAGGCGCTACAGCGGCTGGCGCAGGGCCAGCCGGTACTTCGCGTGGCGCTGGATCTCGGTTACGGTAGCCACAGCGCCTTTACGGCCATGTTCCGCCGGGTGATGGGCATTTCACCCAGCGAATACTTCAAAGACAGCTAACCGCATTAAAAAGCGCCTGAAGCGAGGCGCGCGAGACGTCGCTGTCAATGCCCACGCCCCAGCGGCTGGTGCCGTCCTGGAACAGGCAGCGAATATACGCCACGGAACGGCTGTCGCTGCGCTCGCCTAACGTATGCTCGTGATAGTCCTTAATCACAAACGGCGCGTTGACCCAGCGGCTAATGCCGTGAGCGGCGGCGGAGAGCAGGCCGTTACCCTGGCCTTCAAGCTGACGCGTCTCCCCCTGCGTGACGACACTGGCCGTCAAACGCAGCTGGCCGTCCTGCTGGCCCTCGCTGCGATAGGATTGCAGCGCAAGCGGCGGCGTTGCCACCAGCCCGTAGCGGGCGCGGAACAGCTGCCACAGCGCGTTTTGCGTCATCTCTTTGCCGTGGCGATCGGTTTCCTGCTGTACGTGCTGGCTGAAATCCTGCTGCAGGGCGCGGGGTAATTTCAGCCCATGGTTTTGCTCGATAAGCCATGCGCTGCCGCTTTTTCCTGACTGGCTGTTCACGCGGATCACCGCTTCATAGGTACAGCCGATATCCTGCGGATCGACGGGCAGGTAGGGCATTTCCCAGCGCTCGCCAGGCCTGCGGGCATCAAAACCTTTTTTGATCGCGTCCTGGTGCGAGCCGGAGAAGGCGGTATAGGCCAGCCGTCCTGCCCACGGATGGCGCGGGTGCACCGGCAGCTGGTTGCAGGTTTCCACCGCTTCCACCACCCGGTTCATATCGCTAAAGTCCAGATTCGGGCTAATGCCCTGGCTGTAGAGGTTCATCGCCAGCGTCACCAGACAGACGTTACCCGTGCGCTCACCGTTACCAAACAGGCAGCCCTCGACGCGATCTGCGCCCGCCATCACGGCCAGCTCGGCGCTGGCGACGGCGGTACCGCGGTCGTTATGCGGATGCACGCTGATGCAGACGTCGCGGCGGCGGCTGAAGTGGCGACAGAAATACTCAATCCGATCGGCATAGACGTTCGGCGTGTTCACCTCCACGGTGGCAGGCAAGTTGACGATCATTGGACGCGCGTCGCACGGCTGCCAGATCTCCGCCACGGCTTCACAAATCTCCAGCGCAAACTCCGGCTCGGTAAAGCAGAACGTTTCCGGGGAATACTCATACTGCCAGCGGGTATCCGGGTTCTCTTCACACAGTTGACGAATAAGGCGGGTAGAACGCGTTGCCAGCTCGACGATTTGCGCCTTTTCCATGCCGAACACCAGGCGGCGGAAAAGCGGGGCGGTGGCGTTATACAGATGGACGGTGGCCTGCTTCGCGCCGCGCAGGGATTCGAAAGTGCGATGGATAAGATCGTCCCGCGCCTGGGTCAACACCTGAATCGTGACGTCATCCGGGATGCGGTTCTCTTCAATCAGTTGGCGGACAAAGTTGAAGTCCGTCTGCGAGGCGGAAGGAAAGGCGACCTCAATCTCCTTAAACCCGCAGCTCAGCAGCAGTTCCCAGAACTGCAGCTTGCGCGCGCTGTCCATCGGCTCGGCAAGGGCCTGGTTGCCGTCGCGCAGGTCGGTGGAGAGCCAGCGCGGCGCGCGGGTGATGCATTGCTCCGGCCAGCGGCGGTCGGACAGGGAAAGCGTAGGATAAGGCGTGTATTTGTCGGCGGGTGTGTTCAGCATGATGCGCTCCTGTTGTCTTTTCACTATCGTGAAGCGATTTCAGGCGCGCTGCTTTATCGGAAATGACAATGGCTGTCGCGTTTTGGACAACCGGGCCTACGGATGGCGGCCCGGTTATCGTAGGCCGGGTAAGGCGTAGCCGCCACCCGGCATCCAGCGCACAGGACTAGTGCGCGCCACCGCCCCCACCACCGGCACCAAACGGTGGTCTGGCAAACCACACCAGCCCCAGCAGGACGATAAAGATCCCCGCCGATATCCAGAAAATCTCGTTGGCCGAGATAATCAGACCCTGGTTGGTGATCTGCTGGGCAATCCACCCGGAGGCCTGCTGCTCGGTCATGCCCATCCCCTGAAGCTGGCTATACATCTGCTGCGCATTCGGGTTAAACGGGTTCACCGCTTCGGTCAGCTGGGCGTGGTGCATCGACTCGCGGTTGGTCCACAGGGTGGTGGTGATCGACGTTCCGATAGAGCCCGCCAGCGTACGGGTGAAGTTCGACAGGCTTGATGCCGCCGCCATGCGCTCGGGCGGTAAGCCGGAAAGCGTAATCGTCGTCAGCGGCATAAAGAAGCACGCCACGGCGAAGCCCTGAATGAACTGCGGCCATGCGGACGCGCCAAAGTCCATGCCCGGCTCGAACGTGTACGCGCGCCAGTAGAAGCACACCGCGTACATGATAAAGCTGAACGTCACCAGCCTGCGCATGTCGAGCTTGTGGGCGAAGCGGCCGATAATCGGCGACAGCAGGACCGGAATGACACCCACCGGCGCAGAGGCTAAACCTGCCCAGGTGGCGGTATAGCCATAGACCTCCTGCAGCAGCTGCGGCAGCAGAACGATAGCGCCGAAGTAGAGCATGTAGGCCAGGCTAATACACAGACAGCCGATGGTGAAGTTTCGCGACTTAAACAGCGAGAGATCGACGATCGGGTTATCGTCCGTCAGCTCCCAGACGATCAGGAAGCTCAGCGATATCACCGCGACAACGGTCAGCACGATAATCTCGGTCGAGTTAAACCAGTCCAGCTCTTTACCCTGATCGAGCATGACCTGCAGGCTACCGATGCCGACCACCAGCAGCGCCAGGCCAACGGCGTCAATGCGCCGCTGCTCCGTTCGGGTCTCGCGACCGCGCAGCGTTTGCAGGGTGAGCATCACCACCAGCGCACCAATCGGCACGTTGATGAAGAAGATCCAGCCCCAGTGGTAGTTATCGCTGATATAGCCGCCGAGGATAGGCCCGCAAATTGGCGCGACAATGACCGTCATCGACCACAGTGCCAGCGCGACAGAGCGCTTAGCGGGTGGATAGTTGTTAAGCAGCAAACTCTGGGACAGCGGAATCAGCGGCCCGGCAACGATCCCCTGAATGACGCGGAAGAAGATCAGCATCGTCAGGCTGCTGGACATGCCGCACGCCCAAGAGGCGAGCACGAACAATATCGTTGACCAGAGGAACAGCTTCACCTCACCGACGCGCTTTGCCAGCCAGCCGGTGATCGGAATGGAGATGGCGTTTGCCACCCCAAACGAGGTAATAACCCAGGTCCCCTGGCTCAGCGACGAGCCAAGGTTACCGGCGATGGTCGGGATCGCCACGTTTGCGATGGTGGAGTCCAGCACCTGCATGAATGTCGCCAGCGACAGCGCAATGGTCATAATGACCAGCTGCGCGCCCTCCAGCGGTTTTTGCGGCTTTTGCTGTTGCATAACGCTCACCTTCGGATTAACCGGCGTTTGCCTTCACGATGTCATCGATCAGCTTGTTGACCGGATCGAGGCTAATTTCACGGGCGTTACTTTCATAAGCCGGGCTGCTGCGCACCTGGCTTGCCAGGATCTGACCGTCGCGGTTGGCGGTGTCCACCGTCACAAGCGTAGAGAGGCCGATACGCAGCGGATGGTCGGCGAGCTGTTTCGCATCCAGCTCGATACGCACCGGCAGACGCTGAACCACTTTGATCCAGTTACCGGTGGCGTTCTGCGCGGGCAGCAGGGAGAAGGCGCTGCCGGTCCCCATGTCCAGACCAACCACTTTCCCGGTGTACTTCACGTCATCACCGTAGATGTCGCTGACCACCGTCGCGGTCTGGCCGATACGCATATGGGCAAGCTGCGTCTCTTTAAAGTTGGCGTCCACCCACAGATTGTCTGCCGGCACGACCGCCATCAGCGGCGTGGTTGGGCTAATCTGCGCCCCCGGCTGGACGGAACGACGGGAGACGTACCCGGTCATCGGGCTGACGATTTTAGTTCGCTCAAGGGCAAGCCATGCGTTACGCACTTCGGTCGCCGCCTGCTGAACGGCGGGCTGGTTTTCCAGGCTGGTGCCCAGCACCATCGCCTGGTTGGCGTTGTACTGTTGAATCGCCACATCCAGCTGCGCCTGGGCGCTGGCAACGGCATCGCGGGCGTGCTGCAGCTCTTCACGGCCAATCAGGTTGGCGGTGCCGAGCGGCACGCGGCGGTTCAGGTCGCTCTGCGCCTGAGCCAGCGCGGTTTTCTGCACGTCGATGTTGGCCTGCAGCTGTTTGCTGTTGATCATCAGCTGGCGGGTCTGACGGACGCTGGAGGCCAGCGCGGTCTTTGCTTTTTCAAATGCCTGCTGCGCGTCGGTCGGATCGAGGGTGACCAACACGTCGCCTTTTTGCACAAAGTCGGTATTGTCAGCCCAGACTTTCGTCACGCTGCCCGACACCTGCGCCATAATCTGTACCTGGTTCCCTGCCACGTAGGCGTCGTCTGTCTCTTCAGCATGACGCAGTACTAAAAACCAATAGATCCCATATGCCACGGCAATAATGATAAAGAGCAAGGTCAACAGAAGAAGGGCGCTCTTACGTTTGCCTTTCTTGTTGGCCGGTTGCTGCGGGGTAGTGCTCTCCGCATTTGCGCTCATTGTTGTTCTCCACGATCTTCTTATTTTCACATCGGCTAAGCCGACCTGTTGTCAGAAAGGCCAGCAGTGTGACGTGCTGGCCTGTCGGTTTTCTTATGAATCTGGAATGGTGAGCGTGTCGTCGCGTTAGCGCAGCGCCTCAAGAATGGCGCCGTCTTCATCCATCTGGTCCAGACGGGTGAGCAGCTTGCGAGTGATGTGCTCAAGCTGGTCGCGCTCGGCGGTGCTGAGGGCGGACCAGAGTTTGTGCAGGCAATTGTGCTGAGGTGGCAGCACTTCGCGCAGGAATTCGTGACCTTTCTCGGTCAGCTGCAGATGCAGGCAGCGGCGATCGTTGTCGCTTTCACGGCGCTCAATCCAGCCGCGCTTTTCAAGTTCATCGGCAATACGGGTGGCGTTGGTGCGGGAGGAGCCCAGCGCGCAGCTCAGCTCAGAAGGCTGAATGCTGTGATTTTCCTGAGACTCCAGCGTAATCAACGCCATAAACAACGTCTCGTTAATCCCTTGAGCTTTCAGCATTTTATTACGGTTTTCCAGAAGCTTACCCTGCATGTGCATGCACAGGCGAGTCAGCAGGATTTCCTGATAAGGGAAGTCCTCATGGCGACTGGCGCGGAATTTAAGCATTTGTTCAATGGGCGTAAACGAACTATCCATTTGGGCATAACCTCATTAATTACAGCCGATATAGTAACGATAGTGACAAATAATGTAAATGAATTATTTGTGCGGTTATATCCGCCAAACTTATGTCACCATCAGAAAGCGCCGGGTAAGTCCGTGACCCGGTGAGCACAGAAAGCGTAGGGTGTGAACCCGTGAAAGAGAGGATGTGAGGACGGGGGTCTGAACTATTCATGCCAACTGTAGATATGTCACCCACATTAAAATTTCTGGGATAAATGATTACGTTTACCTTAACAGACTGCCGGGCCTCTTAACACCCTAAGAGGCCAACGCAATGTAAAACTTAGTGTATTGCTTCCTGGCGATGGTAGCCGCGCCACCATACAAGAAGGTTGAGCGCGGCGACGATGGCCCCAATCCCGCACACGCCCGACCAGCCGGCATGCTGCCACGCCGACGCGGAAATTAATGAACCGGCAGCGCCCCCGATGAAGTAGCTGGTCATGTATCCGGCGGTGAGGCGATTACGCGCCTCTGGCTTCACGCGATAGATGACGGTCTGGTTGGTAATGTGAACGCCCTGAACGGTGAGATCCAACACCAGGATACCGACGATCAGCGCCAGCACCGAGACGTGCCCATACCAGATCGCTGCCCAGGAGAGCAGAAGTAAAACCAGCCCGGCGGAGGTGGTCAGATGGGATTTGCCCTTGTCGGCCAGCCCGCCAGCGGGACGGGCGCCCAGCGCGCCTGCGGCACCTGCCAGGCCGAACAGGCCAATCACCCCTTCGGAATAGTTGAACGGCGGCGCGGCCAGCAGAAACGCCATCGAGGTCCAGAGAATGCTGAAGTTGGCGAAGGTGAAACAGCCCAGCAGGGCGCGGGTACGCAGAAGCTTATCCTGCGTGAACAGGCTGAAAACGGAGGCCAGCAGCTGGGGGTAGTTCAGGTGATTTTCCTGCTTCACTTTTGGCAGCCCGCGCCACAGCGCCAGCGCCATCACCACCATCAGCACGCTCGCCACCCAGTAAACGGTGCGCCAGCCGCCGAGGCTTGCCAGCAGCCCTGCCACGGTTCGCGCCAGCAAAATCCCCAGCAGCAGGCCGCTCATGATGGTGCCCACCACCTTGCCGCGTTTTTCCGGGGAGGCGAGGGTCGCAGCGAGCGGCACCAGGATTTGCGCCACCACGGAGAACAGCCCCGTAAGCGCGGTACCGACAATCATCATCGTCAGCGACTGGCTGCTGGCGGTGATCAGCATCCCACCGGCGGCCAGCAGGGTCATGGAGACGATGAGCATTCGGCGTTCAAACATATCGCCGAGCGGCACCAGGAACAGCAGCCCGGCGGCATAGCCGAGCTGCGCCGCCGTCACGATGAAGCCAGCGGAGCTGGCAGAAAGGTTGAAAGCGCGGGCGATGGTGTCGAGAAGAGGCTGCGCGTAATAGTTGCTGGCGACCGCCAGACCCGTTGCCACGGACATTAAAAGGATAAGTGCGGGACTAAGCGCTTGAGCTGTTTTTGTCATGAGTTTCAGGAATCGTTAGTTGAGTGATTATTTTTCCGGAAACCATAATAGCGAATGATTGTGAATGTTGGGGGATTGTTGGGTGATGGATTGTGCGGTTTGCTCCCCTCACCCCGGCCCTCTCCCAAGGGGAGAGGGAGGTCATCGTCCCCTCTCCCTCTGGGAGAGGGTTAGGGTGAGGGAAAATGTTTTACTTCTGCGCTTCAAGCGCCTCTTTCACCCAGCCGTCAAACTGCTGCTGGTGGGCCTTGATCCAGCCGTCAACGTGGCCTTTAACATCGGCTTCAGACGATTTGCCCGCGTGCATCATCGCGTTCTGAGCATTGATATCCGCCAGCGGCAGCTTCATTACCGAGAACAGCTTCGCCGCCGCCGGGTTTTTCTCCGCCCAGGCTTTGTTGGCCACGATATGCATCGTGTTCACCGGGAAGCCGTAGTTCATGCCGTTCGGCAGTTTGGTGTCGATGTCCTTCTGCTCGCCCGGCAGGGAGGAGAACGGCACCTGCAGCCACACCACGTCTTTACCCGGCTTCAGCACGTCGCTCACCCAGTACGGCGTCCAGGTGTAGTAGATCACCGGTTTACCCTCTTTGAAGCGGGCAATGGTGTCGGCCATCATCGCCGAATAGTTGCCGTGGCTGACGTCGACCGTCTTCGCCAGGTCATAGGCTTTATTCTGGTGATTAATCACCGCCTCACAGCCCCAGCCCGGGGAGCAGCCCATCATGTCTGCTTTACCGTCACCGTTGGTGTCGAACAGTTTGGCGATCTTCGGATCCTTCAGCTGTTCAATATTGGTGATGTGGTACTTATCGGCGGTTTTCTTGTCGATCAGATACCCCTGCGCCGCGCCGGTCACGAAGGTGCCTTGGCGATAGAATTTCTTGTCGCCACCGGCGGCGGCATACATATCATCGTGCAGCGGCTGCCAGTTGACGGCGGTAAAGGTGGCATCGCCGGAGGCGATCGAGGTATAGCCGACGTTGTAATCCACTTCGCTCGGCGTGTTGACCGTGTAGCCCAGCTTCTCCAGCGCGCGGCTGACGATCAGGGTCTGGAAGCTCTCTTCGGAAATGGTGCTCTGCACCGGCTGGACGGTAATGCCTTTGCCCGGCAGGTCTGCCGCAAACGTGCTGGTGGAGACAAGGGTGGCAAACGCTGTGGCAAAAAGTACCTTATGTCGCATCGTTGTTCCTTATTTTGTAAATGGGCGGGTGATTAACCCGACAGGGCCGGTGGTATACCAGCGACGGTTGCCGCGACTGCGTGAATCACGACCGACGGCCTGGGTCAGGCGGTCAAGAATAATGGCGAGGATCACAATCCCGACGCCGCCGACGGTAGCCAGCCCCATGTCGAGACGGCCAATGCCGCGCAGCACCATCTGACCCAGACCGCCCACGGCGATCATTGAGGCAATCACCACCATCGACAGGGCCAGCATCAGCGTCTGGTTAACGCCCGCCATAATGGTTGGCATCGCCAGCGGGAGCTGAACCTTAAACAGCATCTGGCGCGGGCTGGCACCGAACGAGCGTGACGCTTCGATCAGGTCCGCAGGCACCTGGTTAATCCCCAGAATGGTCAGACGAATAATCGGCGGCAGGGCGAAGATAATCGTCACCACCACGCCCGGCACGTTGCCGATGCCGAACAGCATCACGATAGGCACCAGATAGACGAAGGCCGGGGTGGTCTGCATCGCATCCAGCAGCGGACGAATAATCTTCGCCGCCCGCGGGCTGCGCGCCAGCCAGATCCCCATCGGCAGGCCGATGACGATGCAGAAGAGCAGGGCGGTCAGCACCAGCGCCAGGGTGATCATCGCCTGCGACCAGGCGCCAATCGCGCCGATGGCAATCAGCGAAATCAGCGTGGCGACCCCCATTCCTGCGCTGCCAAACTGCCACGCGATCAGGGAGAACAGGATAATCGCTACCGGCGCCGGCATGCCCAGCATCAGCTGCTGGAAGCCGTTGAGGATGTAATCCACCGGGATGCGGATCCCCTGGAAGACCGGACGGAAGTGCGTGACCACCCAGTCGATCCCTTCCGTGACCCAGCTGTCGAGCGGGATCAGGGTTTTATGGAACGGGTCCATGATGTTGAAGTGTTCCGGCTCAGGCGCGGGTGCGCTGCTAAGCCAGTCCGCCGCGCCGCCGCCGTCGGCTGGTGCTGGCGTGGAACCCCACGCATCGGCGGATTGCGCAGCGCCGTCCGCGGCTTCTGTGGTGCCCCACGGATTAGTTTGATCGGTCATTGTTTGCCCCCTCGCGGTCTAAAGCCTGCAGCAGCATCCGTTTTGAGATGATGCCGACGTACTGTTGTTCCTCACCGACGACCGGCACGGCGCACGGCGCCTGGCCCACGTGAGAGAGCAACTCGCTGAGCGGCGTTTCGGCGTCCACGGCAAGCGGAGCGTCAATTAACGCCGCATCGATTCCCTGGTTTTCACCAAGCGCGAATTTCAGGGAGTCGATGGAGACAACGCCGACAAATTTATTGCCGCGTTCAACCAGATAACCGTATTCACGGTCTTCGTCCTGCAGCAGCTTCAGCGCCGAGCGCGGGCCAAAACCCGGCGTTTTACGGATAATGCCGTTTGGCGTTCGACGGGCAATATCTTTAGCGCTAAAGACCTGGCTAATATCCACGCCGCGGAAGAAGGTGCGCACATAATCATTCGCCGGATTATTGAGTATTTCATCCGGCGTGCCGACCTGCACCACTTCACCGTTTTGCATAATGGCAATACGGTCGCCAATACGCATGGCTTCATCCAGATCGTGGGAAATAAAGACAATCGTTCGCTGATGTTTAGCCTGTAATTTTACCAGCTCATCCTGCATCTCGGTGCGAATTAACGGATCGAGGGCGGAGAAGGCTTCATCCATTAATAAAATATCTGGATTAATGGCTAATGCGCGGGCTAATCCCACGCGCTGACGCATCCCGCCGGAAAGTTCATCCGGGTAAGCATGCGCATAGTTTTCCAGCCCGACCTGACGCAGTGCATCCAGGGCTTTTTCCTGACGCTCCTGAGCGGGCGTGCCAGCTAATTCCATCCCGAAAGCGGTATTATCCAGCACCGTCATGTGCGGCATCAGCGCGAAGGACTGGAACACCATTGCGATCTTCTTTCTGCGCACCTCGCGGAGCTCGGCGTCTGATATTCTGGCGATATCCACGCCGTCAATCAGCACCTGTCCGCGGGTGGGTTCAATCAGGCGATTGAGAAGGCGAACCATAGTGGATTTACCCGAACCGGATAATCCCATGATGACAAAAATCTCGCCTTCTTCAATGGCCAGACTGGCGTCTTTAACGCCAAGCGACAGCCCGGTTTTTTCCAGAATTTGCTCTTTGGTAAGGCCTTTCTCAATATATTTGAATGCGCGCTGCGGGTGCTCGCCAAATACTTTATAAAGATTTTTCACTTCTAATTTAATTGCCATGCAATAGAGAGTGTCCTGTTATTTGTTTATGCCAATATGATTACCATGGTAAATTGTTAACGGGCATAACCCTAACATACTGAGAATCTGAGACAACCCTGCGTTTGCTTATGCCAGGCATTTTCAGGTAAGCGAAACGGCTGAATTTCCCATGAGTAAAGGGCTGAGCGTCATTTGAGTTTTTCTTAAATTTTTGCTGATGCATCGGGGAATTTCGCCTGGATCGGAGTGATTCAGGCGAATATGACGTGGGAATTACAGTGTAGTTCTCAGGGAAATATTCTGGTAGAAATAAAGGGATTTATATTTAATTAATGAACGTTAATTCACTCATTAAAAATCCCAGTCCTCGTCTTCCGTTTCCACCGCTTTACCCATCACGTACGACGATCCCGAACCGGAGAAGAAATCGTGGTTTTCGTCAGCGTTAGGCGACAGCGCGGCCAGAATTGCCGGGTTCACCTCGGCCATCTCCGGCGGGAAAAGCGCGTCGTAACCCAGGTTCATCAGCGCCTTGTTGGCGTTGTAGCACAGGAAGGCTTTGACGTCCTCTTCCCAGCCCGTTCCGGCGTACAGCTCCTCGGTATAGCTCAGCTCGTTATCGTACAGATCCATCAGCAAATCGAGCGCAAAGCCCTTAAGCTCCTCTCGCTTTGCCTCGCTGACTTTCTCCAGCCCTTTCTGATACTTATAGCCGATGTAATACCCGTGCACCGCTTCATCCCGAATGATGAGGCGAATCAAATCGGCGGTGTTGGTGAGCTTGCCCCGGCTCGACCAGTACATGGGCAGCCAGAAGCCGGAGTAGAAGAGGAAGGATTCCAGAAACACGCTGGCGATCTTCTTCTTCAGCGGCTCGTCGGCCCGGTAATATTCCAGCACAAGATCTGCCTTTCGCCGTAATGACTCGCTCTCTTCACTCCAGGCGTAGGCCGCGTCCACGTCTTTGGTCTGGCACAGCGTGGAAAATATCGAGCTGTAGGAGCGGGCGTGCACCGCCTCCATAAAGCTGATGTTCGACATCACCGCCTCTTCGTGCGGCGTCAGCGCGTCACTCATCAGAGCCGGTGCGCCGACGGTATTCTGAATGGTGTCCAGCAGCGTCAGGCCGGTAAAGACGCGGATCGTCAGCTGCTGTTCGGCGGGGTCGAGCGTTTGCCAGGCCGGAATATCGTTGGAGAGCGGAACCTTTTCCGGCAGCCAGAAGTTGCTGGTCAGGCGGTTCCACACCTCCAGATCTTTATCGTCCTGGATTTTGTTCCAGTTTACGGCGCTCACGCGTGACAGTTTCATCCTTTCTCCTTACAGCGCGCAGGACACGCAGCCTTCAATTTCGGTACCTTCCAGCGCAAGCTGGCGCAGGCGAATGTAGTAGAGCGTTTTGATGCCTTTCTTCCAGGCGTAGATCTGCGCTTTGTTGATATCCCGCGTGGTGGCGGTATCCGGGAAGAACAGCGTCAGCGACAGCCCCTGATCCACGTGTTTTGTCGCCTCGGCGTAGGTATCGATGATTTTTTCCGGGCCGATCTCATACGCATCCTGATACAGCGCCAGGTTGTCGTTAGTCATAAACGGGGCAGGGTAGTAAACGCGGCCGGTTTTGCCTTCCTTACGAATTTCAATTTTCGACACGATCGGATGAATGCTCGACGTGGCATGGTTAATGTAGGAAATCGATCCGGTCGGCGGCACGGCCTGCAGGTTCTGGTTATAAATGCCGTAGCGCATCACGTCGTCACGCAGCTGCTGCCACATCTCGCGCGTCGGCAGGGTAATCCCCGCGCGGGCAAAGAGATCGCGCACTTTTTCGGTTTTTGGCTGCCAGTCGCCTTCCAGATACTGGCTGAAATAGGCCCCGCTGGCGTAGCGCGACTGCTCAAAGCCCGCGAACCGCTGGCCGCGCTCGCGCGCCAGCATCATCGAGGTGTGCAGCGCGTGCCAGGTAATGGTGTAAAAATAGAGGTTGGTAAAATCCAGCCCTGCCGGACTGCCGTAGGCGATGCCTTCCCGCGCCAGATAGCCGTGCAGGTTCATCTGCCCCAGCCCGATGGCGTGCGAGGCGGCGTTGCCCGCTTCAACAGACGGCACGCTGCGGATGTGGCTCATGTCCGACACCGCCGTCAGCCCGCGGATGGCGGTCTCCACCGTGCGGCCAAAGTCAGGGGAATCCATGGTGTGGGCGATATTCAGCGACCCGAGATTGCAGGAGATATCTTTGCCGATATCCGCGTAGTCCAGGTTTTCGTCGTAGGCTGACGCGCTGTTGACCTGCAAAATCTCCGAGCACAGGTTGCTCATGTTGATGCGCCCGGCAATCGGGTTCGCGCGGTTTACCGTATCTTCATACATGATGTACGGATAGCCGGACTCAAACTGGATCTCCGCAAGCGTCTGGAAGAAATCGCGGGCGTTGATATATTTTTTGCGAATGCGATCGTCGGCCAGCAGCTCCTCGTAGCGCTCGCTGATGGCCACGTCGCCAAAGGCTTTACCGTAAATACGCTCAACGTCATACGGGGAGAAGAGCGCCATCCCGGCATTCTCTTTGGCCAGCTTAAAGGTGATATCCGGGATCACCACGCCAAGCGACAGGGTTTTAATGCGGATCTTTTCGTCTGCGTTTTCGCGTTTGGTATCGAGAAAACGCAGAATGTCCGGGTGGTGCGCGTGCAGGTAAACCGCCCCCGCGCCCTGACGCGCGCCAAGCTGGTTGGCATAGGAGAACGCATCCTCCAGCATCTTCATTACCGGGATCACGCCGGAGGACTGGTTTTCGATGCGCTTGATCGGCGCGCCCGCTTCACGCAGGTTAGAGAGCAGAAACGCCACGCCGCCGCCGCGTTTGGAAAGCTGCAGCGCCGAGTTCACCGCGCGGCCAATCGACTCCATATTGTCTTCGATGCGCAGCAGGAAGCAGGAAACCAGCTCCCCGCGCTGGGCTTTGCCGCAGTTGAGGAAGGTGGGCGTGGCGGGCTGGAAGCGACCGGCGAGGATCTCGTCGGTGAGCTGCTCCGCCAGCGCTTCGTCGCCCTGCGCCAGCGTCAGCGCCACCATCACCACGCGATCTTCAAAGCTTTCCAGATAGCGTTTGCCGTCGAAGGTTTTCAGGGTGTAGCTGGTGTAGTACTTCCACGCGCCAAGAAACGTCTGGAAACGAAAGCCGCTGGCGTGCGCGCGTTCAAACAGCTTCACCACGAAGGAACGGTCGTAGCGGGTGAGCGTGCGCGCGTCGTAGTAACCTTCGTTCACAAGATAGTCGAGACGCTCATTCTGGTTTGCAAAAGCCACGCTGTTGGGCCGCACGTGGGCGGCAAAAAAGGCGTCCACCGCCTCCCTGTCTTTATCAAACTGAATGCGCCCCTCGCGATCGTAGAGGTTAAGCATTGCGTTGAGCGCGTGGTAATCCGGTGTCGCCTGAATCACCCGTTCTGCGGTTGTCGTTGCCAAAATTCGTTCACTCCTTTACGCACGTTTTCGACGTCCTGCTGTGTCCCCATCAGCTCAAAACGATAGAGATACGGCACGCCGCATTTTTGAGAGATGACGTCCCCGGCGCGGCCAAAGGCATCGCCGAAATTGCGATTCCCTGCCGCAATAACGCCGCGGATTAGCCCGCGATTGTGGGGATCGTTCAGAAAGCGGATCGCCTGACGAGGCACGGCACCTGCCGTACCGCCACCGCCATAGCTGGGCACCACCAGAATGTAAGGCTCTTCTACCCGGATACGCTCCCGCTCGTTGAGCGGGATGCGAACCGCGGGCAGCCCGACGCGCTCGATGAAGCGGAGCGTGTTTTCCGAGCTGCTGGAGAAGAAAACCAGCCCACTCACGCCCGGGTGACCTGTGCGGCGAGGCGGTTAATCATGTCCGGGCGAAAGCCAGACCAGCTTGTCTCCCCGGCAACGACCACCGGAAGCTGGCGAAAACCCCTGGCGCGCAGGGTATCGGCGGCCTCGGGGACCTGGTCGATATTCACCATCTCAAACGCCACGCCGCGGCTCTCCATCGCCCGCCTGGTGGCGTGGCACTGAACACAATCGTTACGTGTGTAAATAATAATGCTCATGATTCGTATTTCCATTTAAAATGAGAAGGCGGCGCGAATCATCGCGTCAGGTTGTGTCTGTCTTGCTAAGAGGGATACTAGATGTAGTTTCCTTAAGTTTCAACCATACAAGATATGGGAAATTTATATTGATATTGCCCATGTGATGAGCACAGCGGGGCAGGGCGCTCTGTGCGGGCTTTTCAGGCGAGAAGACAAAGAAAAGCCCCGGAGCCTGAAGCAACCGGGGCCGTAAACGCGGGCTTATTTACGCAGGCTGAGCAGGGCACCCACGAAGATGCCGACCGCCGCGACGGTTCCCAGAGTACATAGCGGTTTTTCACGCACGAAGGTCGTAGCACAGCTTGCCATATCGCAGGCAGCCTGCGTGGCGCGTGAGCGTCCGTTCATGCGAGCACGGGTTTCACGGAGCAGAGACTGAGCCTTACGTTTTGCGGCATCCGCTTCGTCCTTTGCGTCAGTTCCCCAGGACTTCAGCACCTCTTCCAGCGTATCCGCTAATTGGCTGACATCATTACGAATATCCTGAGCGTCGTCATTAATATCGTTTCGGTTCGGTCTGTTAAACATACGATCCTCCGTAATTTTGTGTTCCCGTCTAGTTTAGTTCAGAAATTTAATATCTGAAGCGCATCACGCGTTAATCGCCAGTTTATGGACTATTCTGAAAGCCCAGCCAATGCTGAATACTGTAAGGTTGCCGGGCAGGAAAAGATAACGAGGAAAAGATATGTATTTACGACCTGATGAGGTGGCGCGCGTTCTTGAAAAAGAGGGATTCACCATGGATGAGGTGACGTCAAAAGCGTATGGATATCGCCGCGGCGAGAATTATGTTTACGTTAATCGCGAAGCAAGAATGGGACGTACCGCGCTCATTATTCACCCGACGCTGAAAGACAGAAGTCTGTCATTTGCTGAACCTGCCTCCGATATTAAAACCTGCGATCACTATCAGCAATTTCCGCTCTATTTAGGCGGGGAGCGGCATGAGCATTATGGTATTCCGCATGGTTTCAGTTCGCGTATGGCGCTGGAGCGCTTTTTGAAGGGGCTGTTCGGCGACGTACAGTAAATTCGCGACTGGCCTGCGCCAGTCGCCCCACATCACGCTTTTGCCTGGCTGTACTGGCTGACCTTGAACAGGCGGCGGCAGTAGTCGAGGAAATAGCCGTATACCGCACCCATCAGCATTGAAACCACAATATTCGAACTGACCGCCGCCGCGATTTGGTGCCAGTCCGCACCCACCGTCAGCAGAATGGCCACGTAAACCGGAGACTGGAACGTCACATACGCCAGCACGTCCGCCAGATTTTTTACCCAGCCTGCAGGGCTGATACGACGCGCGAAACGCATAACGGCATCGCGATATAAACCATAAGGCCAGGCAATAACGATATTGACCGGGATAGCCACCAGACGAGAAGAAAGTGACTGCTCGAAGGTCATTCCTGAGAGGAATATTTCGATCAGCATGTTCACAACGGAACAGTAGACAACCATCGCGAAAGTATCCGCCACGGCATGGCGAAGGCGTGATTGCGGTGAGAACATGTCTGAACTCCTTGAGAAGAACACAAAAGAAACGATTTTCCCGAAGCGTCTAGTGCTTTAGGTTGGTTTGTTTGTCGTGAATAGCGTATATCTCTATGTTTGAACTAACAACTAGTGATTAATTTTTATTTAATCGCGTTTTGTCCACAAAATTCTCTAAATTTGGTTGTTTTTTGTTCGGTTCGTTATAATCTGTCTCGCTTAACGTATTTTATATAAAAATCAGATAGTTAATGTTTTTGGCGTTGCAGGTTAAATCAATCCGCCCGTAAGGGGCGAGGAATGCTGAGATTTGGATTAAAGTTGGCCATTTATATTGATGTGGTGATTGAGTCTGTGCGAATTCTACAAGCGGCTAAGATAATATTAACGGTTACAGTAAACGCTATTCACATTATTGGCATAACGACCCCGCGGGTAGATATTTCCACGAAAATGAATTATTCTGACGGTGATTTATCTATTTACCCTAAAGAGAAGGTTTTCAAATAATATGTCTTTGACGTTACAGAATCTTAATAATATCCGAACTCTGCGCGCCATGGCGCGCGAATTAACCCTGGACGTTCTTGAGGAAATGCTGGAAAAGGTCAGGGTCGTTGCTGAAGAGAAACGGAGTGAGCAGGCGGAATTAGAGCAGCAGCGCGCTGAGCAGCAGGAAAAAATTAATACCCTGCTGGAGCTGATGAAAGCCGATGGTATTTCACCGACCGATCTGCTGGGTTCTGAGCTTGCGCAGGCGGGTAAGCCCACGAAAAAGCGTAAGCCGCGTGAAGCGAAATATCGCTTTATTGACCAGAACGGTGAAGAAAAAACGTGGACCGGCCAGGGCCGCACGCCGAAGCCTATTGCCAGCGCGCTGGCAAACGGGAAATCACTGGATGATTTTCTGATCTAAGGCGATAACCGGGCGGAATATTCCGCCCGGCTGTCTGTTTAGCAGACGCCGAAATCACCTTCTTCGGTATACGGCGCTACATCGGCCGCTTTCAGCGTATATTTCTCGCCTTGTTCATTGCTGGCCTGAACCGCCACAAGGGTGTCACCGTTCACTTCGAGCACTTTCAGTTTCGGGCCGCCTTTACGCGGCTGCACATAGTCACCGACAGAAAACATATTACCTCCTCATCGTTTTAGCGATCTTCACCTTAGCCCACGCGTGGCGCCGGGTACAGTGACTTTCACCGATTACTGCTTATGAGGTACGACGGTTCCAGGGCATAACCTTGAGCAGTCTCGCCATGCCGCAAAAGCCCGTCACTCCGGCGAACAGCAGTCCGGCTCCTACAAAACCGCTGAGCAGGAAAAAGCCGCTGGAGACGCCATAGCCCAGCACCACGCCGCAGAGTATCAATAGCCCGGCGGCAATTTGCACCTGACGCATCAGCGGCAGCGGCTGGGATCTGTCTTCGACGGTCGGCAGTCCGGCCTGCTTCCAGCCCTGAATGCCACCTTCGACCACAAATGCCCGAGCGGGCGCGGCGGCCTGAGCAAGGCGGTCGGCATTCCCCGACGTTCGGGCGCCAGACTGGCAGTGAAAAATCACCGTCTCACCCGCCTGCGCGTTCAGACCGCCGGGTAAGGTTTCCAGCGGCACCAGCCTCGCGGCGGGAATATGCTCGCGGGCGTACTCGTCGCTATCGCGAATATCAATCAGTATTGCGCCTTCGGCGATGCGGGCATTGGCTTCGCGAGGCGAAAGAAGAGGAAGTGACATGGGCGCTCCTTACGGGCAGTAAAGGGTTTTCAGGGTGCTGATGAGCTGATGTACCGCATCGTTTTTAATGAAGTACAGAATGCGCTGCGCCTCGCGGGTGCTGTCGATAAGCCCTTCCTCACGCATGCGCGCCAGATGCTGCGACGTGGCGGAAGGACTCAGCCCCGTCGCGCGCGCCAGGTCGCCCGCGCTGGTGCCGGGCGCCCCGCATAACGTGCAGAGGATCAGCAGCCGACGGGAGTTGCTCATGGCTTTCAGCAGTGCGGCCGCCTGCTCGGCGCTGGCCTGGAGTTGTTCAAGTTCGGTCATATTATTTTAGCATTGTCTTAATTAAGTTAATGCTAAAGTAATATCGCACGTTACGCCAGCGTTAAAAGCGTAAAAGAGGGTAAATGGGACGGGTCTGAATGGCAGAAGCCGATAAGCTGGCTACGCTTACAGTCATTACTCTTTTTTATTTTCAACTGGTTAGCGTATACGGAGTGTTTATGGGTTTTTGGCGTGTTGTCTTTACGATTATTCTCCCTCCGCTGGGCGTGCTGCTCGGCAAGGGGTTTGGCTGGGCATTTATCCTGAATATTATTCTGACCCTGCTGGGCTACATCCCCGGTCTTATCCACGCGTTTTGGGTACAAACTAAAAGCTAGGCCCGCCTTAGCTGTCGGTTAGCATACGCGAATTCTGGGCGCGTTTTGCAGGTCGGGTAAGGCGAGGCCACCGCCCGCAAGGCTTAATACCCGACCTTATACACCCGCCCGCTCTGCACGCCTTCCACGCTGCGGCGGTAGGCCTGCGCCACGGTGGCTGCGGGGACGCTCTCAAAGCCCGGGAAGAAGCCGTCGTACGCTTCAGCGGATTCCGTCAGGACCGTCGGGCTAATCAGGTTGATGCGGATCCCGCGCGGAAGTTCGCAGGCGGCGGCGCGAACGAACCCCTCCAGCGCGGCGTTCACCGTGGTGGCATTCACCCCCTGCGCAATCGGCTCGTGCGCCACAATCCCGCTTATCAGCGTAATCGAGCCGCCGTCGTTCAGGTAGTGCTGGCCGGTCAGCGCCAGGCGCACCTGCCCCAGCAGCTTGTCCTGCAGGCCCTGGTTGAAGTCGCTGTCCTTCATGGTCGCGAGCGGGCCGAAGTGGAGGCCACCGCTGGCGGACACAATGGCATCCACCCTGCCGATTTTCTCAAGCAGCGCCTGCACGCTCGCCTGCGAGGTGATATCTACCCGGTAGTCGCCCTGCGTGCGGCCCACGCGGATGACCTCGTGGCGACGACTCAGCTCTTCCGCTACTGCCCGACCGACCGTACCGCTGGCACCAATAATGACGATTTTCATAGCCGACTCCTTATGTTGTGAGCCCTCATTCTTTAATAAATAAAAATGCAGATAAACTGGGCTACAGTTAGAAGATTGCTAACCTGAGGTTTGGAATATGGATAAGCTTCGCGGCATGGAAACGTTTATCGCGGTGGTTGAAAGCGGCAGTTTCACGGGGGCGGCTGCACGGCTGGAGATGTCGGCGGTCATGGTGGGAAAGTACGTTGCGCTGCTGGAGTCACAGCTCGGCACCCGCCTGCTGGAGCGTAACACGCGGCGCCAAAGCCTGACCGATGCCGGGCGCGTCTATTTCGACGAGGCGAAGCGGGTGTTGGAGCAGGTCGCGATTGCCGAAAACGCGGTTGAACGCCTGCGCGCCGCGCCCGCCGGAACCCTGCGCGTCACGGCACCTACGTCGTTTGGCGGCTGCGTGATTGCCCCGCTGACGGCAACCTTTTTACAGCGCTACCCGCAGGTGCGCGTCGAATTGGATCTGACTAACCGGATGGTCGATCTGGTGGAGGAGGGCGTCGATCTCGCCATCCGCATTGGTGACGTTCATAACGACGATCTGGTGGCAAAATACCTGTGTCCCTACAACATGGTGATCTGCGCCGCACCGGACTATTTAGCGCGACACGGCACGCCGCAATCGCCCGCCGAACTGGTGGATCATCTCTGCTTGTCCCACAGCGTCTGGACCGCACGCAACGAGTGGCGGCTGCCGGGTGTGGAAGGCGAAGTGCGCTGGAAACGGGACGCGGTATTAAGATGCAACGACGGCTACGGGCTGCGGATGGCCGCAAGATCCGGGGCGGGATTACTGCTGCAGCCGGAAGTGCTGGTAGCCGAAGATCTGGAAAGCGGCAGGCTGATTCGGGTGCTGGAGCCGTTCACGCCCGCGCCGAGGCCGGTGCATTTATTGTGGCGTCAGGATTTACGCCCCCTGCCCAAGCTGACGGAATTTATCGCCCATATTCTGCTAAGATTGAGCACACTATAAAAACAGAAGGTAAGCAAAGAATGTCAGTGAGTAAACTCGCCAGCAGCGCGCAGGGCCTGCAATCATCTGCCATCCGTGAATTATTAAAACATAGCAAAATGGCCGGCGTCATTTCGCTGGGTGGAGGGATCCCTAACCCGGCTTTGTTCGATCATGAAGGCCTGAAAATAGCCGCGGATGCCGTATTATCCCAGCATTTTGGCGAGGCGTTTCAGTACGGCCTGACCGAAGGCGTACCGGGACTGCGGGAAGAGATCCAGCGCATCTGCGAAGGACGCGGCATCGCCTGTAAAGCCGATGACGTGGTGGTGACCTCTGGCTCACAGCAATCGCTTGACGTGCTGGCGCGTGCATTAATTAACCCGGGTGATACCGTTGTGGTTGAGCGTCCAACCTATCTTGCCGCGCTGCAGGTTTTTGGCCTGGCGCAGGCGAATTTTGAATCCGTCGGCACCGACGGCGACGGCATGAAGGTCGACGAACTTGAAGCGCTGGCGGCAAAGAAAAGCATCAAAGCGGTGTATATCGTCCCGACCTTTGGTAACCCTGGCGGCGTAACGCTCTCTGAAGCGCGTCGCAAAAAGCTGGTGGAACTCTCTCAGCGCTATGACTTCGTCATTATTGAAGACGATCCGTACAGCGAAATTAACTATACCGATGAGGTCTTCCGTCCGTTAATCGCTCATGCCAAAGATATCGGCAACGAAGAGAACGTGGTCTATACCTCAACCTTCTCTAAAATTCTCGCGCCGGGCACCCGCGTAGGCTGGGTGCTGGTACCGGAGTGGCTGAAGCGTGCGGTAGTGAACCTGAAGCAAACCACCGATCTGCACACCAGCACGCTTTCGCAGCTGATGACGTACGAATATCTGAAAACCGGGCGTCTGGCCGGGCAGATCAAAACGATCCGCGAAGCCTATCGTCAGAAGTATCAGACCTTCGCCAACGAACTGGAAGCCGAGCTGGGCGAGGTGATGTCCTTCCACAAGCCGAAAGGCGGCATGTTCCTGTGGGCGACGATGAAAAATGGGGGGAATACCACGCGCTGGCTGGAAAAAACCTTAAGTAACGGCGTAGTATTTGTGCCGGGCGAATTTTTCTACTGCCATGAGCCAGACCATTCGACGCTGCGCATGTCGTTTGTCACGCCAACGGACGAAGAGCTGAAGGAAGCGGTTCAACGCCTGAAAAAATCGCTGTAAAAGACCTGCGCATAATGGCTTCTCTGCCGTTATGCGCAATACGCGTTCAGGGCGGCACGGGCCGCGATCCTCCATGGAGATCTCCATGCTTGAATTTCTGTTCGGTGTCGTTACGCATACGCCCGTCTGGGTGTGGGTGCTGTTTATCTTCCTTATCTCTCGCGGCATTAAAGCCCGCAGGCCCGCCACCGTCACGCTGGAGCGGCTTGCCGTCATCCCGGGCATCTTTCTTATCTGGGATATTTACGATCTGGTGGTCTACCGCACGCTGACTCCCGGGACCGTTGCACTGTGGACGGCGGGGATCCTCGCCGGTGCCGCGCTGGGGTATTTCCTGATTAAGCAGGCGGTGATTACCCGCGCAGAGGCGCCGCGCAGCCTTTACCGCCAGGCAGACTACACCGCGCTGCCGTTTATGATGCTGGCGTTTGGGGTGAAGTATGTGCTGGGGGTGATGAGCGCGGTTTCGCCTCAGACGATGCAGCAGCCCGCCATGAGCGCGCTGGCGATCGTCTCCGGCGGCGTGTTTGCTGGCGTGTTTATCGGTAAGTTTGCTCGCTATGTTGGGGTGTATAACCGTACCGCGCCGCGCCCGGCGGGGTGAGATCTCCGCGTCTGTTCGGGTCAGGCTACATCCGGCTGGCCCGATTTTCGCTTAGCCATGACGTCCGCAACGGTCTTTATACGGCTCAACTCCTCCTGCGTCCTGGCGTTAGATTGCGCTTCCCAGATATCGACGTTCAGCTGTAAGTTCAGCCAAAATTCAACAGTGGTATCAAAGGCTTTTGCCAGTTTGATCGCCATATCGGCAGTAAGCTTGCGATTGTTATTGACCAGCGCGTTGATGGTGTTGCGGTGAACATTGAGCATCTCCGCCAGATCGCTGATTTTCAGATTGAGCGGTTCAAGATACTCATACTGCAACACGTCGCCCGGCGTGGTGGGTTTGCGGAGTGCCTGTTGAAGTGTCATAGGTGATGCCTCACTTGTGTTGCGTGTACTTGTGTGGAGAGAGGTAGAGATCTTCTGCTTTACCCTCTATCCAGCGAAATACGAGCCTGTATTGCCTGTTTACCCGGATTGAGGAATATCCCTTCAGCGGCGGATTCAATGCTTCATACATATTGCCCGGGGGCGATCGCAAATCCCTGTGCGAGGTAGCTGCCCTGATGATATCGAGCTTTCTCGCAAGCGCTGTTTCCAGATTTGAAGGAATAACATTGCTCGATCTGCCGTAAAGAAAAAAATCCTCAAGCCATTGATCCCGAAAATAACTAATCATAATGCTGCCGAGCTCCAGTCCATGAAGCTGATTGAATGGTAATGCACTCCCGCACTGTGCGCAAGTGCATTTCTGTCTGCGGTTAATATTACCAGGGCAACGGTTGAAGGGAAGTGGGATGCATAACTAAAGGTTAATACTCCGAGGCAGGTTCCAGTTCTGGCATGCGGTTTACTGCCCGGCGGCGCTGCGCTTGCGCGGGCCTACGGGAACGTAGGCCGGGTAAGGCGGAGCCGTCACCCGGCGATTGACTATCGCTCCCTTAGCGCCTCTTTCGCCCGGTTAAACGGCTTGATCAGATAATCCAGCACCGTTTTCTCGCCGGTCTTGATGTCCACCGTCGCAATCATCCCCGGCACAATCGAGAAGTGCCTGCCCGCCTTGTTCACCAGGTAATCCTGGCTGGTGCGGATGAATACCCGGTAGTAGAACACCTCCGGCTTGGCTTCGTCCTGGATGGTGTCCGGGGAAATCGTCTCCACCACCCCGTGCAGCCCGCCGTAAATGGCGTAATCGTAGGCGGTGATTTTGACTAGCGCCTCCTGGTTCGGGTGGATAAAGGCGATATCGCGCGGCGAGAGGCGGGTTTCAATCAGCAGGCGATCGTCGACCGGAACAATCTCCATCAGCTCGCCGTTGGGCGGGATCACGCCGCCGATGGTGGTGACCTTGATGTTTTTCACGATCCCGCGCACCGGGGATTTTACCGTCAGGCGGGTGACGGAATCCTGGCGGCCTTTCAGGACGGCGGAAACCATATCCACCTCCGCGTTGGCCTTGGATAACGCCTCGCGCGCCTGAACGTAATACTGCGAGCGCACGTCGGTAAGCTTCAGCTCCAGGTCACTTTTCTGTCGCTGCAGGCGCAGCACCTCCACGTGGCTGGCGGCCCCGGTTTTCACCAGCCGCTGGGTGATGGCCAGCTCCTTATTGGCGAGATCTAACGCGGCGCGCAGCTCTCGCTGGGTGTCCTCCAGCTGCGCGCGGCGGGAGTTGTAGAGCCGCGTTTCGTCAGCAATCAGATCCGGCCATTTTGCCAGCGAAGGGGGGAACTTTAGCGGCAGATCGTTCACCTCGGCGTACAGGCGGGCGCTGGAGGCCAGCGAAGCCCGGTAGCGCGCCGCGCTTTCGCCGACGTTCGATTCGGAACGCGTCGGATCGAGCCGCGCCAGCACCTGTCCGGCCTGCACCTGATCGCCCTCATGAACGTTCAGCTCGGTGAGGATCCCGCCGTCGAGAGACTGCAGGACCTGCTCGCGCGAGCTGGGGATCACCTTCCCCGAGCCGGTTGAGACCTCGTCCAGCAGGCCAAACCACGCCCAGACGCCCAGCACCACAAACATCAGCAGCGAGATGATGACGATTCGACGCGCGCCGGTGTAGCCGCTCTCGGAATCCAGCGCGTTATCCAGATCGTCCATTGCCGCCACGTCACGCTGACTGATTTTCATTTTTCCACTCCCGTCCGGTTGCTGCCTGCTGCTGTTGCTGCTGCATACGGCTATTGTTGAGCGCCTGGGCTTTTGGCGCGTCCATCACCAGCATCCCCTCTTTCAACACCACCACGCGCTCCACCAGCTCCAGCACCGGCACGCGGTGGGTGGCGACGATGAGGGTGCGGTTGCCGAGCCAGTCGCCCAGCCGCTGGATGAACTCCCGCTCGGTATGCTCGTCCAGCGAGGCGGTCGGTTCATCCATCAGCACGATGTTGGGATCGCGCAGCAGCATCCGCGCCAGCAGAATCGACTGGCGCTGCCCGCCGGAAAGCCCCACGCCGTTTTCCATGATCGGATAGTCCAGCCCCTTGGGCAGCTTCTGCACGAAGCCCGCCGCGCCGGTCAGCTCCAGCGCCCCGAAAATCTCCTCGTCGGTGGCGCGCGGCATGCCGAGGGTGATGTTTTCGCGCAGGGTGCCGTAAAACAGCCGGGCGTTTTGGGTCATAAAGCCGACGTTGCGCCGGACGTCGGCGACGTCGAGGTGCGGCAGGCTGAAGTTATCAAGCCGCAGCTCGCCTGCCGCCAGATCCATCCCACCCGCCATCGCCTGCAGCAGGGTCGATTTGCCCGCGCCGTTGCGCCCGAGGATCGCCACTTTTTCACCCGGCCGGATCTCCAGCCGGTTAATACGCAGCGCCATGCGCGGATCGTCCGGCTGATAGCGGAACTGTGCCTGCTCGAAAAGATAGTGTCCGCGCAGCACGTCCTGGCGGATCGGCGTCTCCTCGCGCTGATTTTCGGTAGGAAGCTGCATGATGCTGTCCAGCCCCTCTTTTGCCGCTTTAACCTGCTGCCAGCGGGCCAGCACGCCGCACAGCGTTGCCATGGGGGCGATCATGCGGGAGGCCAGCATCGACGCGGCAACCACCGAACCGGTGGTCAGGGTGCCGTCGATCACCATCGGCGCGCCGACCACGATCACGGCGGCATACACCAGGCTTTGGATGGTCATTCCCCAGCTAATCAGGTTCTGGGTCAGCTCGCGGGTGCGCAGGCCGGATTCGGCGGTGATCTGGATATAGCTGTTCCACTGCTGCAGAAAGCGGTTTTCCGCCTGCATCAGCTTGATGTCCTCCAGCCCCTGCACGCTCTCCACCAGCACCGCGTTGCGCAGGGTCGATTCATGGGCCGACTGCTTTGCCAGCTCCGCCAGCTTCTTCTGCAGCAGCAGGCCGGGCAGGACCATAATCACCGCCGCGACCGGGGCGATCCACGCCAGCTGCGGGGCGATGATCGCCAGCACCACCACAAACAGCAGGAAGAAGGGCAGGTCGACAATCGTTGAGATGGTGGAGGAGGTGACCATCTCGCGGATCTGCTCCAGCTCGCGCAGCTGAGAGATAAAGCTGCCGGTGGAGCGGGGTATCGCGCTGTTGCGCAGGCGCAGCGCGTGGCCGAATACGCGATCCGAAACGCGCATATCCGAGCGCTTGCCCAGCAGATCCATAATGTGCCCGCGCGCCACGCGCAGCACAAAACCGAACAGGGTGGCAATCAGCACCCCAATGGTCAGGACGTAGAGCGTCGGGTAGGACTGGGCGGGGATCACCCGGTCATAGACCTGCATGGAAAAGACGATCCCGGAGAGCGACAGCACGTTGATAAACAGCGCGGCGAGCATCACCCAGCTGTAGGGACGCAGATCGCGCATCACCAGCCGGTAGAGCCAGTCCGGACGGTATTTTGAGATATAGGCATCCACGCGGCTGTCCTTCAGCGCGGCGAGTGGACGCAGGGCAATCACGTGGCGGATGGCGGGCAGCGTCGCCGTCATCGACAGGCGGTTAGTGTAGGTCTCCTCGTCGAAGAAGCTGATTTCCAGCGTGTCGTCGCCGTCGAAGTGCTCGATTACGCCGATCCGGCCGTCATTCATTGCCACCACCACCGGCAGACGCCAGCTGTTGATCGACTGCTGGTCAGCGGTGAGCAGCTGAAACGACAGCCCCGCCTCGCGCGCCAGCTGAGTGAGCGCGGGAACCATCGGTTTGCCTTTCAGCCACGGCGCGCCTGCAATCAGCGCGCCGGGAGAGCAGGCGACGCGGTAGCGCGTGGCGACAAAGCCAAAGGCCTGCGCCCACTGCGCCAGCGCCTCGTCCGTCATGTTTTCACCTTGCGGGATTTCACGCTGCGTCATGGCTGGATCTCCACGGTCTGGATGGTGCGGTTATCAAGATCGAACGCATGGCGCAACTGGCCGGTGTTATACAGGCAGTTGAGCTGCAGCTGGTGCAGCTGACCGAGGGTCTGCTGCTGGGTGAAGCGCGCCTGGTAGACCTCCTGCTCGGCGTTGAGCACGTCGAGCAGCGGGCGCGACCCGAGATCGAGATACTGCTGCTGGTAAAGCTCGCGGGTGCGGGCGCTGAGCGCCTCCTGGCGGCCCTGAATTTGCAGCGTGCTTTGCAGGCTCATCACCTGACTGCGGGCTTCCAGCAGCTTCTGGCGGACGTCAAGGCGCGTGCGCTGAATGGTGGACTGCGCCGCTTCCACCGCGTGTCCGGCGGCGTTACGCCGGGCGGTGAGGCCGCCGCCCTGATAGAGCGGCATCTGCACTTTTACCCAGGCGGAATACTGGGTGCGATCCCGCGTGTCGCTCCCCGCGTAGCGATCGTTCATGTAGTGACGTACCTCCGGCTCCAGCGAGACGGTTGGCGTCATCTGCGCGTCGGCGTAGTCGAGATTCGCCTGGGCGACGTTCGCCTGCGCCCAGGCGGCGAGCACCGCGGGAACCAGGCGGTCGTCCGGCTCGGCGACATCGCAGCTGCGGCCCAGCTTTTGCGGAAAATCATTGCTGATATCGTTCAGGCTGTTCCAGCCGAGAAAGCTCATCAGCGTGGCGCGGGCGCTGTCGAGATTGGCCTGGTACTGCATCAGCTGCGCGCGCGCGCCTTCGATACGGGCATCGGTTTGCACCACGTCAGAGAGCGAGGTGGCGCCTTCGTCATTACGCTGGCGGGTCAGCGAGCCGATGGAGGAGAGGGCGTCGAGCTGCTCTTTGGCGGTGTCGACCATCTGCTGCCAGGTTTGCACCTGCACCATGGCGACGGCGGTGTCGTGGGCGATGGTGTCGATACTCACCAGCACGTTAGCCTGCTGCTGGGCGACCCCGGCGCTTTCGGCGCGCACCTGGCTGGCCACTTTGCC
This sequence comes from Enterobacter cloacae complex sp. ECC445, assembly GCF_021892025.1. Classification (NCBI taxonomy): domain Bacteria; kingdom Pseudomonadati; phylum Pseudomonadota; class Gammaproteobacteria; order Enterobacterales; family Enterobacteriaceae; genus Enterobacter; species Enterobacter cloacae complex sp. ECC445. The sequence goes on along the minus strand of NZ_JAKLRZ010000004.1, from coordinate 14,441 downwards.
AAAGTCGTAGAGCATTTGAGAGAGAGAAAGCACCAGCGACGGCGTAAAGCCGTTCTGGTCGCCGTCGTGGGAGTAACCGTTGTCCACGCCGGCATTAATCTGCGGATAGTATTTCGATTTCGCGACGTCCACCTCTTCGCTCTGCTGGTAGAGTTTTCCCACGGCTTCGCTGATGGCCGGATGCCAGGTAACGGCGCGGTTGACGGCTTCGCCAAGCTGCAATGAGCCCGGCGCGGCGTTGCCAGCCGTCGGGGCGACGCGGCCGTTGAGCGAGGGGAGTTCCTGCGTTTCGCGCAGTTGGCCCGTATTGATAGTTGCCGCCGGGTTCGCGCAGAGAGCGGGCACAGATATCAGGCAGCACGAGAGCCACCAGTAAGGCATCTTCATTCCCATGTCATGTCCCTAATAAAATAAGTGCAGCTTTATTATTAATGCCCGGGCGCTGTGCGCCCGGGTTAGGTACTGCAGGTGCTATGTGGTAATGATGTGTTGCTGGTTAACGAGCTCGTCGTAGGTGGTCTGAACGCCATCAAGCGTCACGAGCGTGGTATTAGTGTAGGTGCTCCCTGCACCATCACGGTCGATGGAGATCACGGTATTGCCATTACTATTAGTGACATGGAGGTAATTCCCGAGCGTGGAGGCGCTACCGTTCCAGCCCACCAGCAGGTCGCTAATGTCGATTTTATCCCCCTGCGCCAGCGAGAAGCCGGTCCAGTGGTCGCCCGCGCTGCTGCTGACGTTCCCCCCCGTGGCGTTCCCCACCGTAGTGTTCAGCACCTGGTAAATCAGCGTGTCGCCGTAGGCGGTGCCGGTAATGACGTCGTTATGTTCAGAGCTGATGAACTGCGGCGCCATGTTGATGGTCAGCGAGGCGCTGTCCGTCTTCCCGGTCGCATCGGTCAGGGTGTAGTTGAAGGTCTCCTTCGAGGTGATGGATGAGAGCGATACCCCGCTGTTGAGGGTATAGGTGTAATGGCCGTCTGCGCCGATCGCCAGGATGCCGTAATGGCCGGTAATGTTCACCGTTGCGCTGCCGGTGTACGGATCCAGCGTGGTGGTCACGCCGTTGTAGCCGGTCACGCTCAGGCGGGTGTCCACCGAGTGCAGCTGATCCAGCACGCCGCCCGAGTCGGTGCCGTCGAAGATATTGCCGTTGACGGTGTGGGTGCCGGTCGCGTCGAAATCAGTCAGCGAGTAGGTGGTGCCGTTCACGCTTGGGGTAATGGTGATGTTCCCCACGCTCAGGCCCGGGACGCTGCCGGTAAAGTTCAGCGTATAGGTCCCGGCGTTGAGATCCAGCCCGGTCAGCGGAACGTCGATACTGCCGCCCAGCAGCGAGCCGCCGCTGAAGGAGCCGCTGCGGATCGTGCCCGAACCGTCGCTAATGGACCAGTTAACCGTCAGCCCACCCAGCGCCAGCAGCGAGGCCACGTTAAAGTGCAGCGACGCGTTGTGCAGCGCGGTGTTCGGGTCGACCACAAAGGTGCCGCTGCCGCTGCCCTGGGTTGACGAAAGCAGGGCCGTCGTCCAGCTTGCCGTTCCCACGGTAGTATCCGAGTACGCCGACGTATGGTGTACTGACGTCACGTCCATCACGGCGCTGACGTCGTTCACCGCATTCATCGCCTGCGCGGTGGGGGTGATGTTAAGCGATGCCGTGTCTTTCGTGCCGTCTGGCGCGGTGACGGTATAGACGAAGGTATCCGGCGTGCTGATATGGTCCGCTCCCACGCCGCTTCTCAGGGTATAGGTGTACTGGCCGGACGAATTAATGGTCAGCGTGCCGTATTCCCCCTGAATGTCGGTTGTGCCACTGCTGTTGACCGCCACGCCGTTCACTTCGGTAACCAGCGTGCCTGCTGGAACCGGGTCATTCGCCAGCACGTCGCCCGTGGTCGTTTCGCTGATACTCGCCACGCTGTAGACATGATCCTGCAGGACGCTCAGCGTATAGCCCGTCAGGACGGCGATCCCCGATGCGGTATTGAGTAAGAACAGGTACTCCCCGGCAGGCAGGTTCAGCGTCAGCTGAGACGAAGTGCCCCCCAGCAGCGGGGCGCGCAGCCAGCCCGACTCGACGCGGACCTGCTCGAAGGTCTGGGTCGCGTTGTTGAACTTATAGACGTAGAGATCGAACACCGATGCCAGCGCCACGCCGCCCACGGAGGCCTGGATAGTCATGGTGCGGGTGGTGCCTTCCTCCACGTTGTAGATAATCGGGTTGGTCATGTCGTCCAGCAGGTTAAGCCCCAGCGTGTTGCCGAGATTGATGCCCACCACGGTAAAGCCGCCCTGAGACGAGGCGCCGTTATTAATCTCGCTCACGGTGGTGTCAAAGGTCAGCGAGGCCGTATCGTCCACCGCCACAATGCCGTTGACTACCGTACCGGTGCCCAGAGACAGCACCAGGTTCGCCGACGCGCTGACGCCGTTATGGGTGATGGTGTAGGTGAAGCTCTCCGTCCGGCCAATGACCGCCGCGCTGGTGTCCGTCAGGTTGTAGCTGTAGCTGCCGTCGCGGTTGATGGTCAGCGTGCCGTATTGGCCCTGAATCACCGTGCCGTCGGCGTTGACGCTGGTGGTCACGCCCTGCGCGTTCGTGACCGCGGAGACCGTGGTTCCGGCCGGCGCGTTGTCGCTGCCTGCGGTCGGGTCCGTGTCGAGGATCACGTTGCCGTTGAGGCTGGTTTCACCGGTAACCGTACCCGGACCGGTCTCTTTCACCGCCACGTCGAGGCTGGTGTAGGAGCCGGTCGCCAGCAGGTTGGTGTTATAGCTGAGCACGCGATAGTTGCCGTCAGCCAGCCCGGTCAGGTTCAGCGATACGCCGGTGGCACCGAGGGTCAGGAGATCGGCAAACTGCGGCTGGCCGGTATCCACCACGGTGGTCCAGGCACCGTTGACGTAGTGCTGCACCACCAGCTCAAGGGTATTGAGCAGAGAGAGCACCGCGCCCGTGGCGTTGGCGTTCACCACGATATCCGCGCTGCCGCCGCTGCCCACCGTGAAGTTCACCTGGGCGGTGTCATTCCCCAGCAGGGTCAGAACGTTGCCCACGGCGCCGACCAGCAGGAAGCCGTAGTCGCTGTACTGGCTGTTGGTGACGGTTGCCGCGGTGCTGAGGTTCAGCTCTTCGACGTTATTGCTGGCGGAGAGCGGCAGCGCTGGCGCAAGCGCGGAGCCCGGCAGCGAGGTGTTGCCCGCCGCGTCCGTGGCGGTGATTTGCAGCGTCTGGCCTTCGGTCTGTTTATTCGTAAAGGTGTAGCTATAGGTGCCGTTGCTGCCCGCAATCGCGGTCACCGTCGAGCCGTCCGCAAGGCGGATGCTGACGGTACTGCCGGCTTCGGCATTACCGGTCAGGACGCTACCGTCGGCGTTGAGGGTCCCGGTCGGCGCCGTTGGGGCGATCGTATCGACGATAATCGTCGTCACGGCTGACGCCGCGCTGGTGTTGCCCGCCGCATCGGTGGCCGTGGCGGTGAAGTTATGCGTTCCTTCCGTCAGCGCGATGGTGGTTTGCGGCAGGGTCCAGTTGCCGCTGCCATCGGCGGTAACCGTACCCACCAGCGTGATGCCATCGTAGATCCGTACCGTGGCATTCGCTTCGGCGGTCCCGTTCAGCGTTGGACGCGCGTCGTTGGTCGGATTTGTGCCGGTCACCGGACCGGTGACGCTGCCGACATCATCGATTACCGACGTGATGACCGGTGCGCCCGGCGCAACGGTATCAACGTTAATCACATACCCGGCGGTAGGGGCGCTGGCGTTACCTACGGCATCGGTGGCGGTAAAGGTTAACGTGTGCGGACCGTTACTCAGCGCCGGAGATGGCGTATAGCTCCAGGCCCCGCCGGTCGCCGTCACGCTGCCGATCTGTACGCCGTTATCAAAGATTTTCACCGTCGTTCCGGCTTCCGCCGTACCGGAGATCGTCGGCTGGGCGTCGTTGGTGATCCCGCCGTTGGCAACCGGCGTCGCCGCATTGCCCACGTCATCCAGAATGCTGGTCAGCACCGGCAGTGCAGGCGGCGTGATGTCGACGGTAAGACTAAAGCTGGTGGACGACACGCTGGTGTTGCCTGCCGCATCCGTTGCCTGCGCGGTGAAGCTGTGCGCGCCCGCCGTCAGCGTGGTGCTGAGCAGGATGCTCCAGCTGCCGCTAGCGTCCGCAGCCCCGGTGCCGACCAGGGTTGTCCCTTCGTAGATCTTCACGGTGGCAAACGGTTCGCTGGTTCCGACAAGGCGCGGTACGGTATCGTCGGTTGTTTGCCCGGACGTGAGCGGGCCGGTGATGCTTCCCACGTCGTCTATCGCCTGGCTGATGACCGGCGCGTTCGGTGCCGTGGTATCGACAACCAGGGTAAAGCCTGGCGAGGCCGGGCTGACGTTCCCCGCGGCATCGGTGACCGTGGCCGTCCAGGTATGGCTGCCGCTGGACAGCGGCGCTGACGGCGTAAAGCTCCATGCGCCGGTGCCATCCGCCTGCGCGGTGCCGACCGGCTGCCCGTTCTCATACACGGTGACCGTGGCGTTGGCCGTCGCGGTGCCGTTCAGCGTCGGCGTAGTGTCATCGGTGCTCTGTCCTGAAGAGAGCGGGGTTTGGATGCTGCCCACGTTGTCTGCCGCGGTTGAAATAACCGGCGCAGACGGCACGCTGGTATCCACCGTCAGGTTAAACGGCGCGGTTGCGCTGCTGGCATTGCCTGCCGGGTCGGTGGCGTTAAAGACGATGGCGTGCGGTCCGTCGCTCAGATCGCTCCCCGGCGTGAAGGTCCAGCTGCCGAGGGCATTGACCACCGCAGTGCCGATTTCGTTGCCGTCTACGATGACATGCACCGTGGTACCCACTTCGCCCGTGCCGTTGAAGGTCGGGCGCGCGTCGTTGGTTGCGCCGCCTGAGGTGAGCGTCCCGGTGACCGGGGCGATATCGTCAATGACGCTGGTAACGACCGGCGCAACCGGGCCTGCGGTATCCACGGTAAAGGCGAAGACCGTCGAGTTAGCCGAGGCGTTGCCCGCGACATCCGTTGCGTACGCGCGAAGGGTGTAGCTGCCGTCGTCCAGCGGTGTGGTCGGGGTGAAGGACCAGTTCCCGTTTACGTCTACGGTTGTCGTACCGATCTCCGTACCGTTATTCAGGATGTGAATCGTGCTGCCAGCCTCTCCGGTACCGCCGATCGTTGGGGTGTTGTCGTTGGTGACCTGCCCGCTGGTAAGGTTGCCAGTGACGCCGCCGGGGACGTCGTCATTCACCGTATCCAGCGTTGGCACCGTCGGTGCCGTCAGGTCAACCACCACGCTCCACGGTGCAGAGACCGCGCTGACGTTGCCCAGCGGATCGGTCGCCCGAACGGTAAAGCTGTGCGAGCCTTCGCCGAGCGCGGTGTCCGGGGTAAACGTCCATGCGCCGTTGACGTCAGCCGTGACCACGGCAATCTGCGTGCCGCCATCAAAAATCGTCACCACGCTGTTGGCTTCCGCCGTGCCTGAAAGGGTTGGCGTGGCGTCGTTGGTTGGAGTGCCGCTGACCACGGTAGTGGCGGCATTGCCGACATCATCCGTTACGTTAGTGATAACCGGCGTGGTGGAAATCGTATCCACCACAACGGTGAATCCCGCCGAAGGCGCGCTCTCATTCCCCGCCGGATCGGTCTCGCGAATGGTGAGAACATGAGAGCCGTCCGTCAGCGTCGGCGTGGTAAAGCTCCAGTTGCCGGTATTGCCGATCACCACGCTGCCCAGCAGCGTCCCGTTGTTGTAAACGGAGACGGTATCCCCCACCGCCCCGCTGCCGGTCAGCGTCGGCTGGTTATCGTTGGTGGACTGGCCGTTGGTCAACGGGCCGGTGACTGGACCCACGTCGTCAATCACCGCGCCGATGGTTGGCGTGCCCGGCGCGGTGAGATCAACGGTGACGCTGGCGGCTGGAGAGCGGCCGCTTGTCGCACCGTTGAGCGTCGCGGTAACCTCAAAGGTGTGCAGACCCTCACCAAGCGCGGCAGGCGTATAGCTCCAGTTACCGCTGCCGTCGGCGGTCACCGTCGACACGGGCGTCACGCCACCGTCCAGGTAGATGGTAACCAGGCTCCCCGCCTCGGCCGTGCCGGTGAGCGTTGGCGTGGTGTCGTTGGTGGTTTGGCCTTTCACGTCGCCAGTCAGCGGGGCAGTATCGTCGACGATCGCCGTAATGACGGGTACCTGCGGCAGGTCGAGCGGGGAGTCGGTAACGATAAAGGACGCGCCCGGGCTGGCATTTCCTGCGGCATCCGTGGCGCTCACGGTCAGCGTGGCGGGATCCAGCTGCGCCGGAGAGAGCGCAATGGAGAAGCTGCCGTCGCCGGCGGTAACGCCGCTACCAATGACCGTGCCGCCGCTGTCTTTCACGATAATGGTACTTCCCGCCTCGGCGTTGCCGGTCAGGGGCGTTCCCTCCTGAGCCAGTGCCATATTGATCGGGTCGGCAGGCGCGGCGGTATCTACCGTCACGCTCAGCGGGGCTGAGCTGCCTGAGGTGTTACCGGCCGGATCCGTGGCCGATACGGTGAAGGTATAGGTTCCATCGGTCAGGGTGCTGTCGGCAGTCCAGCTCCAGGTGCCGTTCGGCTGGACCGTTACCGGTACTGCCGAAGGGGTGCCGTTCACGGAGACGATAACCGTGGCCCCCGGTTCGCCGGTCCCGGTGAGCGTAGGTACACCATCGCGAGTGTAGAGCACGCTGTTGGTGAGCTGGCTGTCTGAGACGGTAATAATCTGCGGGATACCAGGCGCAACGGTATCGAGGGTGACGGTATAGACCGGGCTGGGCTCGCTGACGTTGCCCGCCGCGTCCACGCCCGCCACGGTGATGTTCAGCGGGCCGTCCGTTTGCGTTGGAAGCGTCAGGCTCCACTCTCCGTTAACCACCGCAACGCGGCCCAGCTCGACGCCGTTGTTGTAGACGATCACCGTCTCGCCGTTGACGCCGGTACCGCCGACCGTCGGCGTTGAGTCCGTGGTCAAGCCACCATCCGGCGCGCCGCCCACGGCGCTAATCACCGGCGTATCCGGCGCGACGGTATCCACGGTGATGGTAATCGCTGGCGACGCGTCAGAGACGTTGCCTGCCTCGTCGGTGGCGGTGGCGGTATAGGCGTGGCTACCCTCCGCAATATTGCTGTCAGGCCGCCAGCTCCAGCTGCCGTTGCTGTCTACCGTAACGGTGCCCACGATGGTCGGCGTGCCGTTGACGGTGTCGGTGATGTTGATAACGTCGTTCGGCGTGCCGGTGCCGCTCAGCACCGGGCGCGGATCGTTGGTGGTGCCGCCATCGGGAACGGGGCCGGTGATCTGGGTGACGCTGTCGGTGACGATCGGTGCCGCAGGCGTCGCCGGCGGGTCGGTATCAATGGTGATGGTGACCGGCTGCGACGGGGCGCTTTCGTTACCCGTACCGTCCATATTGGTCACGGTCAGGGTAATGTCGTAGGTGCCGTTAGGCAGCGGGGTGGCTGGCGTCCAGGACCAGTCGCCGTTAGTGTCCACTACCGTGTCGCCGATTTTGACGCCGCCGTTGTAGATCGTCACGGTATCGCCCGCCGTACCGATGCCGCTCAGGGTTGGCGTGGTGTCGCGCGTGATTTCGCCCGGGTTCAGCGGCGTTTGAATTGCGCCGCCGTCAGGATTGACGGTAATCGCCGGGGTATCCGGCGTGGCAGGCGCGACGGTATCCACCGTCAGGACAAACGGGCTGGAGACGGTGGTATTGCCTGCGGCATCCGTGGCGTGAACCGTCAGCGAGTGCGGGCCATCGGTGAGCGGGGTGACCGGCGTAAAGCTCCAGCCGCCGATGCCATCGAGGGTGGCGGTGCCGAGCAGCGTGGTGCCGTCATAGACGGTTATCGTCGCATCCGCGGGTGCGGAGCCCTGCAGCAGCGGCTGGGTGTCATCCGTCGTATCGCCGCTGTTGAGCGGGCCCTGCACGCCGCCGACGTCATCAAGCGCGGCTGTGATGGTCACTGCCCCAGGCGGTGTGGTATCGACGATAACGTTGAAGTCGGTTGACGGCAGGCTGGTGTTGCCTGCCGCGTCGGTGGCGACGACGGTAAAGGTATGAGGCCCCTCCCCAAGCGGCACGGTAGGGGTATAGGTCCACACGCCGTTGCTGTCGACCGGAACCGAGGCAAGATCGGTTCCGTCCAGGCGGACGGTAACCGTCGAGCCCGGTTCAGCCGTGCCGTTGAGCGTGGGGGTGGTATCGTTGGTGCTGTCGTTGGAGTTAAGCGCTCCGAGGCGCTCGGGCACATCATCTATCACCTGGGTAATCACCGGAGCCGCAGGCGCGACGCTGTCAATCGTCAGAGTCCAGGCGTTGGAGACGCCGCTTGCGTTACCCGCCGCATCGGTCGCGACGGCGGTCAGGGCATGAGGCCCCTCACCAATCGGCGAGGAAGGCGTAAAGACCCATACGCCCAGACCATCGGCCACGGTCGTACCGATAGCCACGCCGTCTACGCGGAGGATGACCGTGGCGTTGGCTTCGGCGGTACCGCTGAGCGTTGGGGTGGCGTCATTGGTCGTGGCATTTGGATCGAGCGAGCCAACGGCTCCCCCGGGCACATCGTCCACGACTTGTAAAATCACCGGGGCGTCAGGTGCCGTTCCGTCGACGTTAATTATCCACGCGGCTGAGGTTCCGCTCTGGTTACCGGCGGGATCCGTCGCCTTTGCCGTGAGCACATACGTGCCGTCGGCCAGCGGGGAGGGCGGCGTAAAGCTCCACAGGCCGGAGGCGGGAACCACCACCGTGCCGAGGATAACGCTGCCGTTAGAAATCGTAATGGTCGAGCCCGCTTCGCCCGTTCCGTTCACGGTCGGAGCCCGGTCGTTGGTGAGCCCGTTCGGGCCTACGGGGCCGGTGGTGGCCTCCACGTCATCAATGACTGACACGATGGCTGGCGTCTGCGGTGGGGTAATATCCGGTGCCGCCGCGGAGGTGGTTGGGCTCGTGTTGCCTGCCGCGTCGGTGGCGTCTGCGGTCAGGATTTCACCGTTGAGCTTCGGCGGGGTCAGGGTCAGGCTGAAGTTGCCCTGACTATCGGCAACCGCCGTGCCAAGGGTCACGTCGCCTTCACGGACGGTCACCGTGCTGCCTGCCTCCGCGATGCCGCTGATGGTGCCGCCATCGTTTGATACGACGAGGTTTCCAGGGGCTGGCGGCGGGGTGGTGTCTACGGTGAAGGTGATAGGTGTGGATGCCGTGCTTTGGTTTCCGGCGGCATCGGTTTCAGTGACGGTTATGGAGTGTGTCCCGTCCGGGAGCGGGGCATTGGGCGTAACGCTCCAGGTACCGTTGGGCAGCACCGTTGTTGTGCCAATGACCACGCCGTTATCGTAAATGGTGATGGTTCCTCCCGGCTCGCCCGTTCCCGCCAGGATCGGTTTTGACTCGTCGGTGGGCATGCCGGAGGTAATGGTTCCTTTGATGAGGCCCGTGTTGTCGGTCAGCACAATCGCGGTCGGTGTTGCTGGCGGGGTAAGATCGACGGTGAAGGTGAACACCGGGGAGGCCGGCCCGGTGTTGCCAGCGGCGTCGGTGGCCCGAACGGTAATCTGGTGGGTGCTTTCACTCAGGTCGACTGACGGGGTGAATGTCCATGTACCATTGCTGGCCACGACCGCTGTGCCAATGGCTATCCCGCCGTCATAAATCGTCACGGTAGAGCCGGGTTCGGCGGTGCCGGTGAGCTGCGGTTGCCGATCGTTGGTGCTGCCGCCGTTGGCTATCGTACCCGTCTGAGGGGCGATATCGTCAATGACGCTGCCGATCGTTGGCGCATCGGGTGCGGTGAGATCCGGCGCGTTGACCGTTGCGCCCTGGCTGGTGTTCCCGGCCGCATCCGTAGCGGTGGCGGTGACCTGCTCGCCGTTGGTCAGCGGTGTGCCGAGGGTGACGCTAAAGTTGCCGTCGCTGCCCGTTTTTCCCGTGCCAATGACATTGCCGTTCGCATCTTTCAGCGTGACGGTACTGCCGGGTTCGGCGGTGCCGGTGACGGTTTTGCCATCGGAAGAGAACATAAGACCGGAAGGCGCGTTCGGCGGGGTTGTATCCGGATCGGCAGGATCGACGGGTGTTGCGGGGGTGCTGCCGTTGTTATTACCGCCATCTCCGCTGCCGCCTCCACCTCCACCACCGCTGCCGCTTGCTAGCGCCGCGATGCCGCCCGCGGCGACAATGCCGCCCAGGGCCCATGGCCAGATGGCGGCACCACCGGCGTCACTTCCGGAGCTCGCAAGCAGCACGTCCGTTGACGCGATAGATTCGTACGTGGCGGCCCCGGTAGGATCTTCAATCCACCATAATGCGCCGTTGCTCTCCTGCAGAACCAGCTGACTCACCCCCTGCGCGTCCGCAACGTAGAAGTTTTTAAGGGTGATCACCTCGCCGGAATTTAACGTCACCAGCAGATCGTTACCGTTTCGCGCGAAGTGGGAGATATCAGCCCGCTCGACATGAAGCTCAACGATCGAGGAATGGCTCAGGGTAACCTGTGTGCCTTCCGTGGTTGTTTCCACGCCAGTAAGTTTCGATATAACAGAGATTTGGCTCATTTAGTAATTACTCCAGCAGGTGTGTCATGAACGGCGAGTAAGACGAGCCATCTCTGCAGAAGGTAAAGGGCGCCCCCGGCGCAGTCGCTGTTATACGCAGCGCTGACCGTCGTTTTTAGCGCGCACGATGCCCGCCAGTATTCAGAGTGGCAACATCAGAGCGAATCTAATGACTTATAAAAGAGAACCGTTTTTATGGGTGTTTCGTGTCTTATATAACCCTGTAATTAATAGAGGAATTGTTTTTGCGAATATAAAAATGATATAGACAGAAAACACGGGTTGTGCAACTTAAGCTTTGGTAAATAAAGGCGGGGAAAATGAAGAGGGCATAGGTATAGTGAAGTTGTTAATGATTTTATTGGTTTAATTGGTTGTTTTGTATGGAGTTATTTTTATGGTGTAGTATTATTTTTTTATGGGCTTCATTCAGTGAGATAATTGCCTGGAAGTGTTTTGAATATATTGAAAAAGGTGGTTATTTAAGCGTGCTTAATATGCATTTAAGTTAGGGTAACGTTTTTGATATAAGATATATTATGTTGCTTATAAACTGAAATATATTTTTGTGCGGGATTAAAATTCTGCTATTACGCGAGAATAATAACGTTAAGGCAGGGCGGAATAACCAAATTTATTTCTGTTGATGCAACTGCGTGAGCCCGATTGGGGCAGCAAAAAAGTCGCGGGGAGAATGAATAAAAATCGCCAGTCGGGCGTTTACTGACGTCACTTCCTTCTTACCCTGGAGCTTTCTATGAACACGACCTCGTTTCGCCTGATCCCGGCGCTCATTTTTTCCCTGCTGTCCCCCCTGGCGCTGGCAATGGGCGATAATAGTATCGAGAGCAAAACGCCCGACTGCCCTTCCGGGCAGGTGTACGACAGCGCCACCCAGAAATGCGTGCCGGACAAGAGCAGCAGCCTCAGCGACCAGGACAAAACCAACTATGCGTACCATCTCGCGAAGAAAGGGGAGTACCAGGCGGCGCTGAACCTGCTCGATTCGCTGAAAAATGGCAATACGGCGGAAGCGTGGAACTATCGCGGGTTCGCCACGCGCAAGCTTGGCCGCACGGATGAAGGAATTGGTTATTACCAGCGCGCGCTGGCTATCGCACCGGATTATGCCAAAGCCCGGGAGTATCTCGGTGAAGCGTGGATGGTGAAAGGACGTCCCGACCTCGCGAAAGAACAGCTGAAGGTGATTGCCGGTATTTGTGGCCAGTCCTGCGAGGAGTACCGCGACCTGCAGGCCGCCATCAGCGGGCATCCGGAATCCTGATTTTCTCGTGGAGGGAAAACCCATCGCAACCAGTGAGGTTCGTCAACAGCTCGCCGCACACCTGCGGCGCCTCTGGCGCTATGGTCTGGTGCTGTCGCGCAACAGGGATATCGCCGAAGAGCTGGTTCAGTCCACCTGCGTGCGTGCGCTTGAAAGAAGCAGCCAGTATACGCCGGGCACGCGCATCGACAGGTGGCTGTTCGCGATCCTGCACTCCATCTGGATCTCAGAGCTGCGGGCGCGATACGTGCGCCAGGGGCAGGGATTTGTTACCAGTGACGAACTTCTGGCGCCGGACACCCGGGAACAGGATGAGACGCGCCTGCATTATCTCAAGGTGATGCAGCGCGTTAACGCCTTGCCCGAAGCCCAGCGCAACGCGGTATTTTTAGTTTATGTCGAAGGCTTTACCTACCAGGAGGCGGCGGACACGCTGGCAGTGCCGATCGGTACCGTGATGAGCCGGCTTGCCACGGCACGGGCTCGGCTTGCCAGGTCCGCTGACGTACTGCCCCCGGTAAAGGAGAAACGCTCATGAACGCGCCCCGTTTTGCACCGCCCTATAACGACGACGCTATCGTGGCATGGATAGACGGCGAGATGTGCCGCGCCGACGCGGAGCAATTTGAAGAGCAGTTGAAACGTGACGAACGCCTTTCCGGGCGAACCGCCGAACTGATGAAAAGCAGCCAGGATTACGCCGGGGCGTTTGCCTCCCTGCTGGATGATGCGCCTTTAGAGACGATGCAGGCGCGCCTGGCGGCGCTTCCCGATCCGCAATCCTCCACGACGGTTGGCGTCAGCAGGCGGGCGCTGATTGCCGCGTCGGTCAGCTTTTTGCTGGTGGGTTCCGGGCTGGGCTACCTGCTGCGGCCCGCTTCCGCGCCAGAAGATGAAAACGCCCATATCCGCGACCTCGAAGCGCAATATATGTCCCTGTACAGCGTCGAGACGCTGCTGGATATGGACAGCGCAGCGCCGGTCCTGCAGCGCGGGCTGGAACGGGCGGCGCAGGATATCGGCATGAAGCTAACTATGCCGCAGCTTATTCTGCGAGGGGCAGAGCTTAAAATGGTGCGCATGCTGCGCTATGAAACGACCTCTATCGCGCAGATTGCCTGGATCGACGCCGACTACGGCCCGATGGCGCTCTGTATCTCGCCCGTAGATGAGAAGACGACGGCCGCGCTCCGCCAGGAGCAGCGGCACAGCATGAACCTGGCGTGGTGGCAGGATGGGGGCTACCAGTTTGTCCTGATTGGCCGCAATCCGCTGGCTCACCTGCGGGCAAACGCGGAGCAGCTCCAGCGCCTCATCTCAGGATGACGGCGCATCGTTCGTCTTAATCGCAATGGCGATGGCAATACGATCGTCCACGACCAGCGCAAATTTATCCATCCCGTAGGACGCGCGCGAGATCGCCGTCGTGGCATCAAGCGTGGGGGCCTGCGCGTGCGGGTCTCTCACTACGGCCTCCAGAATCACCGGCCGGGCGATGTTTCGTACTGTCAGCGTGCCGAACACCCTGAACCGTCCGGCGCCCAGGGCGACCACGCGAGAGCTGATAAACTCGATGGTCGGGTAGCGCTCGGATTCAAAAAACATGTCGCTTTTCAGCTGCCAGGTGAGCAGCTTGTTTGAGGCCACCAGGGTTGCCACAGGAATGGTGACGTGGATATGGTCGTCGACGTCGTTTTCCGGGTTGAGCGTCACGGAACCCGTCACGCCGCTGAACGTCGCCCAGGAGAGGATGCCGCCGAAGGCATGCCACGAAAGCCGAATGGCGGTGTTATCGGTGTCGATAAGGTAGCTTTTTGGCGCTGCGTACAGGGGCGGGCATAACAGCAGGGCGGTCAGAAAGGCGAAAAGGCGATACATAGTGGTTTCTCCGATAAGCGCGCACTGCGTAAACGCCTGAAGTGCTAATTATATTCGAAGAAATAAAAAAGGCCGCAAGCGCGGCCTTTCGTGAGCGTAAAGATTACTCAGTGACTTTCTTTTCCAGCTCGCTGGCACCTTCTTTGGTTTTATTCCAGCCTTTTTCAGCGCCTTCTTTGGTGGCATCCCACCCTTTCTCGGTGCCTTCTTTGGTTTTATGCCAGGCTTTCTGGGAGTCTTCGCTGACCTTGCTGCCCAGGCTTTCGCTTTTACCTTCCGCAGCATGCTGCTGTTTCAGCTTCAGCTCTTCACCTTTGTTCTGCTCTTCGTGCAGTTTTTGCTTCGCCTCATTGGCGTTTGCGTTCGCCGCCGCGACGGTATCGTCAGTTGCATGTGTGGTCGCAGCAAATACTGGGGAAGCCAGCAGAACGGCAGATAATGCGATAATTGTTTTTTTCATAATATCCTCATTTAACGTTTTCGGTTATGAGCGTGATTCAGCATGGCACAGGCGAAGCGGGATGGCTTTAGGAAAAAACTGTAATGAGATCAATGTGGCCCGATGAAGGAGATTTCACCTGAGGATTATCCAAAGGAAAAAATGCCTGTTTTTGCGAGGGTGGCGAGGGTCAGGAGAATGAAGATGATGACGGTTATGGGTTTGTACAGGGGGGGGGCTCCTTCCGGG